>JBIKSN010000043.1:0-16517 GCA_044348585.1 Flavipsychrobacter sp.
GTTCCATCGCGTGCAATCATCAACGTAACAACAGGTATGCTTACCGGTCTTTCTTCCGGAACAAGCATGATCACATATTCTTTGCCTTCAGGTTGCAGGGCATATACAGTAGCAACAGTTAGCGCGGTGCCTACTGCTATTGCCGGTGTTATGTCAATTTGCTCAGGCAACACAACAACACTTACAAATGGTGTTCCGGGAGGAATCTGGAGCAGCGATGATAATACAGTAGCGACCGTTGACGCAGGTACGGGTATAGTTACCGGTACAGCAATGACGTACAACACGACAACAATACGTTATACTGTGGCCGGCGGATGTCAGGCAACAGCGATTGTAACGGTAACAGCTGCTCCGCCAGCGATCACAGGCAACACAACAATATGCGCAAGCAGTACATCGTTGTTGTCAAATAGTTCAATAGGTGGTACCTGGAGCTGCAGCAACACAAGTGTTGCGACGGTGGATCTGGCAAGTGGTCTTGTAACGGGTGTTGCACCAGGTACAGCGACAGTAACGTATACATTGGGTATCGGATGTAAGGTTACTACTAACATTGTAGTAAATCCTGCTCCGTCTCCAATCACCGGTCCGGCTGAAGTTTGTATGGGTCAATCGATCACACTGTCTAACGCAGTGAGTGGTGGTTCATGGAGCAGCAATAATATCTCGGTTGCTTCTGTTGATATCTCTACAGGTGTAGTGACCGGTATAGCAAATGACGTTGTTCAAATAGATTATTCACTTCCCGGCGGATGCATGACATCATTCACAGTGACGGTGCATTCTACTCCTCCATTGATAGGTGGTTCAGATAGCATTTGTATGGGAAGCACAACAGTACTTACCAACGGATCACCATTTAGCGGTATCTGGACTTCAAGTAACCCTGCTGTTGCGCCGATCGGTCTGACCAGCGGTATTGTATCCGGTGTTACAGTTGGTACTTCTAATATTACATATACTATTCTTGGTACCGGATGTTACAGGACAACAATTGTTACTGTAAATCCTGTTCCAGGTCCTTTGACAGGTTCTATGAATGTGTGTGAGGGTGGTTTTACCGTACTTACGCCAACATCTCCAGGCGGTGTCTGGACGAGCAGCAATACAACAATTGCAATTGTTGGTTCAACTACGGGTATAGTTAATGGTATGTCAGCAGGTGGCGCTACAATCAGTTATACATTGCCTACCGGTTGTGTTGCGACAGGATTTGTAGTAGTAAATCCTCTTCCTGCATCAATTACCGGTACTGCAGAGATCTGTATGGGGTCGAGCACAATATTCGCAAATTCTACTCCATTCGGTACATGGTCGAGCAACAACACTTCAATCGCAACTGTAGGTTCTACAAGCGGAGAGGTTACAGCAGTTAGTCCGGGAATCGTGACTATCAGCTACACATTGCTGGCAACAGGTTGCTACATCACTAAGCAAGTAACTGTGAATCCGATTCCGCCGTCAATATCCGGTACGCCGTTTATGTGTGTTGGTGGCAGTACTTTCCTTTCTAATCCATTGACCGGTGGTACATGGAGCAGCAGCAATCCGCTGGTTGCAACTATCGATGTGTTCGGTAACGTTGTGAGCGCGGGTACGGGTACTACAACAATTACTTATACACTTACCTCAGCATGTTATATTACTCAGTTAGTAACTGTTGAGCCAACGCTTAATCCGATTGTTGGAGCAACTAATGTGTGCGAAGGATCTACAACACCATTCACTAACACGTACATTGGCGGAATCTGGTCGAGCAGCAACATTGGTGTTGCTACAGTAGGTACTTCCGGTGTAGTTACTGGTGTATCTGCCGGTTCTGCAACAATAACTTATGAGACTCCTGTTGCGGGTTGTGATGTTACAAAGACAATAGTCGTTGATCCTCTGCCAACGGCTATAGGTGGTGTTGACAGTGTATGTGTTGGTTCAACACAAGTTTATACTACACTTACATCGGGTGGTACATGGAGCACTACAGATGTGACATTGGCTACAATAGCTACCGACGGTACGCTGACAGGTGTTTCTTCGGGCGTTGTTACTGTGTCATACACAATTGGTACAGGATGTGCTTCTACACTTGATGTGCGCGTGAAAGCGCTTGCAAACGCAGGTACAATCACCGGCGCTGCTGAACTTTGTCTGAATGACAGCACCGTGATCACTACGTCGGGCAGCGAAGGAACATGGAGTTCAAGTGACACAGTTATCGCTAAGATCAATGCTGAAGGTAAAGTGTTCGGTTTGGCTGCAGGTACTGTAGTGTTGTCATACATTTCTGTAAATGACTGCAGCAGGGATACATCAGTATTCAATATGCTTGTGAAACCTTCACCTGACGCAGGTGATCTGTCGGGCAACGCAAGTCTTTGTATCAACTACAGCAGCACATTGTCGAGCACAGTTTCAGGCGGTGTGTGGACAAGCAGCAACCCTGCAATCGCAAGCATCAATGCATCGGGTGTTGTTACCGGTCTGGTAGCTGGTACTACTACTATCAGTTATGCTGTTACTACAAGTTGCGGTACTGACATTGCTACACGTGTTGTGACGGTTAATGTAATGGCTCCACACACGAATATTACAGTTCATCCTGCTTCAGTGATCTGTGCTAACGCGCAGTACCAGAACTTCGGAGCTGAGCAGGCGCCACCAGCGGGACTCAATTATGCATGGAGTGCTACAAACGCAAGTGTATACGCTACAAGTCCTGACAAGCAGAACGCTGTTGTGAATTTTGATACTGTTGGTACAGCGATCGTTCGTTTGACTACTCAGATCACAGCAACAGGATGTTTCGTAACTGATAGTTTTGTGGTTACAGTTAACAGTACTCCGGCTTATACTCCTGAAGTTAAGTACTTTGCTGAAGAGCTGATCTGTACTGATAATACTTCATCAAGCTACCAGTGGGGTTATGATGATGCTGTTACGCTTGATTCAAACATCATTCCGGGTGCAATACAGCAGTCTTACTACTTGCCTGATCCTAAATTCACTACAAGGAATTACTGGGTGATCGCCGGTCGTGACGGATGCTTCCAGAAAGTTTACTACAATAAGCCAACAGGAGTTGATCCGGTTGCTGTAGGAACTGTTGATGTTAAGTTGTTCCCTAACCCGGCTACTGCTACACTGAATATCGAAGTTCGTGGTATCACATCATCAGATGTTGTGAGTGTGAAACTGGTTGACATGCTTGGCAGGGAAATTGAAACATCTCTGTTGAGAAATGGTAAGGGTAACCTTAATGTGAGCGAACTGTCTGCAGGTGTGTACACGGTGATGTTCATCAATAACGGTATGAAAGTTGCTTCAAGGACTTTTGTAAAGAACTAGTAAGTGACTGAAATTGATATAAAGAAGAGAGCTTCGCTAGAAGCTCTCTTCTTTTTTGGGATCCTTTATACTTTTGCATGTGATATGAGATCATTAGGTTTTCGAGTTATTATTGCCATAGTCTCCTTGTCATATACTGCAGCGGGTCAGACGAAAACGGGCCGCAGTGCCTATGTGTTTAAGAGCAGGCACGACTGCAACAAGTACGTGCTTGTTGGTTTGTCGTCCGATGGCAGGAAAGTGAGTTGGGTGCCAAGGCCGGCGGATGTAAATAAGAATGTGCCTAAACTGCTTGCGAACGATTATTGGGTTTCAACGCAAAATGTGTCGGTGACCACTGCCGTGCTGGCAATAACGAGAGCGGAATATGCTAAGATGGTACATGCGCGACCGACGGCGGAAGATCTTTATTACCTGATCACTGAAAAGCGCGGTATCACGGAAGTATGGGATTGTACTACGGCCGGTGACGAGAATGCATTACGTAAAATTGTGAAAGAAGGGCGGTTGAAGACGGCATGTAAGATTGTAAAATAATTGGTGCACTCATGCGTTTAGATGTCGGGCAGGTATTATAAAAATGCTCACCTTTGCGGCCATCGCCCGATGGCGGAATGAATATGACAAAACAAACGAAAGCATATCTGGCATTGGTGTTTATCTGCATCGTGTGGGGGACTACTTACCTCGCGATCAGGGTAGGGGTGTTGCATTATCCACCATTTTTATTTGCAGGGGTGCGGCAGGTGGTGGCCGGAGTCATTCTTATACTGGTGGGAGTGTTGAGGGATAGGAATATAGGATTGACGCGGCAGGCAGTAGTGCGACAAATGATAATGGGTTTTCTTATGCTGACGATAGGTAACGGAGGTGTGACCTGGGGAGAGAAGTATATACCCAGCGGCATTGCCGCATTGTTGTGTTCTTTAATGCCGATGTTCGCTGTTCTATTCGGGTTGTTGTCGGCAGGTAGGGAGAAGCTGAATGCAGCTATAGTGGGAGGTATGGTGTTGGGATTTGCGGGAGTAGGGCTGATCTTCAGGCAGAACTTCGCAGAGATGTCTGATCCGCGGTATTTGGGAGGTATGGCTGTAACACTGCTTGCGACCGCGAGCTGGGCATTTGGCAGTACTCTTAATAAGAAACATGGCAAGTCAAGTAACGCGTTATTCAATAGCGGGATGCAACTGATGTTTGGTGGTTTCTTTATGTTGATGATCAGTCCGGTTGCCGATGATCTTTCGACTTTTAAACTGTGGGATGCTGATGGTGTGGCAGCGCTGGTGTACCTTATTATTTTTGGATCGGTGCTGGCTTATGCGGCATACATGTATGTTCTGGATGTTCTCCCGGTGGGCGTCGCAACGATATATGCCTACGTGAATCCGTTGATAGCAGTGCTGGCCGGCAGTATGCTACTTGATGAGCAATTGAATATTTACATTGTCCTTGCTTTTGTAGCTATTGCAGTGAGTGTGTTTTTGGTGAACAAGGGCTATAAGCAGCTGCGCGATGCAAAGCAGTAGTTTGCCGAGGGACATCAGGAGCTAATAGTAAAACAATGCAATGTTATGGAGCAGTTGACCATAGAAAAAGATGGATATACCATTACGACGGATAAGGAGAAGATAGTGTTAGAGGACATTCACCGGTGGCTGTCGGAGGAGGCGTATTGGAGTAAGGGGATACCTTTCGGGTTGGTTAAGACAGCATTCGACCACTCGTTCTGTGTTGGGGTGCTATATGATGGGCGTCAGGTGGGGTATGCGCGTCTGGTGACAGACTACGCGACCTTCGCTTATCTTGCAGATGTATTTGTGGTGGATGCTCACCGAGGCAAGGGCCTGAGTACTGCCATGATGGACGTGTTGCTGACTATGCCTTGGGTGAAGCATTTGCGAAGGATGATGCTTTCTACAATCCACGCGCATGGATTGTATGAGAAGTACGGGTTCAAGGCGTGCAAATATCCTGAGCGGTTGATGGAGGTGCTGCAAGGGCCCGACATGTATCTTAATGCTGCAGAATAAGGGCATTTGCGGGATGAGAAATATCAGGATTAATTATTTTTAAAAAACACTTAATCCTGTTGGTAAATAATTAATTTTGTTGAGTAAATAATCTGTACTAACCACCGTTTTTTGTTGCTGTAGATGAACAATACATATACCGACCTCGTACACCAAACCTTCCATTTTCCTCAGGAAGGATTTGACGTGAATGACAACAACAACCTCACATTCAACGGGGTGGATATGAAATACCTGATTGAAAAATACGGAACGCCATTCAAACTGACGTATCTGCCGAAAATAGGTATGCAGATCAACAAGGCAAAGAAGATGTTTGCCGACGCAATAAGGAAGCATAAATATGATGGCAATTATGTTTACTGCTACTGTACTAAGAGTTCACATTTCTCATTCATAGTTGAAGAAACACTGAAACACGGTGTTAATCTTGAGACTTCTTTTGCTTACGATATTGATATCATCTGGCAGTTGTACAAAAGGAGGAAAATCACGAAGGATATATTTGTGATCTGCAACGGTTTTAAAACACGTCAGTATACACGCAACATAGCGAAGCTGATCAATGGCGGGTTCAAGAATGTGATACCTATCATTGATAATAAGAACGAGTTTGAAGATTACAAAAAATCTATAAGGGCCAAACATCCGGTGAACATCGGTATCAGGATAGCGAGCGAAGAGGAGCCTACTTTTGACTTCTATACTTCAAGGTTGGGTATCAGGAGCAGGGATGTACTTGA
This sequence comes from Flavipsychrobacter sp., assembly GCA_044348585.1. Lineage (GTDB taxonomy): Bacteria > Bacteroidota > Bacteroidia > Chitinophagales > Chitinophagaceae > Nemorincola. Next base: position 6,119 of record JBIKSN010000043.1, read on the forward strand.
GTTCTATGTAGATAAGATAAAGGGGAATGAGAAGTTCAGGCTGAAGATGCTCCACTTCTTCATGAACAAGGGGATTAAGGACGACGTTTATTACTGGAGTGAACTGAACAAGGTGCTCAATATCTATTGCCAATTGAAAAAGGTTTGTCCTGAATTGGAGGGATTGAACATTGGTGGTGGATTGCCGATAAAGCACTCGCTGAACTTTGATTACGATTATAATTACATGATCAATGAGATCGTGTCTACAATAAAGAAGGTCTGTCGCAAAAACAAGGTAGATGTTCCGGATATCTATACGGAGTTCGGGTCATTTACGGTTGGAGAGGCAGGTGCTGTTGTGTATAGCGTGTTGGATGAGAAGATGCAGAATGACCGTGAGATATGGTATATGATCGACAGTTCGTTCATCACTACATTGCCGGACACGTGGGGTATAGGGGAGAAGTTCCTTATGTTGCCGATCAATAAGTGGGATAAGGAATATCATGAAGTTCACCTTGGCGGACTGACCTGTGATAGTCATGATTTCTACACATCGGAGGAGCATATCAATGCAGTGTTCCTGCCGAAGCTTGATAAAGAAAAAAGCCCTGAGCCCCTTTATATCGGGTTCTTCCACACGGGGGCCTATCAGGACCAGTTGGCCGGATATGGTGGTATCAAACATTGTATGATACCGAGCCCTAAACATATAGTGGTGGAGTATGGCAAGGACGGCAAGCTGGAGGATTGGTTATATGCCCGCGAGCAGACACCACAAAGCATGCTGAAGATACTTGGTTATATCAGGTAATTAATTCCAACGTTTTACAGAGAATCAATTCATCTGTGGATCGGTAGGTATGTGCGCGAGGTGCGCATATTTTCTGCCGAGTGATGCTATGGCCAGTTTCCACAGTTCGTCGTTGCTGGCGTTAAAGATCATTTCTTCACTGGCATCGGCAATGAGCCAGGTTCCTTCTTTTATCTCATCCTCGAGCTGGCCGGGTGCCCAGCCTGAATAGCCTAGAAAAAGGCGAATGTCTGATTCATTGAAAGGCTTGCTGGTGGTGACGTCGTACAGATCGTCGAACGAGCCACCCCAATACACACCATTTGTGATCTTTTTGCCCTGACCAAGATACTGTGGCACGCGGTGCATGAGATGAAGTGTGTCGGGCTGAACCGGGCCACCCTTAAATACTGTTGGTCCGCCGGATGGAAGCCCATCGATGATATCTCCAAGTCTGATCTCTGTGGGATGATTGAGCACGAAGCCCACCGAGCCTTCGTCGCTATGCTCGCATAGCAGGATAACCGACCTGGTGAAATTAGCATCATTCAGTAATGGTTCCGCTATTAGAATCTGGCCCGGTTTGGGAGCTTTGGTTGCAGATGGTGGATATAAACTGAATTGTTTCATCAATTAAATTTAACGAAGTTTCAACAAATAGGACATAAATCCGACGAAATTTGGAAGAAAATTTTGGCTGACACAGGTGTCGTGTGGGTTGGAGGGTAATCGCTTATATTTGCCGCATGTCTGAAGCAAACGAAACAGAAGATATTTGGGATGACGAAGATCCGGAGGCGGAGCTAATTGAAGCCGGCGATGAGCCTGTGGAGCGGCTGCGCATTGTAACGGATAAACGTCAGGAACCCCTTCGGCTGGATAAATTTGTGCTGAACCGATTGGAAGGGGCGACCCGGAATAAGGTGCAGCAGGCCATTGACGACGGGTTTGTTCTGGTGAATGACAAGGTTGTAAAGTCGAACTACAAGGTAAAGGCCGGCGATGTAATAGTAGTATTTGAGACCAGAAGACCGGAGAGTCAGGAAGTTATTCCTGAGGATATTCCACTTGATATTGCCTATGAGGACGCGACATTGATGATCATCAATAAACCGGCGGGTATGGTAGTGCATCCGGGGTGCGGCAATTATAGCGGTACATTGGTCAATGCGCTCTCTTTTTATCTGCAGCAGGAGAATATAGAAGTGAGTCACCTGTACAGGGTAGGGCTTGTGCACAGGATAGATAAAGATACCACCGGCCTTATAGTGATCGCGAAGACTGATGACGCCATGACGAAACTCGCGGCACAGTTCAAGAAGCACACCGTATATCGCAGGTACATAGCTCTTGTGTGGGGCGACCTGCCTGAAGACGAGGGGACCATAGTGGCGCACATCGGCAGAAATCTCCGATTCAGGAAAGTGATGGATGCGTTTCCGGATGGGGAACATGGTAAGGAAGCGATCACCCATTACAAGGTACTGGAACGATTTAATTACGTGACGTTGGTGGAGTTGCGGTTGGAGACAGGTAGGACGCACCAGATAAGGGTGCACATGAAGCACATCGGGCATCCTCTGTTCAACGATGCTACCTATGGTGGAGATAGAATAGTGAAGGGCACTGTCTTCAGTAAATACAAACAGTTCATCGATAATTGTTTTGACGTATTGCCAAGGCATGCGCTACATGCCAAGGAGCTTGGTTTTACGCATCCTGCTACCAATGAGAAGGTGCATTTCAGTTCGGAGTTGCCACAGGACATGGCTCAGGTAATAGAAAAGTGGCGGGCGTATACCAACTCCAGAAAAATGCAGAATCAGGGGTAAGGACGATCGATCTCATTTTTTGATAAAGACAGCAGATGATACACAAGATACTTGCCGACAAGCCGACCAAACTATTTGTGGTCATCGCTTCTTTTTTTGTTGCAAATGCGCTGATAGCTGAATGTATAGGCGGAAAGCTATTTTCGCTCGAGAAGGTGTTCGGTCTGATGCCAACCCCTTTTTCTTTGCTGGGCGAGAGCGGGCTTACCTATACCCTGACATGTGGTGTGTTACTGTGGCCGCTTGAGTTTATTATGACCGACGTTGTGAACGAGTACTTCGGGCCAAAGGCGGTGAGGCGGATATCGTACATAGCAGTAGGTCTGATCTGCTATGCTTTTCTTATGTTCTACGCGGCGATAGAGATACCACCCGATACCTCTTTCTGGACAGGTAGCCAGGCTCAGGCGGGTGTTCCTGATATGCAGGCTGCATTTGGTGGCATATTCGGGCAGGGTATGTGGATCATTGCCGGTAGCCTTAGTGCGTTCCTGGTAAGTCAGTTGGTAGATGTGTGGGTGTTTCACAAGATCAAGAAAGCGACAGGGGAGAAGAAAGTATGGCTGCGCGCCACAGGATCGACAGTAGTGTCGCAGCTTATTGACAGCTTTATCGTATTGTTCATTGCTTTTAAGATAGGTAAGGACTGGAGCTATCAGCGTGTGATTGCGATATGTCTTGTTAACTATTCTTACAAGTTTGTGATGGCAATTGTATTGACTCCTCTTATCTACCTTATTGAACGTACAATAGACAGGTATCTGGGGGATGCTACAGCCACGGCAATGAGGAAGGCAGCGATGGGTGTAGCCGCCGAGTAAAACATTTATTTGTACCTATGAAATACCCGATACGATCAATATCGCTCTCGACCATGTGTGCTCTGTTTGTATTGACAGCAGCTGCTCAATCAAACACAATATTTAGTTACGCAAATTTTGATTACCGCCACAAGGAAGGTTATGGAATATCCGGAGGCGTTGGCTATCAGTATAGTGAGAAGTCGGCAGCAGGCGTGAATTACAATTGGATATATACCAATAATGGTAACGGAAGGTTTGTCTCACACTATAATGCTGCAGGCGTTTTTATGCGGCTAAAGAAAAAAATTGGGAAGGGTAAGACGTTCTTCTGGTATATGCAGCCAGAGCTTAACGGTTTTTGGAGCAAAGCAGTAGACCATAAGCTCAGCGGAATTTATACTATTCGGGAACGTGGTGCGGCTGCCGGAACTTCATTTGGGGTAGGTGTCAATGTAGGTCGTGGTATAGCTGTGAACCTTGATCCTGTATATGTGCAGTTCGCAATGGGTAGAATTCTGACTGAACCGTCAGGTTCGCCGTATTCTTACGCGGACTTTGGCCTACGAGTTTCGCCACGTATAGGGTTGAGTATTAACGCCCGCTACAAACACAAGAGAAGCCCGGAGTCAGCCGGCGGCAATAAAAAAAGCCAATAGTCAGTAAGGCTATTGGCTTTATAGAATCGAACTTATTACTACTGTTGCTTTTTGCTCCAGGTCTCCAACTTGTCTTTAAGGACGCTGAGTGGTACACAACCATCTTTAAGCACCTCATCGTGGAAAGAAGCGATGCTGAATTTATTTCCTAATAGCTCGGCATAGTGTTTCCGCTCGGCGCTGATGGCCATCTGTCCTATTTTGTAAGAAAGTGCTTGACCCGGTATGGCCATGTAGCGTTCTATCTCGGCAGTTGCTTCACCTTCAGTTATAAGTTCATGTGTCATCATGTATCTTATGGCTTCTTCTCGACTCATGTTTTTGTAGTGCATGCCTATGTCCACGACCAGACGGATGGCACGATGGATGCCATCGCTTAGGTGGCCAAAGTACTGGTATGGGTCGTCGTACAAGCCAAGATCTTTTCCGAGTGTTTCGCTGTAGTGCGCCCAACCTTCGCCATAGGCCCCATACCACAGGAAGCGGCGGAATGCCGGAAGTCCTTTGTTTTCCTGTTGTAGCGAAATCTGGTAGTGATGTCCCGGAATTGCCTCGTGCAGGAACAGCGTTGCCATGGCTACACAGTTGTATTTTGTTGGGTCAATGATGGGTACGTAGAAGATACCCGGGCGTGTGCCATCTTCTGATCCCTGATTATATTCAGCACTAGCTGAAGCAGCACGAAATGCCTCGGTCTGGCGAATAGTGAATTGCGTTTTCGGGGTGTTGTTAAATAGTTTTTTCAGTTGCGGGTCTTCCTGCTTTTTGATGTTCCAGAAACTGTCTATAACCTGCTGCGGCTGAGTGAACGGGAAAAATTTGCGGTCTTCGCTAATGTGTTTGAAGAACTGTTGCAGCGTACCGGTGAAGCCAACCTGTTCTTTTATCTTATTCATCTCGGCTTCCATTCGGGCCACCTCACGCAGGCCTATGTTGTAGATAGTGTCTGGGTGAAGGTCGGTTGTGGTCCAGTATCTTATGCAATAGTTGTAATAGTCGAGACCACCCGGTACCCCGATGATGCCACTTGATGTGCGGCTATGCGGGAGGTATTCTTTTTCGAAGAAGTGATGGAGCTTGACATAGGTGGGGTTCACTATGTTCTCAATGGCAGTTCTATAGGCAGTGGTGAGTCGTGCTTTATCCTCGGCCGAGAAGCTGTCAGGCAGATTGCGGATTGGACCATAAAAAATGCTTGATGTGTCATTTGCAACTACCACGTCCCGTAGCTGTGGCAGAATCTTTATAACGAGGCTACGCGGGAGTATCCAGCCAAATTTTATCCCGTTGCGCATGTTGCTTATGGCAGTGTCGGCCCAGGCCGGTACTGCGGATAGGCGTTTTAGCCAATTGTCGTAATCGGCAACTGTTTTGAATGGTTGGTTGCCGGTGCCTGAGCCCAGTTGCGGAAGCTCCAGCGTGAAGGACCAGAACTGCGTAATGGGCATAAGATGAGTGGGGTATTTCAGCCCCTCCAGGTTCATCTTCATTTCGTGCAGGAAAAGACTGCGGCTGATCTTTCGGTCGGGAGAAAGCCCTGCTGTGTCAATGCTTGTCGCAAGATATTCGTAGTGTTTATAGAACCGCGAGAGGCTGTCGCGGAAGGACTGAGCAATGGTGATGGTGAGTTTGTTGTTATAGCGGTTGTCGCCGATGCCGGTAGCTTCCAGCGGGAAAAGTTGTAATCGTTCCTCCCAATAGGATGAGAAAAGCGAGTCCAGTTTACCAGCTGAATTGGCATGTGGGGCTTTGGTTTCGTTACAGGAGTAAAAGAGTGCCGGGAATGATAAAATGGCCAGTATGCGTTTCATACACTGAGTTTGTGTAAATAAACGCAATTATTATTGATTGTTTATCACCTGAAACAGGGAACTCGGCAGTTGACTTTTTTGTTTACCTCGAAGGTGACTGCGGTTTCATTGCTCGCAATTGGATTGCCGATCGCATTTTGCTGATGAGATGGTTGAGGAATGTTGATGTAAGGAGCGGGGTAAACCCTCTGTTTGGTATTTTATGGTTCAGCTACGTCGGCTACTATTGCTTCGCTGACAACTATTCATTAACAAGAAAAATGAGAATTGGTTCATCAGAATCTATCTATTTACTACCAGCGGTATTCGACTTTTTGTAGATTTGACGTAGACCTACACCATATGGTTGAACATCTTTCATTTATTCTTGTAGACGATGTGCGCGTAAATAATGTGCTTGCAGAGCACGTGTTGCGAAAGTGCGTTCCTTCATCTAACGTTGTGTCATTTACTGATTCTGTAAAAGCACTTGAATATATTACTCAGACGGGCATAGAGTTGAATGGCAAGAAATGGGTCATTTTTCTTGATGTGTATATGCCTGACGTGGATGGATGGGAGTTTCTTCGCCGGTTTGGCGCAATGGAAGCTAAGATCAGAAGTCGTTTTAAGGTTTGGATACTTTCATCCTCGATAAGTCCTGCAGATCATGAGCGGGCACGGTGCATAGAATATGTTTCAGGTTTTATTGAGAAACCCCTGAATGCAAGTGTGTTTGCACGGGTAATAGAACAAGTATGATGAGTTTTTCATAAATACCATGGGACGATATCAACACAGTATTTATAGCAGGTTTTTACTTTTTATCGGAGTAGTAATTGTTGTATTCGCGAACAGTTGCCGACCGTCTTCCGATAGCAGTGAAGTGGAGGTAAAAGTGAAAGAGGTTGTGGAGCTCTCGAAAGGAATGGTTGATACCAGAGGCGGTATTGCTACTATGCGCTTTCTCGATAGTGCTATTGGAGGCACGGAGCTGGCTTTGAAGAGCAGATTCGTTGTTTATCTGCAGAAATACGATATCGCTCATGGCAGCATGGGCGATGATATTTTGGCCTCGCGATACGCAGATAGTATGTTGCTATTATTGGTGGAGGACAAAAAAGTGTTTGATACAGGTGAGATATTTAAGGCATATTTATTGAAAGCCAACGTTTCGTATGCAACTGAAAGATTTGATGAGGCATTCATGTATTATGACAAAGCCAGAGCTCTTGCTTTGGCGTCGAAGGAGCCTTGCAGTGAGTATATTTTCCTGTATCGGATAGGAATGTCTCATTTTAAAGAGGAGAAATTCTTGGAAGCAGCAGGGTTGTTTCAGGCATCGCACGAAAAGATTCTGCAGTGTTCTGTTTCCTCCGCGGAAAATGACCTCCGACATCAGGAGATCATGTCGAACATAGGGCTGGCATTTATGGGGGGCGGGAAGCCAGACAGCAGTATTCCTTTTTTTCACGCTGCTTTTGATCTTATTGATCGCAGGCGAACAGCGCATTTGGATATTGCGAAACAATGGGATGAAGCAAGATCGGTGGCAATGGGTAATTTGGGTGAAGCATATTTCAGACTAAAGAAATTTGATTCGGCTGAATGGTACTTCTTAGGGAGCATCGGGTTGAATAAGTTGTGCGGGCGGAACATACAGGATCGTTTGTATAACGAATTAAAACTGGGTGATCTGTATACACAGGTTGGTCGCTTTCACGAAGCCGAGCGAATACTAGGAGTTGTTGACGAAGAGATGGCAGCGCGGCGAAAGTCGTTGCGCGTTGGTGACGGGTTGGAGTTGGAGTTGCGTCGAGCTAAAGTATTAGTTCATTTTTATCGGGCGACAGCCGACGTTGCTTCTGCATTTAAAATGCAGATCAGGTATGATTCATTGCGTGAACAGAAATGGACCTTAACGAATAAAATTCTGAATAATTCTGTTGATCGGGGTCTCGATAATGCGCAGAATGAGCGGCAGATAGTTCTTCTGGAGAAGGACATGCAGATAAGGGGTCAGCAGAACGTGATCTTGATACTTGCCACGTTTATCCTTTTGTTGTTTACAGTAGTGATATTCAGGTCGATGAAAGCATACCGTGAACGTAGTGCGCGGTTTAAGAAGCAGGCTGAAGATATTAGTACATCCAGTGCGCGCACCCAAGAGCAATTACAAAAGAAGATACGGGAAGATGAACTGAACTTTATGTCTCTTATTGAGAATACGAATGATGTACTGTGGTCTGTTGATAAAATGAACTGTCTGCTTGCGTTCAATCGTGCTTTCAGAGAAATGGTATCTAAGGATACCGATGCGTTTCCGCTTGTCGGAAACCGTTTTCCGTTGCTTGGTGCAGGCAGTGTACTAATGACACGGATCGAAGAGGGTTATAGTAGCGTTGCTGTGACCGGGCAATTTGAATTGATAGACAAATTGTCTGATGCCACAGGAGCTTCGAAGCATATCCAACTAAGATTCAAACCTATACTTAATGAAGCAGGCGAAGTTGCGGGGGTAAGTTGTTTTTTGCGTGATATTACTGAGTATGTGTGGATGATAGAGTCGCTTGAAGAGAAGAATAAACAACTGAGAGACATTGCCTGGGTGCAGTCTCATAAATTGCGTGGTCCATTAACATCTGTTATGGGTATTCTTGCGTTTCTTGAGGATGATGACGCGTCTGCCGAACTGAAGATGGAGATGCATCGCAGTCTGGCAGAAAAAGTTGCGGAGATGGATGCCATCATTCATGAAATAGTGGCCAAGACTAAATAGTGCCTTAACTTACAGCTTTTTTGATTATCTCCATAAGCATATCTACTTCGTGTGTGTTGTTGTAGATATGTGTGGATACCCTGAGTGAATTAAGGCCATTCTCGGGTACGGCACGGATGCGCATTTTTTTCTCAGAGCACATGCCGTAGAATTTCTGGAAGTCAATACCCTTTACGCGGAATCCATTTACTCCCGCTCGCGACCTTTCTTCAGTAGGGGTCAGTAACTCTACTTTGTCGCCGAAGGACAACAGTCCGTCCTGAGTGTATTTGCCAAGGAATTTAATGCGCTCGTAGATGTTGTTTGCCCCGATCGTCTCTATGAAATCAATTGCAGCCACTACGCCTGCATACAGGCCGTTCGACTGGGTGCCGCCATAATAGCGGTGAGCGTTGTCAACATAGTCGGATGTTGTGGCCATTGGTTTCGAGAGCAGGTCCCATTTTCCGTTGTCGCCGCCTGCACCTATGGTGTAAGCCTGCAGCGTGTTCTGGAAGTCTTTACGTACATAAAGGAAGCCGGTGCCCTTGGGGCCCAGCATCCACTTATGCGAGCAGGAAGCATAGGTGTCGCAGCCCATGTCGTGCAGATCAAGCGGTATCATGCCGGGTCCATGTGCTCCGTCTATCACAGAGAAGATGCCCTTGTCGCGCGCGAGCGTGCATATCTCCTTTGCAGGTAATACCTGACCCTGAGTACACGGAATGTGTGGTGTGGCTATAGCACGCGTCTTTTTGGTGATCAGACTATTGATGCGGTTTAGTGTTTCATCGGCCGTTGATGCAGGTGTGTATGTTTTTACAACTATCCCATGCACTTTTTGTCTGTTCATCCATGGCATAGCATTGCCCATGTGTTCGTGCGTTGTAATGATCACTTCATCTCCCTTCTGCAATGGCAATCCCCAACAGCCTATGTTGATGCCCTCAGTGACATTGTGAGTGAGTGCGATCTCGTTATCGTTTGCTCCAACAAACTTGGCCACTTTAGCTACAGTATTCTCCCAGCTTCCGTACTGGCCGTTCATGTCACTTTCCATCATGCCCGCCTTTACTGCTTCTATGACAGGGTAGGGTGAGGGGCCGAAAGTCCCATTGTTGAGATAGGTCAGATCTTTTGAAAGAGGGAACATGAGCCGCACATTTTTCCAGAATTCTTCGTCATCCTGACGCACATCTTTGCCAGAAGCATTTATTTGTGCCGAGGCAGCAAGTGATTGCATTTCTGCAACAGTCAACGCGGCAAGTACAGACGCGGAACGGAGGAAATTTCTGCGGGAAAAGCTCATATTGTCGGGAGATATATTATTAAATGTACAAAAAACAAGTGTTAAGTCAAGATGTATGTCAGATGCGCAAAAGAAAAGCGCACCGGGGATACCGGTGCGCTTTAGTAAATATGATCTGTAAAATTAGCGACTGTAGTTTGGTGCCTCTTTCGTGATCACCACATCATGCGGATGGCTTTCTGCCATGCTGGCCGGAGTGATGCGTACGAACTGAGAGTTGTTCTGAAGGGTTGTGATGTCTTTGGCACCGCAATACCCCATACCCGCGCGGAGGCCACCTACGAATTGCTGTACTACCTCATTAAGCTGACCTTTGTAGGGTACACGGCCCACGATGCCTTCCGGCACAAGTTTCTTTATATCTGCTTCCATGTCCTGGAAATAGCGGTCTTTAGAGCCCTCCTGCATAGCCTCTACAGAACCCATGCCTCGGTATGATTTGAACTTACGTCCTTCGTAAATGATAGTCTCGCCCG
>JBIKSN010000268.1:0-4240 GCA_044348585.1 Flavipsychrobacter sp.
GCAGAAATATTTGACCCGATCACAGGCGAGGTGGATCCGACCAAAGCCGTTGAAGTATTCCAGTGTGACATTTCAGATAGTGTTACTCAGATCGTAAATTATACCAAGAACCTTCCTGTGAGTGACACTACGCACATCGCTCAGATCAAAGTAAAAGGAAGAGACAGTGGAATTGTCCACAGCTTCGTATTGACACAAGATCAGTTTGCAACAGGAAATGATAAGCGCTTTGTGAATTACAGGAACTACTACTTCACTGCGATCGCATACGCATACAACAACTTCAGACCATTCGATTCTAAGAATACCGTTAGTTCGCAGGACGTTCCATATTTGGGAAGCGCACACTCTGCCGGCGGTAACGAGATACAGATTGTTGCTGCTCTTCCAAACCCATCTAATGGCGCAATGGGCACAACGTTGAATTCTGACTATGGTGATGGTGTGGTGATCACAAGGATCCAGGGAACAGGTAATGGCGGACTTGAAGTTCAGATGGATGAAGCGTCTGAGAATACTGCCGTAAATAATGGAAGTGTTTCACAGCCGGTTTATCTTCAGGGACTTGGTCCGGTAAATGTCAAAGTTATCGATCCGGTGAAAGTACCTGCTATGGATTGGGTATTGCAGATACATGGTGCGAATGAACAGACCGGCACAGGTGCGAACGCTGCCTATGTTGAAGGTATTGTTGATTCAGGTTCATGGACGCTGACAGGTTATGGTGAAGGTGGTGCAACGGTTACTATATATGGTGAGAAATCTATTGGTGCGCCTAATGAGCAGATATTAGCTGACTACGGTCTTTCTGTAAGCATCAAGCAGGTTGCTCCTCCCGGATCACAAGCAAAAGGCACCAAGAACGGTTATATCCATTCGAATGTTGTTTTCGAAGATCCTTCTCAGCCATGGTTATGGGGTGTGAACGATGAGTCTGACAGTAGTTTTGCCAACTGGTTGAGGAGTGGTTCTAACTCTTCGTTCGGTGCAACAAGCGCAACTAATCCTTGTAACTTTAATGACATTAAGTTGGGTGGTGATTTCCTCGATCCTAAGTCAGCTTTCGGTTCGATGATGTCGAATTTCTCTCCTACTAAGGCTTCATGGGGTCCTTACGGTCTTGCAGCAGGATATTTCCCTCCGGGTTCTGCTTCTAACACAACAGTATGTGGTCACCATCCTGCTGCGTTCTTCTTCACAAGGCTCAACGAGTTTAAAGTGTTGCCTGATGTGGATCTGGTGTTCACAAGCGACAAATCAAAATGGACCCGTTGTGCGGTGTTGGAACTTCAGGAAGATGAAAATCTTGCTGAAAACAAAGGCAAGAAGTTCTTCCTAAGGAAACACAAAGGATGGAACAAGGACGTTAGCGCTGATGGAAGTCCTAAATACTCTGAATCAGCTGATGACGAGGGTATGTCATGGTTCCCAGGTTACGCTATCGATCAGAACACAGGTGAACGTCTGAACATCGTGTTTGGCGAAGATTCTTACCTCTCAAGCGACAATGGCAACGATATGATCTGGAATCCAACGAGCCCTGCAGGATTCAATGGTTTCAATCCATACGACAACTCTATAGTATTTGGTGGTAAGCACTATGTTTACGTTCAGGGTACAAAGTACGATAGTGGTAAGACCTTTGTTAAAAACCTGAAGGCTGTTGGTAGCAGTATTCCATTGCATAGGTCTGCTTATTCAAACTTCCAGTGGGTTGGACTTCCAATGCTGAATCCAAATAGCAAATTGCTTTCTCTTAAGGATGGTTTGATCCCAACTACTACAAGGTTGAGGTTCCGTGTGGACAGGCCATATATGCCATATGCTGCAACTGATACTACAACTGCTTTCAATAAGGCAGGAACTAAGATCAAGACCGGGGAGGCATCTAACCCATACTACACTTTCAGTACTAAAGAGTTGGCACCGTCTAAACTTTCGGATACAACAGACAGGAACAGGTTTATCACTCGCATCCAGGCAGTGCCAAATCCATACTACGGATACTCCGGATACGAAAAGCCGGGAAGTCGCTTTGACACAAAAGTGAGGATCATCAATCTGCCTGCAAAAGCTGAGGTCCGTATTTACTCTCTTGATGGAACACTTGTTCGCACATTGACTAAGAGCGATCCGGGAACATCATACATAGATTGGGATATCCGTAACGCGGTAGGTCTGCCTATAGCAAGTGGAATGTACCTGATGCATGTAAAGGCTGAAGGACTTGGTGAAACAGTGATCAAGTGGTTTGGTTCATTGCGCCCACTCGACGTAACTCAATATTAATTTCGATCTCAGTTCCGGGCGGCACGCCCGCCCGGAATAATAAATATTTTATAGTTTATAATTATGAAAAAACTTTCGATAAAATCATTTGTTGCGTTGTGTGCGATAGCGGCTTCTTATTCGGCTATGGCCGGAAACAAGGACCGTTCTGGTCAGGCAGGAGCTCCTGAAATGATGATCAATCCATGGGCGCGAACAACGGGTGTTTTTGGCCTGAACGTGTCGCACATTACCGGAATGGAGGCGATGAAGTCGAATGTGGCCGGTCTGGCATCGACTAATTCAACAGAGGCAGGTGTATCGCGTGGACAATACCTTGCGAATACTAATATCAACATCAACAACCTTGCTATTGCACAGAAACTGGGCGAAGCGGGTGTTATTGGTGTAAACCTGATGTCGATGAACTTCGGCGATATTACTACAACGGATTATTTCAATCCTGAAGGTGTGGGAAGTTATCGTCCGCAGTTCCTCAATATCCAGCTTGCCTATGCAAAGCAGTTCTCTTCTCACGTTAACGCAGGTGCGTCAATGACGTATGTGTCTGAGCAGGTTGGAAACATCGGCGCGCTTGGTGTTGCATTTGAAGGTGGAATCCAATATGTTACCGGTAAGAAAGACAATTTCCACTTCGGCATAACGCTCCGCAACCTGGGTAGCAACATGCGTTTTACCGGTACGGGTTTTGCTGTCAATGCTGACAAACCGCAGAGCAATCCATCCTTTGCTGTCTCTCAGCAGTATCCGGCTGATAAATTCTCGATGCCTACCTACCTGAACTTTGGTGCCGCATACGATTTCTATCTCGACGAACATCACCTGAGCAGCAAGGACAGCACTCCTAAACACAGGCTTACCGCAATGGCTAACTTCCAGTCTAACTCTTTCAACAACGACTACCTTGGCGTGGGAGTTGAGTATGGCTTCAGGAACATGGTTATGTTCAGGACCGGATACCGCTACGAAAAAGGTATCATGAGCGCAGATAAGTCTACAACGATGTACTCAGGTGTTGCATTGGGTGCAACCGTTCAGAAGAAATTGGGTGAAGATGGCCCTACGGTAGCTCTCGACTACTCGTTCCGTCCTACTCAGCGTCCTGCAAACGGTGTGCACATGATGTCTATCCGTTTTACACGCTAAGTTTAAAATTTACTATTTTTACATCGCAACGCTTCTGTCAAACAGGGGCGTTGTGTTTTTTTTCAGTGCAAATCAATAAAATAACAGAACAATGTCTGAATTGAATTATCTGACTAAGGAAACGTTGGCCCAGATGAAGGATGAACTGAATAAGTTGAAGACGGTTGGGCGTGCTGAGATAGCCAGGCAGATAGCCGAGGCAAGAGAGAAGGGTGACCTTAAGGAAAATGCCGAGTATGATGCGGCGAAGGAGGCACAGGGGCATCATGAGGCGAAGATCGCACAGCTGGAGAGTGCTATTGTTACCGCAAGGGTGATAGATGCCAAGGATATTGATACAAGTAAGGTTTCGATATTAAGCAAGGTTACCGTTACCCATCTGGGTAATAAGAAGACGTTTGTTTATCAGATCGTTTCTGAAAAGGAAGCCGATCTTAAGCTGGGTAAGATATCTGTGACCTCGCCAATAGGTAAGGGGTTATTGGGTAAACACGTAGGTGATATTGCCGAGGTGACAGCGCCAAGTGGAAAATTCAGTTTTAAGATAGAAGGTATCTCGATCTGATCATGGCAACGATTTTTTCAAGGATAATTTCCGGAGAGATACCGAGTTATTCAATTGCGGAAGACGACCGTTTTTTTGCGTTTCTTGACATTTCGCCTATGCGTGAGGGACATGTACTTGTAGTGCCTAAAACGGAAACAGATAAATTGTTTGATGTTGCAGACGATTTATTACGGGAGTGGCTTGTGTTTGCGAAGCCAATTGCAAAGGCAATTGAAAGTACTTTCCCCTGCAACCGTT
>JBIKSN010000044.1:0-16472 GCA_044348585.1 Flavipsychrobacter sp.
ATTTTGCAGGGTATTTATCCTGTATTGCCATTACTGATAGCAGAAAAAGGTGTTGATGCCCGCATGAATAGTGTATTCATGGCGGTGACATATCTGGCCATTGCATTGGGGTCCTGGCTTACACCGTTTATTATGTCCCGCTTCAGGTCGGTATCCCGACTGTCTTTGTTGATCGGACTTTTGACTGCTGTTTTTCTTATGGTAATGGGCATTAGCTCAGGTTACTATTTGTTTCTTCTCGGTACGTCCATGTACTGGTTTCTTTGCGGAGTGCAGATAAACGTATACAGTATAATGATGAGTTATGTGAGTACAGAAAAGGAAAGCGGGCGGAATTTTGGGTTGCTGGCAAATACAACGCTGCTCGGAGCGGTGCTGGGTGGTTTTATGATGGGACCGGTCCTGCAGTGTGCGGGTGCTGTTCAGGCATTTGCGGCATTCGCGGTAGTCTCAATTATCATAAGGTTCGTGCTGATGTCGGGTGAGTTTGATAAGGTATACCAGCGGTTTGCCGCAATGCCGGGCAATTTCAAAATATCGGCGCGCGTATGGTTGTTGCTCATTGCGCTTAATGCGGGTATTATGTTGTCGTTTACCGGCAGATTTAATCTGTCTTTGATGATGCGGTCTGGGGGGTATAAGGTCAGTGAGGTGTCGAATCTTTTTGCGCTTGGTGCCCTGCTCGTTCTTCCGTTGCCCTATTTTTTCGGACTGTTGTCGCAGAAGATCAGCGGGAAGTGGTTGCTGATGATCACGTTGTTGAGTGTTACGGGAGCATTGTTTTTGCTTGCAGTCACAAAAGGATTTGGGTATTATCTGGGCGTTTCAGTTCTTATCGGCATCATGACTTATTGTAGCAGGGGCGTTTCACAGAAGATCTTCTATGATCAATTCCCTATTGAAGAGCAGAAGCATGCACAGTCTGTACTTTCTTCTTCGGGCTGGGTTGCCGCCATAATGGGGTTTCTAATAGTCACCGTAATGGCATCGCGCTACTCATTAGAGCAGGTCTCTTGGGTTGGAATTGTCGTCGGGCTCGCGTCAGTATTTTTACTGTGGATAACACCTGTTAAGCGATAGCGGGCAGCAATACCAAGCCTAACTTGACCGAATTTCCATTAACTTTGTCACCTATTTAATATTTTTATTTAGATGATATTACCTGTAGTTGCTTACGGAAGTCCGGTATTGCGAAAAGTTTGTGATGATATTACTCCGGAATATGCCGGGCTTGATAAGCTGCTTACTGACATGTGGGAGACGCTTTATAATAGTAGCGGTGTAGGTTTGGCTGCGCCTCAGATCAACAAGCCGATAAGACTTTTTCTTGTTGACACCGTGCAGATAGTTGAGGATTTTGATGATGAGGACAAGCGCAGGTATCCGGGCGAGGAGCCTATAAAGCAGGTATTCATCAATGCGCAAATGATCGATGAATCGGGAAAGTTGTGGCCATATAATGAGGGTTGTCTGAGCATTCCTAAAGTAAGGGAGGATATTCAACGCCACAGCAACATTCGCATTTCGTATCTCGATGAGAACTTCGTGGAGCAAGAGCGTGAGTTTCATGGCATAACTGCCCGTGTCATTCAGCACGAATATGACCACATTGAGGGTAAACTTTTCATTGACTACATCTCTCCGCTGAAAAAGCGCCTGCTGAAGAAAAAGCTGGATGACATCTCAAAGGGTAAGGTCCATACCGATTACAGGATGATATTTAACAAGTAGATCGTTTTAGGAGGGCTTAGCTCTTTCCGGCAACCTGCTGCAGGTAATTTTCCAGTTGTGCGGCTATGATGTCCCAGTCGAAGCGGGTGCGGATCACGTTTGCTCCGGCTGTGCCAACCGTTTCGCGTGCTGCCTCTGATGAGAGCAGTTCTGATACCGAGTTCGCGAACATCCTGGGGTCTGTCTGCATTATTGCGCCTTCTCCGCTTGTTATTCCAAGACCTGCAAAACCAATGTTTGAGCATACCACGGGCACACCCATGGCCATAGCCTCGAGTACTTTGTTCTGTGTACCCGCACCGAATCGTAGCGGTGCAACAACCACCGATGCTTCGTTGTACGTTGCTGCGAGGTCTTTGATGAAGCCGGTCACTATTATATGGTCGCTGGCGAGATCTAACACTTTTTGAACGGGACGTTGTCCTCCGATGATGAACTTTACATCGGGATGCGCCTTCCTTATTTCTGGCAGTATGTTGGTAGCGAAATGCACTACTGCGTCCACGTTGGGTGCATAGTCCATGTTGCCGGTAAACAGCAGTGTTTTGTTGTGGCTGTAGTCGTGGTTGCGCAGCGCAAATGTTGTCAGATCCACGCCATTGGGCAACAAACAAAGATTGGCCGTGCGATGGTGCTGTTTCAGATAATTGATGTCCTCTACAGAACAAGCAAGCGACATGTTGTAATCCTCAAGAATGCGTTCATATCTGAACACTCTTTTCTGCTCCAGATCTTCGAACATAGAGACCAGGATATTCCGTTTTACTTTTTTTCGGCGTTCCCAGTATAGAGAGAAGGCATCGGGCAGATCCAGTATTCGCGGTATATCCTTTCTTTCGGCCAGGTAGGGCGACATGCGCAGGTGTTGGACATGTACGGCGTCGTAGTGATGCCTTTCGAGAAGAGCCGAAAGACGCTCTTTCATCTCTTGCGAATTGAAGTATAGTACCTGTAGAGGCCGTTGGTCCCAAGCGGCGGCTAGGCAGTTTATCTTCGATCTCCAGCCCGGCAGGTACACGAGATGCACTTCAGTAAATACTTTCTCCAGTTCGGCTTTGTAGGAAAGATCTTCCTCGTTCTGAGCAAATGTGATGAGGTGCAATTCATGCCTTTTCTTCAGCCGTGTTGCCAGGTTGAAGATCTTGAGCTTATCGCCACGGTAGGGTGGGTAGGGGACCCTGTTTGCCAGAAAAAGGATTTTCACTTGCTTACTGAGGTTTATTTTGATCAGCTAATTTGTTGCCGGATGCAGGTGTGGTCCACATCCTGATTACACTTTCCGAAACCTCATGCATGTCTAATTCGTTCATGCACCTGAAGTGTTTTCGCGGGCATTTGTCGTATCCTATTTTGCTGCATGGGTGGCACCCAACCTCCTTTCTTTCCATTATCACCGATTGTGGTGCCACGCGCGATCTGAGGTTGTTGTATCCGTAATAAGGGAACATACCCATTTCCGGAGATGTATTGCCCCATAGGGATATGATTGGCTTGCCATATGCTGCCGCAATATGCATAAGGCCGGTATCGTTCGACACGATCACTCGTGATATCTTCACCAACTCAGCCGACTCATTAAGGTCAAATTTACCACAAGAGTTGTAGATCTTTATTGGATCCAATGACGCAATTTCGTTGCCCGCTTCCCTGTCTTCGGGGCCTCCCAACAGCATTACAGGGAACGGCACTTCCGCACAGAATTTACGCCATTGTTCCACCGGCAGTTTCTTTGTGTTCATCGATCCTCCGATCACGCAACCCACATATCCGCCCCAGTGGCTCATAGGAATATCGCTATTGCCCAAACTCTTTCCTGACGGCAGAAAATGGTCTAGTCCTTTTCCGTCGTTTTTCACGCCAAGCGAACTCACGGTATCCATGTACCTGTCTACAATGCTGAGGTCGGGCATCATGTTCAGTTTGATATTCGTGAGCAGCCACTTTTGAATATTCAGTTTTGGGAAAGAACTTGCCGGAACTTTCAGCGCTTTCTTCACGCGCAACGTACGCAGGTTGTGATGAAGGTCTAAAATGAGATCGAATTTCTCCTTTTGCAGATCCGGTATTATCTCGTCCACTTCACCAGCCATGTAGTGTATCTGGTGAATGTGCGGATTGTTACCGAGAACCGAAGCGAACGCGAGTTTCGTCAGGTAGTGTACCTGCACGTCAGGCCGTTGTTCTCTCAGGCACCGAAGTACGGGGGTTGTAAGCACAATATCACCAATAGACGAAAAACGGATCACCAGTACTTTCATGCAGTATTAATTCGTAGTAAGGTCTGGGGTGAAGTGTTTAGTTGGCGGCGTACGAAAGTTCGCACCAGGTTCTGTTGTCGGTTACACCCAGGGCCTCTTTTGCACCGCTGCTGATGCCGATTATAGAATTGGCATACAGTTTTGTGTCCGGCAAAGGGCCAAGTACTTTTACGTAGATCGTTTTTCCGGATCCCGGATTGAAAACTTTGACCACACTTCCGCGGGCAGCTTCGTTGTGAAAAGCGTAAAAAATGTTGCTTTTGCCGGGTTTTTCGAAGAATACGGCTGTGCCTTTCTCTGTCAGAACATTCAGGCCGTTATTGGTCTGAGAGTTATATACCGTGTCCAATCCTCCCGGAACCGTTACTTTTCCTGAGGTGTCTATTATAACTTTCTTTTTAGGGGCGGGGTAGGCGGCCAGTGTAGCCGGGTCGGTCGTGTCTTTGACCATCATCTTAACCCAACCAATGAAAAGTACACTGCCTGGTTTGAGCGTATTGCCTTTAAGTTCGTTCCAGTTACGCATTTCCACTTTTGTAACACCTGAATAGCTGCTGAGGATGCCAATATCGTCTCTGGAGCCAACCTGATAGTACAATTCCCGCACGTTTTTCATTTTCAACGGTGCAGGTTTTATATTGAAAAAATTATCCTTTATTACAGGTATGTATACTGTTGCCCCTTCGGTCAGTTTACTCATGGTGGCTTCGTCGTTGGCAAACTCCAACTGCCCTTCCGGTACATAAAACCTCTTCGCAAGCATTCTGGCAGTTTCCCTTGCTTTTGCTGAGTACTTTATCTCCCAGGTCCCGTCTTTTTTCACTGCAAACAGACTGTCAGTATCCTGTGCTGACATCAATTGTGAAAGACCAGTAAAAGAAATAAATAACAGCAGCTTCCGCATAAATTGGTATTTAAAGGCGAAAATTACGATAAATAACAGCCAAAATGAAAAGAACAGCGTTAAATTGATGGGTGTGACTGGCATGGTGCAAAGCGTTTCTATTGCATCTGGTTGGTGCGCCCTACAGATAATATGCTGTTTTTTGTGTAACATTTGGCACTATTCGTATATTAGCGTCCGAATTCATCACACAACTTCACAATTACTTTGTGCCAAAACACTAAAAAATTATCTATGTATCGCAACACCGGGTTGAGGAAATTCACTTTGCTGATGGCTGCTTCTTTACTTGCAATTGCATCCTGTAAGAAAACAACCACCGATGACAACTATCTGAAAAACGATGATGACCGTACCGGGTATGCATCCGACGCTTCAAGGATTGAGTTTGCGAATAATGACGTGATATCCATTGCTGATCAGGCCGGTACACTTTATAATGCTGAGTATATCCGTAAGGCAGGCGACAAAAGTGTTACGGTTAGTGTAGACACTTTCAGTACCCCAAGGGTATTGATCGTTCGTTTTGGCGCTACAGATGTTACTTGTGCTGATGGCAGAAAGCGTCGCGGTTCGATAATCATTAAATACAACGGTCGCTACCTTGATACCAATCAGGTGCACACTATTACGTACAACAACTATCACCTGGACGGCAATCAGTTGACCGGCTGGGTTAAGGTGACCAGGGTTGATACAACTGTCGTTGGCGACTGGTTTTACAGGGTACAACTCAATGACTCAATGAACATGAATCCATCTGATCCCGTAAATAGTAAATTCATCGTGTGGACGGGTAATCTGATGCGCAGGATCATTGGAGGTAAACTCACTAATGACCGTGCTGACGACTACTTCTCAGTTTCAGGTACTGCTACACTTACCCGCCCAAGCGGCCATGTTTTCAATTTCAACATCGGAACACCGCTTCAGTTCGGTACCAGCTGTGATTTCGCTGAATCGGGTGTAGTGAATGTAAACGGCTATACCGGCACGCGAGTATTGAACTATGGAAACGGCGATTGTGATAATGCGGCGCAACTCAATATTGGAGTTCACGTTTATCAACTAACCTTGACTAAGTAGGATTTTAGCGTTCTTATACATAAATAAAATGCCCTCGAACGAGGGCATTTTATTTATGTATAGTCGGATCTTCATTAGAATGGTGCATCCTCGTCTGGTTGCGGTGGGCGGCGAATCGGTCCGGCGCCGGAAAGGTCATCGTCCTCCCAATTCATATCATTGGCTTTAGATTGTTTTGTCTGGAAGCCGCCACCCGGGATAAATAGCTTAGAATCGCCGAAGCCGCTAGTGTCGCGGCGGATGCCTGCTGACGGGTTGTCGCGTGTTGGGGCAAATCCGCCACCTGATCCCGATCCGGAGCCGAAACCTGAAGGGTCGCTACCACCTCCGCCTCCCGTCGGTTTGAAGGAGTCGAACTGATCTTCTTCCATATCAACGAACTTCTGGTATTCTTTTATGAAGCGCACTTTTACCTCTCCTGTGCTGCCGTTACGGTGTTTCGCAATGTGAATGTGTGTTTCCCCTTCTACAGTCTCACCCATTTCATTGTTGTTGATACCGTAGTACTCCGGTCGGTACAAGAACATAACCATGTCGGCATCCTGTTCTATCGCACCCGATTCACGAAGGTCACTCAATTGAGGAACCTTTGATTCTTTACGTGTTTCCACCGAACGGTTCAACTGAGAGAGCGCTATGATAGGCACCTCCAGTTCCTTTGCCAGTGCTTTAAGGTCGCGCGATATTTTACTGATCTCCTGTTCTCGGTTGCCTCCCTTATCCACACTTGCCTGCATGAGCTGCAGGTAATCGATCAGGATCATCTGAATGTCGTGTTTTTGTTTCAGGCGTCGTGCCTTTGCACGTAATTCGAAGATGTTAAGAGCGGCCTGGTCATCTATGAAGATCTTGGCCTGTGCCAGTTTCTGCATGCGCTGAGACATCTGAATGAACTCGTGCTCCGCCATCTTACCCTTTGTGATCGCATTCATGCTTACCTCGGTTACGGCAGCCAGCATCCTTTTAACGATCTGGCCGGCACCCATCTCCAGTGAGAATAGAGCGACCGGAAATTGTTTCCCGGGATTCATGGCGGCATTCATTGCAAGGTTCAGTGTGAATGCGGTTTTACCCACAGCCGGGCGGGCGGCCAGTATGATAAGGTCCGTTTTTTGCCAGCCACCGGTGATACGGTCCAGTGCGGCAAAGTTCGATGGCACCCCGTTTACTTCATCGGTCTTTTTACGACTTTCATCTATTTCTTTAATAGTGTGTACCAATACCTCCTGCAGGCTTTTGAAATTCTTACGCAGGTGTTTATCGGTTATCTCGTAAAGTCCTGATTCTGCTTTGTCCAGCAGGTCAAACACGTCGGTGCTGTCTTCATATGCTTCGCTTATAACCGATCCGCTGATGCGTATGAGTTCGCGTTGAATGAATTTCTCCATCACCAGGCGGGCATGTGCCTCCACGTGAGCGCTGGAAAGTACGCTCATTGTGAGCTTGGTGAGGAAGTATGCACCCCCAACCAGCTCGAGTTCATTGCTTTTCCTTAATTCTTCTGTTATTGTAAGAAGGTCAACAGGCGTGCCTTTGTCGAAAAGGCGACGCATGGCTGCATAGATCTTCTGGTGTGCGTCAACATAAAAACAATCTTCGCTTTGTATTATTTCCAGTATCTGCGCGAATGTGTCCTTCTCCAGCATTGCTGCACCCAATACCGCTTCTTCCAGTTCGGGGGCCTGCGGTGGTACCTTCCCATATACGAGAGTAGATAGGTCGGGTTTGCGGTTTGACGAGCGTGAAGTACCGAATTCTTTCTTAATATTTACAGCCATTTAGCTTATGTAATTCTATAATGAGTTAATATTCGAATCTTGTTGTGTTTTCATTATTCAAGGGGTGCCGGTCCCGTTTCATCTCGATTGTAAAGTCTGGATGACCAAATTGTTAGACCGGTATTAAGTAGTGAGTCCGGAACGACAGGCAACGAATGTAGTTGCCAAAAACAGAACCTCAAAAAAAAACGGTTGGTATAATTTTAAGCATCACGCGCACATATCATTCACATGTTTTTCAACATAAGTCGGGCTTTTCAGAGACTTATTCCACATCCGTACAAAGTTACCAACAATAATTCACAGCTAGTGCACATACTTTGGTGGAAAAATGATTTTGTTAAGCGTTTTTTTGCGAGGATAGTTTTTGCTATTGTGAAGGATTATCTTTGCTGAAATTCGAGATATTAAATGGTTATTTCTTACCAATGGTTACATGATTACCTTCCGGCAAGTGTCGGGCAGATTCCATTAGAAGAACTTAGTAACATTCTCACGTCTATTGGGCTGGAGGTGGAGGCTGTGGAGACATCTGAAAAGGTAAAAGGCGGACTGCAGGGTTTAATTATAGGGGAAGTATTAACATGTGCAAAGCACCCCAATGCGGATAAATTGAGCGTGACTACGGTGAGTGCCGGAAACGGAGAGGTATGGCAAATTGTATGCGGAGCACCCAATGTTGCCGCCGGTCAAAAGGTGGTGGTGGCGCCTGTTGGTGCCACTGTACATCCTACTGAGGGTGAGCCGTTTCTGATAAAGAAAGCAAAAATAAGGGGTGAAGAAAGCTCGGGAATGATATGTGCCGAGGATGAAATTGGTCTTGGCAGCAGCCATGCAGGTATTATGATACTACCCACTGATGCCCCGGTGGGTATGAGCGCACGCGAATATTTCAACATTCCATCGTCTGATTATTCCATACACATCGGCCTCACACCTAACAGGTCTGATGCGAACAGTCACATCGGTGTAGCACGTGACGTTTGCGCCTACCTTGCGCATCATCGCGGGGGTCTATACGAGACAAGGTTTCCTCAGTCCGGCAATTCAGCAGAAGGGAAGTCTCCGATCTCAGTGGAGATAGAGGCCGTTGATGCCTGTCCTCGATACACGGGTCTCTATCTTACAGGTGTAAAAGTAGGTTCCTCACCCGAATGGTTACAACAGCGCTTGCAGACGATCGGCATCAGGAGTATCAATAATATCGTGGATGTTACCAACTATGTTTTGCATGAGTTCGGACAACCGCTACATGCCTTTGATGCGAGTAAAATTGCCGGCAACAAGATAGTTGTGAAGCACCTTGCAGAAGGAACGGCATTCCTTGCACTTGACGATAAAGAGCGCAAATTGCGCGCCGAAGATCTGATGATTTGCGATGCTAATGGTCCGCTGGCAATAGGTGGCGTATTTGGAGGAAAATACAGTGGTATAAGCGATCAGACCACTTCAGTGTTTCTGGAGAGTGCCTACTTCACGCCTATGTCGATAAGGCGCACATCTTTGCACCACGGCCTGCGCACAGATGCTGCGACGCACTTTGAAAAAGGAGTGGATATAAATAATGTGCTGCCGGCATTGCTGCGTGCTGCATCATTGATCGTAGACGTGGCGGGTGGCATTATTGCTTCTTCAGTTGTAGATGTGTATCCTGCGCCGCTTAAGGATGTTACTGTTGACGTTACATTCCAGTATATTACCCAGTTGAGTGGTAAGGATTATGGAAACGCGGCGATCGTGAGCATGCTATCTGCATTGGGTTTTACGGTGCTTAACGAAACTAAAGAAGGTATATCAGTAAAAGTTCCTTCGAACAAACCGGACGTTCTGCAGCCTGCAGATATTGTTGAGGAGATCCTGAGGATAGATGGACTCGATAACATTCAGATACCTGACAGGCTTAATATTTCCCTGATCAAGTCTTTGCAGAACGATAGGGCAGAACGTGAGCGTGTAGCGCAGCTTTTGTGTGGAATAGGCGTGCAGGAGATCATCACCAATTCTATCGTTAACAGCAAATACTATCCTGACGACACCTCTCTGGTGCGCATGATCAACAGCCTGACAAGCGAATTGGATACAATGCGCCCATCTATGCTGGAGAGTGGCCTGGAAGTAGTTGCCTACAATTGTAACCGAAGGAGTACGGACCTGCAATTGTTTGAATTTGGTAACATCTACCATAAGTCCGAAACAGCTTATGTTGAGGAATCCCGCCTTTCCATTTGGGTGACCGGTAATGTGCGTGCGCAACATTGGCAGTATAAAGAACAAAGCTCTGATATATACTATATGAAGGGGCTCGTTGATAATCTGATAAAATATGGCGGTATCTCAGGTGTAGCTGTGGGTTACGGCGAAACGGCCGCGAACGAGGTGGTGTGGAAGTGGAAAAATAAAGTACTGTGCTCAGTCACAAAAGTTCCCACAAAGAGTCTGTCGATCTTTGACATAAAGCAAGACGTTTATTTCGCTGATATTAACTGGGCTATTTGGTGCCAGGCCTTAGCTGCAGCGAAGACAAAGTATACTGAGGTGCCGAAATTTCCCGCTGTGCAGCGCGACCTTGCTATAGTTCTGGACAAGCAGGTTTCCTATCAGCAGGTGCAGGAGGTGACAGGTCAGTTGAAAATTGCTGAATTGAAATCGTTCGGGCTGTTTGATGTTTTTGAGAGTGATAAACTGGGTGCCGGTAAAAAATCTTATGCATTAAATTATACTTTCCAGCTACTAGACCGTACTTTGACCGATGGTGAGACGGAGCAGTTGATGAAAAAATTGTCTGAAGCTTACAAAACAAAACTGAACGCACAAATCCGCGAGTAATGCAGGCACTTGACGAATTGAACAAGAAGCTCACAAAGCTTATCAAGCGACATTCCACTCTTGAGGCGGAGAATAAGCGCCTGCGCGAGACTATTGCGAGGCAGCAGAGTACAGAAGCTGACCTGAAACAACGTATTGCGTCTCTGGAGCAGGGAATGGTGAGCGTGAATCTTGACCAGACCATCGGGTCTGCCGAGGAGCGCGATAATATGCGCCGGCAATTGGATGTGCTTATTTCTGAAATAGACGGCATTTTGAATACACTCAATGACTAACAAAAGGAAATACCGTCTGTTACCAGTTGTTATTTTGTGTTGCTTGTTCGTTTCATGCACTCAGGAACGACAACCCTGCCTCACGCCAAAGACTGCCATACTGAAGATGAGGAGCGTAAAGCAAGCTACTGATGGCAAGGTGTTGGACACGGCATTTAATGCCGCTGTTTTCTTTCCTATGTCACCACTGGTTACCACGGGGACCTTCTTTGCAAAAGCATCCGGTTTCACACTTTCGTTATCACCTTTGTCCGATACCTGCCAATGGCGGTTCGCTCCTGACACCGCTGCGGGTACGGTTTTCGACACTTTGACATTTGTATATGACCGGCAACTCACTTTTGTGTCTAATGCTTGTGGTTATAGCCATTTTTTTGATCTCGATACTGTTTTCTCCACACATCATACCGTAGATTCTGCTTCAGTTCTGAATCGTAGTGTGACCAATAATGTAAACACAAATCATGTACAGGTATTTATTCGTCCTCGTCCTTAGTGTGTTTGCCGGTGGTGCGGTGTATGCGCAGCAGGCCGACTCGGCAGCTAGTGAAGCTGATGCCGATGAACCACCTGCACGCAAAAAATACGTTGGTGGCCACCAGTTAACCGTTGGTGTCGATGTTTTTCATCCTGTAATGAATAATCTGCGTGCCGATAGATGGACCTACGAAGGGGAGTTGAGTTATTACCTAAAGAACGAGTATTACCTGGTTGCCGATGGTGGGTGGGGCGGATCTGATGTGAACTATGCCGATCTGAAATATTCAACAACCAATTACTTCACCCGACTTGGTTTCAATAAGAGCATATTATATCGCGAAAGCGCCAAAGATTGGGACATGATGTTTATCGGCTTGCGGGCTGCGGGAGCAGGGGTGACGAGGAGTAGTGCATCCTATACTACCACTGACAGTGTTTGGGGAAATGTCTCCGGAGTTACCGGCGGGCAGAATTTTGCTGCCATTTGGGCAGAAGTGACCACTGGTATGCGCGTGGAACTGGTGCACGGGCTCATGGCGGGTTGGAACCTTCGTGGTAAATTCCTGATGAATGGTCGCTCGTTCGATGACCTGGCGCCATTGCATATTGCCGGATTTGGCAAGGGCGATAAGTCTGCGAATTTCGACTTTAACCTTTATATGTGCTATGCCATTCGTTGGGCCAGACGTGTGCCGACGACCGAAGAGACTAAGAAAAAATAACTGCTACTGAACCGAGAGTTTGATCGTTTCTGCAGGCATTCCGTCTGCAAACAGAATCGTCACAAAATACATTCCTGCATTAAGGTCATTTGCGTCGATGTTTATTTCGTTCATACGAATATTGGCGCGAGAAAGAATTATGCGTCCGGTAATGTCTCTTACTGCTATTGCTTCGATTTTGCCTGACGAGGTAACCCTGAAATCACCATGGGTAGGGTTAGGGTTGATGGAACTTGTGTGTACGTTTGCAGCGCCATTTACAGAAGCGCCCACCGGGCATACCAGGGTATATAGAAACTCCTTCACCAACGAGTCTACAGTGTTTAGTTTCGTCTGATCGCTATTCCAGGGCACATGGGCGTCTCCCGCATATACCTTGCTCCAGTGGTAAATGCTATTTCCTGTCAGCGCTCCTTCTAATGTGCCCAGGCCACAGAGATTAACATCGATCAGTCCACCCAATGCTTTGTTGCAGTTGTACGGTACTACATCATCTGCGTCACCGTGCACATTTACAGACGGTACATCGGTGGCATCAATGAATGAAGGAAGATTGAGTGCTCCTGCCAGGTTGATGACGGCCTTTGTTTTGGTGGTATATCCGGCATTCCCACTGTTTCCCTCAAACCCGCCATTGGCGGCTAACACACCCGCTACATGTGCCGGTGCCTCGGCTGAGTCAAGATAGCCAACGTGCATATACAGCACAGCTCCTGCAGAGTTGCCCCCGCAAAAGATATTGTTTGTATCTATCTTGTAAGTATTGGTGGTCGCAGCGTCCTTAACGAAATATCTGATAGCTGCCTTGCCATCGCCAACCGCTTTCATCACAACCGTAATGGCGTTCATCGAATCCAGTGCCATAGATAATGCGTTTCCTAATCTGTAGTTTATAGACGCTGTTACATAGCCGCGGCGCGCGAACCGAACGCACAGCGTGTCAACGCTTACATCATCTGTTTTGGAACCACCCACAAAGCTACCTCCATGCGCAAGTATGATCAGCGGGCGTGTCGCCTGTACATCACCCACCGGCTGATAGATATCCATTTCCAGATTGTATGGGGTAGAGTAGGTCACTGTTGATACAGAAACATCGAACATATCGGTCAGGTAGCGCCCTGCAGGACATTGCGCCTTTGCCATCTGGATCATTGAGAAAAAAGAAAGAGTAGCGGTCAGCAGTGATCTTTTCATTAGTGGGTGTTTTATGATGTTTGTTACAAGGTAGTCATTTTGAAAATATCTCGCAAGTTCGACTCATGTCGGGTTGGTAAATTGAATGGTATGTTTAACCGCGGGTGATATTCGCATAGCCTTGATCAGGAAGTTGGTTAATTCTCTGAAACTGGGTATTTTTCAAGAAAATTAGCTCGATGTCAATTCGATTTTTTGTGCCAGTGCTGGCAGTATCTGCCGTGTTATGTTTGTCGGCGTGTGGAGATAAAAAAGGTGAACCCAAGTCAGCACCGGGCAAGGTGTCTGAACATTATAACAAGGGAAACGATCTGGTGTTGATGAATAAGCTGGAGGAGGCTGAAAAGGAGTACCTCGCCTGTATCAGGGAAGACTCCAACGATTGGAGAGCGTTTTATCAGTTAGGTGGTCTCTATCAATTGCGTGGCGATTTCAGGGCCGCTATGTACTCTTTCAACAGATCTGTTGAGATCAATCCGGAGTTCACACTCGGTTTCTTTAATAAGGCTAACCTTGAAGAGATGGTGGGCGACGAAAAAGCCAGCAAACGTGATCTGGACAGGGTTTTGGTGCTGAAGAAGGACTTTTTTATGGCATACATGGCGCGCGCAAGAAAGGCGTCGGGAGGTGGCAACTTCAAAGAGGCAGTGACCTATTTCGATTCTGCAATTAAACTGCGCCCCGACTTTTACCTCGCCTACAGTATGCGTGGGTCCTGCAAGTTTAAGATGGGCGATTTTGATGGTGCTGTCAAAGACTTCAGCGACGAGATAGAATTGTTTCCCGGGCATCTGATGGGCTTTGTAAATAGGGCCATCGCGTATGGTGAATTGAAAAACTATCGTGCCGCTATCAGCGACCTTTCTCAGGCAATACAGATAGATCCTATGTGGTCGCAATCTTTCATTTACCGTGGTGTTTTCTACCATAAGCTTAATGTGAAGGACAGCGGGTGCGGTGATTTTCGAATGGCATTTAAGTTGAAGAATCCTCAGGCAGAAGCGTTCAGCAAGGAGTATTGTAAATAGAGGATTATTTTATTTGTAGCCTACACTTTGTTTGTTTATTTCATATATAGGTTGTATTTTTAGAAAAACAACCTATATGAAAATATTCTCAACGCTACTACTCTCCGCCTCTCTTCTTGCTACCAGCTCTGCTTTCGGGCAGATATTCTGGACTGAGAATTTTGAAACCGGTGCTGCTACCGGTTTGCAGGTTTCCAGCTATACAAGTTCCAATGGTGCTTGGACGTTGGCAGTTACAGGTACTGAGGGAGCAGATCCGAATATGTGGTATGTAAGCTGTCAGGAGGCTGGTCAGCTTGCCGGAACATGTGGCAATACCTGTTCGGGCTCGCCGGGGTTAGGTGCTTCATTGCACATCGGTACCAATTCTTCGTGGTTGGGAGACAATGGCGCTAGTTATGACGCCGGTGGTTTCTGTGGACTTACGGTATGCCCGCAGACCGATCGACGCGCGACTTCTCCAACCATCAATTGTACGGGTAAATCTAATATCAGGCTGAAATTCTATTACCTGCTGAACGGTCAAGGCAGCATTGATGATGGTAGTGTTTATTACTCTCCTGATAACGGGGTTTCATGGTCTTTGTTGTTGACTCCTCCCAAAACAACGGTGTGTCCCAGCACACAGGGACGTTGGGACACAATTGGTGTAGCACTGCCTGCGTCCGCCAACAATAACGCAACGGTGAAGATCGGTTTTCGATGGGTGAATAATGATGATGGCGTTGGTTCAGATCCATCCTTTGCGGTAGATAGCGTGAGCCTGCGTACCCCGGCTTCAGTGGGGCCACCGGTTGCATCTATGACGGTAAGTGCCACTACTGTGTGTCAGGATAGCTGCATTACAGTTACCAATACAAGCACAGGTACAGTGGATAGTGCACGTTGGTCTTGCGCCGGTACCACTATCACCACAACCAGCACCTCTCCGGCAACAATATGTTTCCCGTCAGCAGGTCTCAAGACTGTTAAGCTGTACCTTTACGTTGGCGGCATAAAAGTTGACTCGGCCAGTGCAAGCATCACAGTAAATCCTACTCCGCACCCAACTGTCACAAAAACCGGCACCACTTATTCTGTGCCGGCAGTTTACGCATCTTATCAATGGTACACCGTATCGATACCACCAATTCCTATTACAGGCGCTACTAATGCTACTTACACGACAACAGTAACCGGAACCTACGCTGTACTCGTTGATTCGGCAGGTTGCAAGAATTTCGCCATTTATGGCACGGGGTCGGCAGTTGAGGATATTGATGAGGTTGTAGGCAACGATTTCTGGGTGTCTGGTCAGGGTAGCGGAAGTTGTGTGCTGCATGCGGTACAGGCACTTTCAAGACCTGCACAGGTAGCTGTGTTTGATGTTACCGGCCGAAGGGTTTACACCGCTTCATGGGAGAAAGGGACTATTGCGCTTCCTGTTCGCGATCTGTATCTGGCACCAGGTACTTATATCATTCAGATCACTACCGATCGGTCTAAGGCAGTCGTCAAGTGGCAAAACAATTGATAGAGTATCCACTATAAAAAGAAAACGAGCATTGATCAGTCAATGCTCGTTTTCTTTTATTTACAATTCATTTTATTTCGGTTCCATCAGTTTCATCAACTCGTCCAGCCTTGGTTCCAGAATGATCTCTGTACGTCTGTTCTGGCCACGACCTTCCGGTGTTGAGTTGGGCGCTATCGGATCATATTCGCTGCGTCCGCTGGCTACCAGTTTGGCCGGTGTCACGCGGTACTCGTCAATAAGTACGTGCGCAATTGATGTTGCACGGGCAGTACTCAGTTCCCAGTTGTCAGCAAATTTCGCTGTGTGGATCGGAATACTGTCTGTATGACCTTCAATGTTGATGTTTATGTCAGAGCTGGTATTCAGTACGCCGGCAACCTTAGAAAGGGCGTCCTTACCCTTGGGGTTTACAACAGCACTTCCCGATGGGAAAAGCAGACTTTCCTGCATGCTGATATACACTTTGCCGTTTTTCATTTTCACCGTTAACTCACTGCTGCTGAAACCCTTGAGTGCCTCTGCAATTTTACGGCGCAGCGCTTCCGCGGCTTCCTGCTGCTGATCCAGCAATGCCTGCAATTGTTCCAGACGCTGCCGTTGCGCTGCTATCTGGTCATTGGTCGACTTAAGTTGGCGCTTCGTATTTTCTTTCTCGTCGCGCAGCACATTGA
>JBIKSN010000288.1:0-3788 GCA_044348585.1 Flavipsychrobacter sp.
CTGCTGCTGTCCCTTGTGTGTGCCACACAGGCGCAGGCACAGTTGTGGCAGTGGCCGTCGGCGGGGGTCAATGCCGGCGTAGTGTCGGCCATAGGCAATAGGTTTCAGCGCATCGGCCTCTCGGTGCAGGCATACTATGGCTACCGCCACCTGCAGGGCAATGCCGAGGTGCGCTGGTACCGCAACTTCCGCACCCCGGGGCCGCGACTGCCCCACAACGAACTGGTGACCGCCGCCGGCATTGTAT
The DNA here is from genome assembly GCA_044348585.1 of Flavipsychrobacter sp. GTDB lineage: Bacteria > Bacteroidota > Bacteroidia > Chitinophagales > Chitinophagaceae > Nemorincola. The sequence continues at coordinate 248 of JBIKSN010000288.1, forward strand.
ATGCCTGGGGGCCGCCGCCACTATGGAAAGACCCCTTCATCTCTGTAACGGGCAACCAGACCGGCCACCGCAACAGTGCGGGTTATTCCTACAATTACTACTGGAACCGCATAGGCACCCGACAGCAAACAGGTATCATCTCGGTGCAGATAGACGGGTTCGGGCTGATCTCGGAGAACGACCTCTTTGCCCGCCCCACGCTCGACCGCTTCCGCACCGGTGCCGTACTGCTGCAATACCGCTACCGCGATGTGGCCCAACTGGCGCTCAACTGCACTATGTGGACCGGCCAGATGGGCACCAACAAGATCACGGGCGATCCCTCGTTTCCGCACTATGGCTACATGGACACCACCGGCGGCCGCTACACCCGCTTCTCGCACGGACTGATGAGCGCGCAAGGCAAGGTGCACCTGGGCGCCGGACAGGTAGCGCAGGCCAATGCCGGTATTGATGCCGAGCAGGTGCGCAACGCCTTGCAGAACCGCCTGTTTCACGACATGGTATTCATCCCCCGCCGCTGGCGCCAACCCAAAAACTGCCACATACCCATGCTGGACACCGCCGGCAACCCCTACCTCTACCGCCCCGGCCAACACATCAAAAAAGCCACTCCGTACTGGAATGTGTTTACGGCGCCGTTTGTGTTTTATTGATGTTCAACTCTTGTCTGAATCGCAGATTACTTTGATTATTGGATTCCGCTGATTGTCGGTTAGCGGAGAAAAGAGTCAGCATACCGTTTCTGCGAAATCTATTATCTGGATAATCTGCGATTCGCATCTATTTAATTATTGGATTCCACTTATCGTAAGTTACCAGAGAAACGAGACAACACACCCTGCTCTGCGAAATCTTTAAATCTGCTTAATCTGCGATTCAGACTAAAGAAGTAAAAATCAGACACTCTTCCGGGAAAGAGCAAACCGCTTGAATTGTAGACTTTTTGCCCCGAAGTTGATAAGAAGACCGACTTCGATCCTGTATGCTTTGAGGTAATTGAGTGTTTGCGCCCAATGCACTTCCTCAAGATTTGTGAGTGCCTTGATTTCTACTAATACCTTTCCCTCTATTATAAAGTCAGCTCTGCGGGTGCCGATTGGTTCTGCCAGGTCTTTATAAAAGATATTCTGATCGACCTCTCGTTGGTAGCCCAGACCGGCTATCTTCAGTTCATGACCGAGTGCTCTTTGGTAAATTACCTCCTGAAAGCCGTTACCAAGATATTTGTGCGTTTCCATGGCGCAACCAATGATCTTGTGTGTAATTTCTTGGTATAAATATTCCTCCTTTTCCATGATGTTGTGATTAGGTTCTGGTCTTACGAATTTAAGGAATTTGTAGTCACACCCCTTTCACTCCTTCTGATCCAATGGCCTCCCTTAGTCAAATTTCACGCAAGCCGCACTTGCTATACATCTTTTTTCTGTCATACCCCACAAATCGCACTATCATAGATTTTCGTCCTTGTGCCTTTCCGGTATTTGGCAGAAATTTATGTAGTCGGAGATTGGCAAGGTGTGTTGTATCAGAAATTCAGGAATATCATGTGCAAAGTGTCAACCAAATTCAGGATTATCTACTTCTCACCTGAGAAGCGGGTGCGCAAAAGTGCGCAGGTTTTGGGAAGCAGTGAGAAGCGGTGAGAAGCAAAACTTCCCACATACCCATTGATAATCAATGAAAACACCCCAAACTGCGCAAAACAAAAAATTTCTGCGCAATCCTGACGGGAAACAGACCGGAGGGGATAAGAAATGATGTTTGTCAGTGATGTTTCAGGCCATTAGGGTTAACTTTGTTAGGTTCGCCCTGGTTGGCGGCAAGGGGTGCACACCCCCTTTTTGAACAAACACATCACACATTAATGATAGACACACCTCGGTACATAGAGCTGCAGGAAACACTTGCACAACAAACTGATGAAAAAGGCCGCATAGACACGCTGGTGGATATGGGCGTGGAGATACGCAGTATAGATGTTGAGCATGCGCTGAAGATGGCGGAAGACATCATATCGCGCTCCAAAACAGTAGGCTATGCGCGGGGCATAGGTCGCGGGCTGAACCTGAAAGGATCTTGCCTGTCGCTGCAGGGCCTCTATGATGATGCGCTGGCCATTCTGCGCGATGCCCTGTCCATTGCCGAACGCATTAAAGACAAAGGCCTGGAAGCAAGGGTGCTGCACAACTTCGGCAACATCTACCGCGACATGGGCGACTTCGCCAACGCCGTGACGCACTTTGAAAAGGCGCTCACCATAAACGAAGAGATAGGCGACGAGTTTGCACAAACGGTGATACTGACCAGCATATCGAACCTGCTGTATGACCTGAACGACTACGACAGCGCGCTGGAATATGCGCTGAAGTGTCTGCCGATATTTGAGAAGGAGCACAACCGTGCCAATCTCACCAACATATATAATACGTTGGGCAACATCTACTTTAAAAAAGAGGTGTACAAAGAAGCCCTGCTGTACTTTCAGGAGAACCTGAAACAGTCGGAGCCGGAAACGGCAGCCTATGTGATGGCAGAGAGCGGACTGGGCAAGGTATATTATAAGATGCAGGACTTCGGCAATTCGTCCAAGTTCCTCACCGATGCCCTGCGCGAAGCGCAGTTGCTGGGAAATGTGGAGGTACAGATCATCTGCCACTACTACCTGGGGCGTTTATATATGGACGATGGCAATTTCCGCCAGGCGCTGCAGTCGCTCAACTCGGCCTACAGCCTTGCCGACGAATACTCGCGCCGCCACGATCTGGTGAGTGTGCACGAAATGCTGTCGGTGCTCTATGACAAAATGGGCGATATACCGCAGGCGTTCCACCACCTAAAGTCATACGAGCAGTTGAAGGAGGAGGTGTTTCAGCAGAAGATCATCAACGAGCTGCGCAACCTGCAGGTGCGTCAGCAGATAGAGTTGGCGAAGAAGGAGAAGGAAGTGGCCGAGCGCACCGCGCAACTGAAGCACCAATTCATGGCCAACATGAGCCACGAGATACGCACGCCCATGAATGCCATAATAGGAATGGCACGGCTGCTGCTGTCCAAGTCGCCACGGCCCGACCAGCTGCGCTACCTGAACGCCATTCAGATATCGGCCGATAACCTGCTGGTGATCATCAACGATATCCTGGACGTATCGAAGATAGAAGCGGGTAAGATAGTTATAGAGCATATCGACTTCTCTATACGCGAGGTGTTGCAGAGCGCCACCGATATGCTGATGCTGAAAGCCGAGGAAAAGAGCATTGGTCTGCGCCTGACTGTGGACCATAACCTGCCGCGACGCCTCGTGGGCGACCCCACCCGCATCAACCAGATCCTTATCAATTTGGCGGGCAACGCGGTGAAGTTTACCGAAAAAGGATCGGTAGAGGTGATCGCGTCGGTGGCCAAGCAGGAAGGCAGTAAACTGTGGGTGCGCTTTGATGTAAAAGACACGGGTATAGGAATAGCCAAGGAACACCTCAATTCCATATTCGACAGCTTCACACAGGCCGGCGCCGAGACCACACGCAAGTTTGGCGGCACG
>JBIKSN010000045.1:0-16307 GCA_044348585.1 Flavipsychrobacter sp.
AAAGTGAATATGTGCCCGTTGTTGTCGGAGTAGCCGTAGGATTCTGCGCAGCGGAAGTGAACGCGTCCGGACCGGACCATGTCCAACTGGTTGCATTGCTCGAATTGGCCGACAAAGTCACAGTACCACCTGGGCATATCGGGCCATTATTAGATGGCGTTGCCGTTGGAAGAGGATTTACTGTGACCGTTGTTGTGTAAACTGTCGATGGACTACATCCGGGTGCCGATGTACCTGTTGATACCGTCAAAGAATAAGTCGTTGTTACTGTTGGTGTTGCTGTTGGATTCTGAGCTGTTGATGAGGAAAGATTTGATCCGCTCCATGAATAGGCAGCAGCACCCGAAGCCGGAGTAGCTGTCAGTGTCACTGTCCCGCCCGCACATATCGCACCACTGTTAGAAGCCGTGGCTGTAGGAACCGGATTCACTGTAACAGAAGTAGTATACACAGTTGTGGGGCTACATCCCGGATTACCTGTTCCATTATTAACCACAACCGAGTAAACCGAAGTCACAGTTGGCGTTGCTGTAGGATTTGCAGCTGTGGTCGATGACAAGCCTGCACCGCTCCACGTATATGTATTTGCTCCGTTACCAGGATTGGCAGTAAGTGTAACTGTACCACCAAGACATATTGGTCCGTTATTTGTAGGCGCAGCATTCGGCCTTGCCTGAACTGTAACCGTCGCAATTGCACGACAAGATCCTAACGTGTAAGTTATGTTTGCTGTTCCCGCATTAAACGCAGTTACAACACCGGAACTGAATCCAACTATTGCAACTGAAGTGTTACTGCTGGTCCATGTACCTCCTGTAACACTATTGGTAAGTGTCGTTGAACCGGTCGTACACAAAGACAACGTTCCGCTAATAGCTGTTGGTGTCGGATTTACGGAAACAGTACCACTACCGGTACCCTGACAACCTGCATAAGTAGCAGCGACTGTGTATGTGGTAGTAGCCGTAACTGAACTTGCCGTAACCGAACCACCTGTTGTGGAAGCAAGATATGTAGACGGACTCCATGCATAAGTACTTGCCTGCGGCCACACAAAACTGTACGTTGCACTACTCAACCCGGTAGCCGTGTTATTATGTCCCGGCACTGTTGCTGCAGTTGTTCCACCAACCTTTTGAACACCAATTGTATGTGTGGTTGCTTGTGCTGTAGTTATGTGCAGATCAATCTGGCCGGAACCTTCATAAATAACCAATTGACCGGTTTCATTCGGACCTGCAGTATTGTCAGGAATGGAATTATAGCTTACAATAAACTGGCGATTAGGCGTTGTTCCTAAAGTACCGTAAGTAATTGTACCACCGCCGGTCAAATATAGATCCCTTCCGAATACAGAGATGAAATTATACGGATATGTCGCATTTGGTAGTGTTCCAACATAAGAAACCGACATTGGCGACCCAAAAGACAAATAGCCATTCGTACCTATATAACAGTTGGTTCCGGAGCTATACGAAGTTCCATACATTGAGAAATCGAATGGAACCTGCACTGTGAAATAACCGTTATCTATCGTACCACCGCTAACAGTAGAAGCACCGTTTAATGTAGCAGTAGGCGTGAACGACACAGGTGCAAATGTTGTAGGCACCACAGAATAATTCGCCGGAGTAGTGCTCGCAGTTAATGTTGCGGTACCTGCCGAACACACACTGGTTGGTGAAGACGTCACAGCAACTGTTGGCGTTACAGTGTTCACCACCATATTCAATATCGCAGGCGTACATCCATTTCCAAGATCATATGAAATAGTGGTCAATCCGTTTGCAACTCCCGACACGACACCGCCAGTCGAAATAGTAGCGGCACTTGTGTTTGAACTAGACCACGTACCTCCGGAAACGGTGTTACTTAATGTCACTGTAGATCCGACACAAACATTACGGATACCCGATACAGGGCCCGGGGCCTGATTGACTGTTACTGTCGCGTAAACAGGTGAGCCGCACACGTTCACATAGGTTATCGTAGATGTACCAACTCCGACACCGGTAACAACACCGGTCGTTGAGCCCACTGTAGCTACAGATGTATTAGAGCTTGTCCACGTACCTGCACCTCCAGAGTTAGAAAGAGCGCTTGTTACTCCCGTACAAATACCCAAAGTACCAGTAATAGAACCCGGAGATGCATTTACAGCGAATGTTGCTGTAGTAAAGCAGCCACCTGCAGTGTAAGTTATTGTAGTAGTACCAATTGTTGTATATGCGGTTACAATACCATCCGATGCGCCAATAGAAGCGATCGACGGTGCACTGCTGCTCCATGTACCGCCTGAGGTACTATTAGTTAGTGTACTTGTACCACTTGTACACGTGCTTAACGCACCACCAATAGCTTCCGGTGTTGGATTCACCGTGAGTGTGAGGTTATTAGTTGACGTACAACCGTTGAACTCTGAATTGACAGTATATGTTATTGTTGGCGTCGTCGTTACACTTGTTGCTGTAACCAGATTCCCGGTAGTGGCACTCAAGAACGTTGACGGACTCCAAGTAAATGTAGCATTGAACGGCGTAAAACGATAAGCCTCGGGAGCTGCCGGAGTGATCGTATATGCTGCAGCATTCCTTCCAGGAGGAACCACTGCCAGAGATCCGGCATTCTGGATACCCATGGTTCGTGTACCGGATGATTTGCTAACAAGCAGATCTACAACGTTTGTGGTCTCGTACAAGATGATCCTCGCGTTGTATATATCAGCTGCAGAACAACAGTTGGCAATTGATGCAAAATTGATTACAAAACTTCTGTTCGGTGCTGTTCCTTCAACTGAGGTTGAAACCGTACTGCCTACCACATAAAGGTCACCCATTGCATACGCAATGCATGGGGGCATCGAAGCGGTTGGAAGCGCAAATGTACCCAACGATGTAGTCGCTGTACCAAATGTCACATATCCGTTAGTTCCGACATGTGCCGTCGTATAGTTTGTGCCCCAGAACTGGAACGTAAATGGCAAACTAACTGTTTGATATCCATCGTCTGTACTCGTCCATGAAGTTAAGTTTGTCGGACTTGTTTGCGCAGGAGCATCGTACGTAATATTCGAAAGATTATACCCCAAAATCGGTGGGGAAAGTGTAGCCGAAATATTTGAGCTATTTCCCGCACAGAATGGATTTGAAGTCGCCGACATGGTAAATGTAGGAATTACACTGTTGATACCAACTGCCAAAGTGCTACGGCACCCTGTGCTGGAAATTGTGTACGTCAAAGTAGGTGTACCATGAGCAACTCCGGTCACGACCCCACTTGATGATCCCACGGTAGCAAGGGAAGTATTGCTCGAACTCCAGGTTCCACCGGATGTAGCATTAGAATAAGTGCCTGTGCTACCTACACAAACAAATGAAGGACCGGAGATAGCGGCAGGACTACTTGCCACCGCAACAGTACCCACCGCAGAATCTGAAGTTGACGTATTGCTACAGGTAGCAACCATTTTATAGTACCTTGTTGCTGTTACATTAGTTGGTATCGTATATACAGCATTTGTTGCGCCCGTGATCGATGAATAAGATGACCCATCGGTTGATACTCTCCACTGATAGCTCACACCCGCCCCTGTAGTAACGCCGGTAGCCGTAAGTGTAGTCACACCGGAATCACAAAAGGTGGGGTTTGTAGGAGTAACTGTTCCTGCGGCAATGCCTGTACAAGGAGGTATGTTTACCTCATGACATCCTATCACCGGCGTACTGCCGCTACGCGAAGTACCATCAATATCCACGTTAACCGTTCCTGATACTGCGGCAGTACCTGCAATCAACGGCACGTTTGCATCAACAGCATTCAGCCTAAGGTTGCTCGTACCAACGAAATTCGGACTAACATTTTTAGAATTGGCGTTACCCCCAAAACCCGCGGTAATGTCAGAAAGCGTCGTCCTGTCAACACCTGCTATCCTTCCAAGAATGCCTGTAGAGTTTACAGCATAGTTGTTGTAATCTATATTGGAGAATATACTACTGGCATTATTTGAATATATCGCATACCCAACTTCGCTTGTAGATGAGCTGTTATCATAGCTATTTACAAGGTTATTGTTCCTTACATCAATGTTACCGGCAGAAGTATTGAACAACAACGCAGCCGATGAAGTTGCACTTGCGGTTCCGGGGTAAGATCCGTTTAGGTTGATCGTATTATAGTAGATCTTCACACCTCCTGATGTACCTTCTACACCAATACCAACCGGGAACTGTGTAAAACTGGCAACAGTATTCGATGAGCTCGCAATACCTGAGATCATGTTATTTGCAATAACTGTATTACTGGTCGGGCTATTGACGTTCACGAGTATACCTCTTGCGCCACCCGATGTAGTACTGAAATATGTACGAACCCCGGATATAATATTGCGTGAAACAACTGAATTAATAACTGAAGTACCCAGATATATCCCGGACATAGATCCGGTTGATGTACCGGAACTATTCGAATTGATATCACTTATCGTGTTCTGAGAAATAACTGCCCCATCAACATTTGAACTCATATAAATTGCCGAGACAATAGTGTTAATGTCAGTGCGGCCAATATTCCTGAATATGTTGTTAGAGATAGTTGGATTAAAATAGTTGGTCAGCATTATTCCGCGGAAGTAGATGTTATCCGTATTACTGTAGGTCGCAGGGCCAAATGTATTACCACTTATGGTCCATTGGTTATGACCGCCCGAGTTAGTGAAGGCGGTACCACTACCAAAAATACCATAGTAGCACTTCGTGAAGGTATTGTTCAGGACACTGATCGTATCATGATCCATACCGGCAGCTGTTGTTGGAGTGCTTCCATTATCCAAACCTGCAAGTAGTCCATAGCACCCAGAAGTTGCATTATTACCACCTACTATATTAAGATTCTGTACCGTCACGTTGCGGCAGCCAGGTCCTGTACCACTTGTACTTGCCAACCACACGTTTGCAAATGTGCTTGTCCATGTACTGTTCAGCGTAAGACTTGCGCCACCGGTGTTAACACCATCCAGAATAATATTACGAGCGTTCGACAACTTGAAAATTGCACTCGTTGTTGATGGTCCATTTATTGTCACCGCTGTTCCTGCAGCAGGACGAATAGTAAGTGTATTAGTTGAGCTGGCATGAGGGTTAAAATTGATCGTTATCGGGAACGACTCACTTGGGTAGGTCGCATCCGTCAGGTTAAACGTAACAGCTCCCGTCATGCATGCTGAGTTATATGCTGCAACGGCTGTAGTGATATTTGTGTATGTCCCAGTCGCGCCAACATTATATGACCCGCCCAATGCGATGGCTACTGTGTATGAGTTTGGCGTAGAAGGCGGCGTTGTAACAGTATTCACATTGCTGGCCACCAAACCTGCCGAAGGATTTGAACCAACAAATGGATTATTGTCCTGCGCTATCACATAATATTGTATCACGTCACCAACGGTAAGTCCACCCATATCTGATGCGAGTATGGTGAACGACCAAGTGCCACTGGTGCCCGAGCCTGATGACAAGGTACCTGAGTTACTTGACCATGTACCCGAAGATGACTTCTTATAGTATACTTTCGGACGCAAAGTACCAGTTGTAGGCACACCGCTCGGGTCGATTATAGTTGCAGTAAACGTACGATCCCCTGTACCACATGACGACAGAAGGGGCGTATAAGTGATCACCGGTGGAAGGTTGTCCGTAGGTACCCCATCAAACTCATCGGCACCAAGGTCCGGTGCAAATGCACCACCGTTGGTAGAGCCAACCGGACCGGGACGGATAATACCATCATAATCGTCAGTTATATCTGTCAGCACGATGCCATGCGACTCAAAGTTATTTGCAGTGGTACCCATACTCAGGTGCAGATCACCTGTAGAAGAACTCGAGAAAGTTGGTGTACTTGCGGTGTATGAGTTATTGTCACATGTAGTATTCGACTGCCAAGCTGCAAAAGTCCTATCTGCGCCTGACCACCAACCAATTGTAGACGCGTTAGCAGAGTTAAGAATATTATAGTTTGATGCACCGGCGCCCCAGCCCGAAGTGCTTGCAGAATAGTTGATACCATTGGCTATTGCGTAATGCTTGCCCGTACCACCTGTACGTGCGTTATGGAAAATGTTGTTTCTTACATCCAATGGCGTGGTCGTAGTTGAACTACTAAAACTACCTCGATGGAAACATGCCGACGGCTGCGCACCACTGGATGCGCTACCCTCAATATTAACTGTATTATAAAATATCCTCGCAGTAAGTGAAGTAGAAACATAATTCATGATACCAACAAACGCTGTGTTTGTAGTCTGAGCATTACCCAAGGAGATCATGTTATTGGCAATAAGTGGCGGCGTGGTTGTATGCGACCCCCATAATATACCTATAGCTTTAGGAGGTGTAGTTGTAGATGTGCTAGTGTTGCCATTACGGAGATCATAAATCCTGTTCTTTGTTATAATAGTACCATTCGCAGTAGAAATTCCGATTCCAACCACGTTGGTACCAACCGATGTAGTGTTAGTATTAATCAGCGCATTAATGGTGTTCTGTGTGATTGTCACACCAACAGGACTTGATGTCAATGCAATTCCGTTAACCGCGCATTGGCCTGAAAGTGTAGTATTCGAAGAACCATTCCTGATATTGTTGATGTTATTTCCGGAGATTGTTCCGGTAGCCACACTTGCGTGGACAATACCCGCGGCCAACGTTGAAGCATTGGTTCCTGCATTGGTGAGATTGGCAATAGTATTATTAGAAATGACAAATGGTGCAAACGTTGTGGTAGTAATGCTACTATTTATCCCGTACACCCTTGCGCTCGTTGACGATGTAGTAGCAAAAGAAGAATGCAGACTGTTCGATGTAGAGGTACTACCAATAGTATTGTTACTAACTGTAATACCGGCAGTGCTTGAAACAGCAATACCATCAATGCTGGCACCTTGCGTAGATGTACCGATGGCTGTGAGCGCTCCGATGGTATTGTTGCTGATATTTACGATAGCTGGGCTGGATGCAGATGAGTTAATGCCAACTATTGCCCCCAGTGATCCGGGTGTAAGTGTGATGGCTCCGTTGCCCGTAGTCGCACCTATCGTATTCGGAGAAGTAGTACCAATATTAGCACTACCGAAAGTGATACTGATACCACACAATGCACCACCTGTAGTATTTGAGGTACTAGTAGAAGTAACGTTTATGTTGGTGATCGTATTTCCCTGAACCGATGATGGTGTTGAATTGCCAACGCTGAGTGCAATACCCTGGAAAGTATAAGCAGCACTACCCGTCAACGTATAGTTTCCTGTTCCTGCGCTGGAACTGTAACCAATGATATTATTCGTGATCACGAAATTATTTCCTGCAGTGTTGGTAATATGTATCGCACGATGTGAAGTACCCACTGAGAAACTTCTGGTTGCCGTCTGGTAAAAACGGTTGCCCGTGATCGTCCAATCAGAACTTCCTGTTGTGAGGAAAATACCATAGTTGGCGCTGGACGTATTAAAATAGTTTGCAATATTACAGTTACTTATCACGTTGCCGCTATTCTCCTTACCACTTGTACCCTGGCTGTAGATCGCCTGAGTAGGCGTGGTCGAGCCATCCAGCAGGTCACAGTATTCGATCATATTATTATCGTTACCTGTGGTACCTGTTGTAGTACTAAAGAAGATACTACTCTGAACGGTAGAGGTATTCACACTCTGCACAGTGAGGTGACGCAACGTATCGGTTGATGCATCATTAATGAACCTGATCGGAATACCGGAGGTACTTGTATTAGAAATGGTCAAAGCCTTTGTAGACCCCGTTGATCCAACCCTACCGTCAATAACAACCCCGGTAGCACCACTCAAATCTATCATCACAGCGTCAGAACCTGTGAGTGTCAATGCCGAACTCTGTGGCCTGATAGTGAGTGTGTTGTTTGTAGCGCACCTTGATATGCTGCCAATAACAATCGGTCCCTCATATGTGTATGTCGGTTCCAATTCCAACGCCAGATTCGCCGAAATACCCTGAGTATTAATAGCGCTCAGCGCGGCAGCAATATTGGCATAATCACCGGTAGGACCGACTGACTTAACGCCTGACAATGCACAGTTGTTAGTAGTTGCATTACCTGTCAGCGGACCCGATGTCAGATAATATGGAGGTGTACCACCCATACAATCAGAGTTGTAACCAAATATCCAGAAATAGTAGGTGGTATTTGCAGCAAGGCCTGTTGCATTGAATGAACCGGAAGTTGCGTTAGCAACAACCACACCTCCCAATGCTGTAGAACCGACCGCATAGGTAACTCCGTCAGTTGGTGCAGTTGGTGCCGTGCTCGTTGTGGTGCGAATGATAAGGTAATGATCTGCGCTTGAGGACGTGGTGAATGTACCATTCATATTAAATAGACCTGGTGTCAGCGACAACGACGTAGCTTGTGCTGATGGCGTAGCGCACGCAGGAGGGTTTGCAATGACAACCCTGTAGTCTCGCGCGTTACCATAACTCGTGGCAGTTGTAGGGCAAGGTAATACGTTCGGGTAGGCCGGTGTAGTACCTATACCAAAGTAATATCCGACTATCCTCATCCTATGCAGGCCGGGAGGCGCTGTGGGACTAACGGAGAGCGTTACAACAGGCGTAAAAGATGGAAGTGGATTCACCATACCTCCTACCGACTCAGTAGAAGAGAAGGCACCATCGTCATTATAGTCGATCCATATCTGCGTAGTGAATGAAGTAAAATAGGACACCGCAGCGTTAAGGCGGGCGTTATAATTCAACCCGGAAAACAATGTAACAGGCGACATCGTGTACGAGTTGTCTATGTAATCCGTTGGACAACTCGCCGTAGCGGACGGCAAATTCGAGGAAGAGTCGGTAATACTCGTGCCGCTTATCCCTATCAAAGATGCAATACTAATATTCATTGGATAGCCACTACATGCGTTACCAAATGCAGGAGTACAAGAAGATGGCGGATAAAAGTCTATCCTTAAAATATTTGTATTTGTCGTTTGGCTAGAGTTTGTACATGTTACAGCACACCTATAATAAGTGTTTGCTGAGATCCCCGTAAATGAATACGTACTATTAGTGGCACCTGAAATATTTGTCCAGCTCCCAGTAGTATCAGTAGTCGACTGCCATTGGAACACTATTCCACCGGTAGATGAAAAACCGGTTGTTGATAATGTAAAGGATGTCGACGTACCTCCTGATGACACAGGACTGACCGTGGCTGTACCAGCAGTAGGCGTACCAGTACAGGGATTTGCACCAGTACCCGTCAAAGGATAGGAACATCCTCCGGGCAAACCACCACCACTAAAAGTGATACTTTCTGAATATGCGACAACTGCACTCGGAGTGAACCGAACATATATTGGTACACCGGAAAAGTTTGGAGGCGTAAAACTATAGGTTTGAGCAGTGGAGTACCAGGTACTACCATTAAAGGAATACTCAAAATTAGATGAACTTGTGTTCACAGTCAGAGGACTGGAAGAAAGCGAAACACCCGTAAGAGAAAACACTTGCACGGCTGATGTTACACCTAAACTAACTGTTCCAAAACCAAGCGTTGAAGGAGTACCGTAAACGTAACTACCTACGGGTGAAATTATTACTTGACCATGTCCGGTAGCGGAAGAATAACCCTGAGTATGAGTAATGGCTGTGACAGTAGAATTGGTCGATCCAGGATAATTCGAACCACCACCACCAGCGCCGTTGCTAACGGTGCCACCATTTCCACCCCACCAGCCGCCGCCACCGCCGCCAGCCGAATAACAAACACATGAGCCGCCTTGTCCTTGAGTACCGGCAACACTACCTGCAGTCGCAGTACATCCCGGACCTGTTTGTGCACCACCGCACGCAATACCTGCACCGCCAGATGCGCCATTACCTCCGGTAAGACCACCACCCGCACCACCTACGGGACCAAAATCACCACCGCCGCCGCCGCCGCCGGCTACAACAATTACACTGGATGCGTAAGCACCAGAAGCCGATGTACGAATATCTGTAGCGCCACCTCCGCCTGCACAAAATGAAGAGCCAACGGCTCCTCCGATCCCACCCCCATTCCAACCGCCGGGACTCTGTGTACCGATGTTGTAGTTGTCGGCACCCTGGCCACCCACATTGATGTAAAGTGTCTGACCAGGTGTAACGTTTAGGGTCGTCTGAACCCGTCCACCTAACGCCCTCGGACCGGAGCCACCTGCTGTCCAAGAACAGCATGGCCAACCACCCGCGGCACCTTTCATGTCCACTGTGATCTGTGTTACGCATGATGGCACCACATAAGTTTGGGTAGAGCCAGATATACCAGCACCACCGGTACCTGTGCTACCGTTAAAATTAAAGGTCGTGGTCTGCCCAAAAGCAGCAATACCCAAACAACATAAAACCGATAGTAGTAACAGTTTTTTCATATTCTACGCTTTATTTAAAACGGTGTTTTTTTCTATTTTTTTTTTCGATCTGCCGCAATGTGGGAATATCTATACCGAACATCAATAGCGTAACGCACTTGAGCTCTGGATCAGACATTCATTTTAACAAAACGTTGCACTAAACACAACGATCAATTATACCCACAACCGGTAAATCTCTTTTAAAAATAGAAAATTTGACTGACTTACGAACTCCAACTCTTTAACCATATGTTAATGCATCCATGCTATCAACTAATCAATGATGAACAGAATTTGACATAAAATTATACTTCATACATAAAGTAATAATCAATAGCGAACTAATATGATTCCAAGGAAAATTTTAACGAAAAGTACTAACGCCGGCTATTTTTGAAATGTGGAAAAAAAATTTCCGGCTTGGAAAATAAAATGACAATTATTTAAGGCACCCACCCACCCGGAACTCGTAAATTGCACTTTGTAACATGAGAGACATCTTATTTGAAGACCTGGGAGAAATAGCCTACGACAAAGCTTGGGCGTATCAGGAATCGTTGATGAAAGCCAATCTTGATCTGAAAGCTGATTGGTACAAAACATCTGCACCAAATGACGTGTATAATATCCCCACAAAACACCATTTGCTCTTTTGCGAACATCCTCATGTCTACACGTTAGGCAAGAGTGGCCACATGGAAAATCTGCTAGTAAATGATACTCGGCTCAAAGAGCTAAACGTGTCATTCTTTAAAACCAACAGGGGCGGAGACATAACCTACCACGGCCCTCAACAAATTGTGGGCTACCCCATACTCGACCTCGAGTACTTTGAAACAGATCTCGGTAAGTATATGCGCAATCTGGAAGAAGTGATCATTAGAGTGCTTGCTCATTATGGTATTGCCGCAGGAAGGCTTCCTGGCTCTACCGGTGTATGGCTTGACCCGGATACAAAAGGGAAGGCCCGCAAGATATGTGCTATGGGCGTGCGTTGCAGCAGATGGGTGACATTGCACGGCTTCGCTTTCAACATAAACACCGACCTGCGTTACTTCGACTACATTGTGCCTTGCGGCATTACCGACAAAAGTGTAACGTCGTTGGAAAAGGAACTAGGGTATCGGGTGAACATGCAGGAAGTAAAAGATCTGCTGATTGAAAAATTTGAAGAGGTGTTTCAATGTGAGATTCTTGCGGAAGTGAACGCAAAAAATAACTACCTGAAAGCGACAGACAAATAACATTGAAAAAGCGCGGCATAACATACAAGTGGGGAGATCGGAATCTATCAATTGATCTGGGCAACCGTGTTGAAATCAGAATACGTGCGTTGTATGTTGCGGAATTGGTCTTCACATCGGCAATGGCCACGATCTTTCTACTGCAATCCTTCCCGCTCAAACACAACGTCATAAACTGGCTGGCGACGATCGGGGCATCCCTTCTATACCTGCTTGCTGCTTACAGATTCCTTGCCCGCATGTTTCTGAAAGAGAAACTGCTAATTGATACGCATAGTATCACAATCATCAAACGTTCGTTGCTTAGGCAAGATATCCGCAGATATTTCTGGAGAGAAATAGGCCAATTACACTATCAGGGAAAAGGCGCTAAAACCGACCACCCTCTCAAAGGAAAGTCCTTCGATTATTTTGGGTTTGAAACACAGGAATACCTCATCCAGAGCCTTCATCACGATGGAAACCTTTACTTCGACACAGCAGATGGAACTCGTGTTTCTTTCGCACCGGGTGTATACTCTTGGGACGCCGAAAAAATGGTGCAAATGATCAAGATATACATAGGCCCTACTTTGAAGCTTGGCCCCGAATGGAACGACATGCTGCAGGAGCAGGAGTATGACGATAGCTCTACTAACTAGTGCTTCATCGGTCGTGCATCACAGTTATGTAACCCGACTCTAATTCTGAACCGTCTCTCTTAAGGACAAACTTATACACTCCTCTATGCTGGAAATTCCGCTTCTCAATGAGCACATAATCTACTCGTATGTCTGCAATGCTCACAACCTTATCACCTTGTTTGTCATAAAAATCAATTGAGTGCTTCTCCCTGTTTACACTTGCTGAGAGCTTAACAAATACGTGGCCCGTATTTTTCTGAACACCAACATGTATCGGTGTAACAAACAATGGCTCTGCTATATTATCTACAGGGCGCGGCAATACAATTCGTTTCAGTGAAAAGACACCCGGTTGTTTACCAACATCAGGCCTGGCCGTATAATCCACCGAACCGGCTTCACTGCCGGGCAGACGCACATCACATGTCTGATCAACATACATCCTGCATACATTACTCTGCCAAACCAGACCCGACTTGAACTCAATCGCCAATTTGTAGTATCTGCTCCCTACCCTTCTGTCTGTGTCATAAAAGTGTTGCACTCCTTTCTCTGGCGCTTCCAACCTCCCCACCCTATCGAACCTCCCCAAACTATCAAACGAGCGGCTAACCGATATCTGTCTCACACCATCATATTGGCACTGCCAGGCAACGTCTACCCTGCCCCCATCACATGCGCAACCGATACCCGGTAGTAGTGGCTGACCAACCACAACCAGCGAACAAAGCACCGTGAACATCAGAACCACCGCGCATCGCAGGGTAAATGCAAGATTCATACACCAAACATAATTCAATATTTGAAAGGATTTTAACAAAAAACAGCACCGCAGACACATTAAAAGCGAGTGAAAACGAATATATATTGAATGCAGTAGTTAATTTTGCACGTCGCCGGACCAAACAAGGTTAAAATCTAAATTCTTTGAAGAACCGCATACTACTTCTTTTCAGCGTTACGTGTATAGCATTGTTATGCGTCTTCAGCCCCTCGGCATCCATCGGTCAGACCGTACCCACAACCGGCACCGCAACACGCGATACCAGCAAATACAAGACCAACACAAATCGCTGGAAAGACCAGAAATCAAAAGTCAGTTTCGAAAAACTATACTCGTCAAAAACATACGAACCTGATTCGTCGATCCACACATTCCATCGTCGATTATTCATTCAACCTTGGTCTCGCGACCTTGGTCTTACCGGTGGCCCTGCTTACAATCTCCTGTTCAGCCCTGACTACAAAGTGGGCCCAACGCTTGGATATCACGCATTTGACGTTTACCGATTCGACATTGATAGCCTGAACTACTATAACTCTGTGCGCCCCTATTCAGTTTTCAGTTATCAGACAGTGGGCCGCAATGAGAACATTGCGAGTATTCTTCATACACAAAATCTGAAACCAAACTGGAACATCGCAGTTGAATACAGAAAAACAAGCAACCCCGGTTATTATAAAACACAAAGAAACAACCACGACAATTTTGCACTCACCACCCGATACAATAGCCTCAACAAACACTATGAGCTGAAAAGCGCACTGGTATATAACAAAGAACAGCAGGATGAAAACGGTGGTATATTGTATGATTCTGTGCTCACGGACCCGGCATATAGCGACAGAAAAACGCTGAATACCGCCTTTGAATCTCAATATTCAACAACTCGGTCAGCGGTCACGAATGTACTCCGCGAATGCACATTCATGTTGCAACAAAGGTACACTTTTGGCATCACTGACACTACATTTGACGAAGAGGATACTGCCACGTATTCGTACACGCTTACCCCCCGATTCAGCATTACACACTCGGCAACTATTAGTACCGAAAAACACCAGTACAAAGATCTCGCCCCCGATTCTATGCGTTACATTTCTCTTTTTTCGAGATCATTCGCAAACAACGGTACGGGATATTATGCGCCTGGAATAGACTCAGTATTTACAAAACAGAATTGGTTCTGGGCAGATAGCAAGATACTGCTTAGTAGCTATCTGGGTAAAGCAGAGAACCAACTCCGATTCAGTGCAGGTGCCGGGGTAAGATATGATCAGTTCTCCTCGTCGCCCACAATCATACCAATAGCCGACACTCCTTTTGGGACTACCGGCACAGACCGCCACAGTAGGATGAGCAGCTTTATTGAAGGATCACTTAAAAAAGAAGCCACGAATACACAAGAATGGGACTATGGTGCATCACTTCGCATGTTCACTTCCGGTAACTATGCCGGCAACTTCAATTTCACTGCAACAGTCGGCAAGGAATTATCAAAAACCGTTGGGCGGTTCACTGCAGGCATCAACCAGCAACTCGGCAGTGCTCCGTTTAGCCTTACCGATTACAATAACCTCCATGTAAACCGCGGCTTTAGTTTCAATAAAGAGAGCATCACAACACTTAGCGCCGGAATAGAATCTTCAAAACTAAAAATGGGAATTGGCGGAAGAACACACCTCATTGCCAACTACATCTTCTTAAACGCTAAAGGGCTGCCCGACCAGTACACTGAGGCATTATCTGTACCTCAATTCTGGGCACGGAAGATATTTAAGTTTGGCTCATTTTACCTGGACAACGAACTGGTGTACCAAACAACAACAGTAGGCGCACCTGTAAATGTTCCCGTTATTATGGGACGACACCAATTGAGTTTTGAAAAGCCACTTTTCGGCAGCGCCTTACGACTGGCAACAGGCGTAGAATGCAGGTACAACTCAGCATACGCCCCTGCAGAATACAATGCCATCTACAACCGCTTCTCATACCAGGCCACACTAACTGTAAACAACACACCGGAAATGTGCGTTTATGTAAATTTCAAGGTAAAACGTTTCCGTGCCTTCCTCATGTACGACAACCTGCAACAACGCTTCGCCAAAAACGCAATATTATTCACGGGTTCACCGGTCATTAATCGAACAAATGGAAACGTTATAATTCCGGTTTATGCAGCACCAAACTCAGTGTTCAGGTTTGGTTTCTCATGGGCGATGAACAATTAATATCTTTATTTTTTCAAGGGTAGCTGCTCCACAAACAGCACCTTACTACCGCTATTACTTAGATCCTCAAAAACCTGATGTTGATCAGCAAGCAAAAACGGTATAGACAGATTCGTCCATTTTTCCCGGTCATACACCTTGTCATATACCAGCATCGCGGGAAAGAACCGATCGTGATGCCGGTCGGTGGTATACTTTGAAATACCATCATTCTGCCATTCGTAGTAGTTGGTTACCACAAACTCTAATTTGCCCCATCCGCCACGATACAGCTCATTTGTGTATTGATAAAGTATTCTGTCGGCATACCACATCCCGTTCTCCTTTCTGTACCTGACATCCAGACTCGCATCTCTAAGTTCAAGATAATAGCGGCGTTCAGGCAAAACCCAGTTATTACCGCCATTCACAAAATAAGTGTAGTCTCTGTACCTGTAAGTTTGACGCTGAAATCGCACCAGAGCGAAAGACCCGCGTTCAATAGTTATCACGCCTCTTTCGTATGATTCACCCCAAAACGAAGTACCCAAATTACTCACCCCGTGTTTCTCTACAGAAAAGTCATTTATCAGGTACTTAATCACATAGACATTATCGTCCCTATTGGCTGTATCGAAAGCAAATCTGTATTTTGAGAACCTTGTTGGCAACAGGCTGCTCCCTTCCAGATTGTGTACGACATTCTCAGCGAGCGGAATATCTATCGAGTTCGATTCCGGATGGCCAGGCTCAAATACATGCTCAGTCCACCTCACACCGGTAACAGCGTAGGCGAACTTGGGCAGTAATTTACCCTTCTCCTTTCTCACTTTCACCATGATCTCAGGAGTAGCTTCCAGCAGATTCGCATATCTCCCATTTATCTTTTCGTATTGCCGGTAGGATGAACTGCAGAAGTATGCGGTATCTCGATTGTTCACCGGCATCATTTCAACCGCCTTTCTCACGACATTCTCCGCAGACAACCCCTTCATGGTATATCCCTCCAACTCCCGGGGAAGTATCTCT
>JBIKSN010000269.1:0-4174 GCA_044348585.1 Flavipsychrobacter sp.
AGCGAAAACGATCATTACGAAAAAGACAAACAGGGCGGATCTTGTCATTGTTATGGAAAGGTACAAAACAAGTAGCATCCCTTTGTTATGTGTCTGGTATCGTTTTATTTCAATAAATACTATCTTTCTGCCTTTAATACCATTTTCATGAAACACCTTTTGAACATCAGAACAGGGATGGCGGTTATGCTGCTGGCAGCCTGTTGCTGCACTACCGGAGCGATGGCCCAGTCGCGGAGGGACAATGGCGAACGGGCGGATATATCGTCGCGCGAGAACAATATAGTGAAGCGGGTGACCGACCTGCCTGAGGTGCAGGCAAAGATGCAGGAGGTGAATGCACGCACCCGAGGCAAGCAGAAGATGCGTTTTGAGCTGCACCGCAAACCGGATGAGTCGATACCGTATTACTGGGTGAAGGTGCATGAGCCGGTAGGAGGCGAGTACACTGAGTTGTATAACTTCTTCCTGAAACAGACATCGTACGAAATAATGTACTACGATGTGGTGAAGGACAGCCTGATGGAGCTGGCCGCGTGGCGGCTGCAGCGCAAGTAAAGGCCTGCTGTTCACATAAAATTAATGCAGGGCGGCCGTTAGTGGGTGCATCTTGTTATAATTGAAGTACCTTTGCGTGCTTTTTTGCAGGAGCGCGCCCATCTGAAAATGCGGCTCCGGGGTCTAAATTTAAAACACATGAGCGGCAATGCTGGCAGAGGAACTGAGGGAGAATATTCTGGAGGGCGACCTTACCGGTTTGCTGCGCCACAGCGGAGATGAAGATTTTCCGGCTGAGGTAGCCCGTTTATTGCAGACTGTCACCAATGAGGAGGCTATCAATGTGTTTGTAGCCCTTCCCGATGATCTCAAAGTAAAGACGTTTTCCTTTTTTGACCACGTGATACAACTGGGTATCATGGAGGAGTTGCCGGGTCCGCAGCGGTCGAACATCCTGAATAACCTGGAGTCGAACGACCGAGTGACCTTCTTTGACTCGCTGGACGGGGTGGAGGTGACCGAATACCTGGCCCTGCTGAGCGACAAGAACCGCCTGGCCACCTATGACCTGCTGGGATATCCGGAGCAGAGCGTGGCCCGACTGATCAATACCCGGTTCACTACGGTGCGCAAGGAATGGACACTGGGCCAGGCCGTGGAACACATCCGCAGGTTCTACTCGGACACGCCCGATGCCAACGTGATCTTTGTGGTGGACAATAACGGCAAGCTGGTGGACGATCTGCCGATACGCAGGCTGGTGCTAAACGACCAGAACAAAAAGATAGAAGACATAATGGACGGTTTCTATGTGAAGCTGGACATTCAGGATTCGATAGATGACGCCATTCAGAAGTTTAAGGAGTATGACCGCGTGGCCATACCCGTTACCAACAGCAATAATGTGGTGATGGGGGTAGTGACCATTGACGACGTGATAGATGAGGCGGAAGAAAAAGACACCAAGGACATGCAACAGTTTGGTGGCGTGGAATCGCTGGACCTTCCGTATGTGAAGACAGGGTTCTTTACCATGATACAGAAGCGTGCCGGCTGGCTGATCGTACTGTTTATAGGTGAGCTATTTACCGCCACAGCCATGGCATTCTTCGAGATGGAATTGTCTAAGGCGATAGTGCTGCAGTTGTTCATACCATTGATCATATCCAGCGGGGGCAACTCGGGTTCGCAGGCGGCCACGCTGATCATCCGCGCGATGGCCCTGAAAGAACTTTCGTACCGCGACTGGTGGTATGTGATGCGTCGCGAGATACTATCGGGATTGACGCTTGGCGCCATTCTGGGCATCATAGGATTTATAAGGATAGCTATATGGCAATACCTTGGCTGGTATAACTACGGTACCCATTTTAATTGGGTGATGGTGGGTACCACGGTATCGCTGTCTGTAATAGGTATCGTATTGTGGGGAACCCTGACGGGATCTATGATACCGATGATCCTGAAACGCTTCCGCCTGGACCCGGCCACATCATCGGCTCCGTTTGTGGCCACGCTTGTGGATGTTACCGGTCTGGTCATTTATTTCACCATAGCCGCATTGTTGCTGGGCATCTGATAAGTACACGATGACCGATTTTACCACCGAGATCATATACCGCACCGCACGCAGCGGCGGCAAGGGCGGACAGAACGTGAACAAGGTAGAGACCCTTGTGGAGGCACTGTGGCATGTGGCGACATCGGCACTGTTTACCGACGCGCAGAAAGAAAGGGTAGCGCTGAAGCTGGCACACCGCATGAACAAAGACGGTTTTTTGCATGTGCGTTGCAGCGAGACCCGATCGCAACTGGAGAATAAGGAAATGGCTACAGCCAATATGCTGCAACTGGTGGACCGTGCACTGGTGATACCCAAGGTGCGCAAGGCCACAAAACCCAACCGCGCAGCCAAAGAAGCACGCCTGGAAAGCAAACGGCGTGACGCAGCCAAGAAACAATGGCGCCGCAGGCCACCGGCAGAATAATTACATAAAAAAGGTAAAATAGACGTACACCACCGGTATGGCGATGAGCAGGGAGTCGAACCGGTCGAGTGCTCCACCGTGCCCGGGCATGATGGCCCCTGAGTCTTTTACATCAGCCAGCCGTTTCAGTTTGGATTCCAGCAGATCGCCCAGCGTACCCGCCACGGCCACGCACAAGGCAATGGCCATCCAGTCGGTGAGGGAGCTGTTGTGTATGGTGTATAGCACCGGCAGATAGCCGTAGATGCCGGCCGCGATGATGGTGAGCAAGGCACCGCCACCGGTTCCCTCCCAGGTCTTTTTGGGCGAAATGGGTGAAAACGGTGTTTTGCCTATGAATGAGCCCACGATGTAGGCCATGGTATCGTTGATCCAGATGAGGGCGATGATGGCCATGGGCAGCAACACATCGAACTGGCGCATTTTGGCCAGCAGTATGAGCGGCAGGGTGATATAGAACAGGGCGCCGGAAGCCTTTAAGACCTGTGGCAGCACATTTTTTGCGGGCAGGGTGGCCGCCAAAAGCAGCAAAGGCGCCGCAAGCGGAAGCAGCGCGAAGACCAGATTCATGGGTTGCTGCAGCGGATTGACCCCTGACGGAAGCGACAATGCCACCAGCAGGAACAGGCTGAGCAGTTGCATAGTGACATGCAGCCATACCGGCCACGGCTCGCCGGCCATTCTCTCCAGCAGGGCGAAAAACTCCTTGATACACAGCACGTTAATGATGCAGATAAGCGCCAGGAACGGCCATGGGCTATCCCACAGCAGACCAGTAAGCATCACTGCGGCAAACACGATGGCGCTGCCGGTGCGCTTGTAAAAAGTGGGCATGTTCAGTGCCATACGTAGGTATAAAGAGGAAATATCAGAATTTGTTCTTCCACATCATGCTTTCCACGGGCTTGTCGGTGCGGCCTGTGTACTTGGCATTGTCCTTGCTGTTGTATGCGTTCAGCACCTCGCCGTCTACCGGGAAGTAGATGAGCTGACCGATGGGCATACCTGCATAGACACGCACGGGCTGCACGCAGGAGATCTCCAGTGTCCAGGCGTTGCAGAAGCCCACATCGCCCTTGCCGGCGGTGGCGTGGATGTCTATACCCAGGCGGCCGGTAGATGACTTACCTTCCAGGAACGGTACATGCGCGTGCGTTTCGGTATATTCGAGTGTCACGCCCAGGTACAGCATGTGCGGTTGCAGCACATAACCTTCTTCAGGAATCTCGAAATGGGTGATCTTATTGTGTTTTTTGGCGTCGAGGGTGGTGTCGTTATACACAGCCAGGTATTTGCCCAGGTGCACATCGTAGGAATTGGAGCCGAGGTTTTTGCGGTCGAACGGTTCAATAACGATGGTGCCTTTTTCTATTTCTTCCAGTATCCGGGAGTCTGACAGTATCATAGGGCAAATATATAATTTTCCCTTGCCTCGGGGGGCATACTTGCAAGTTTTTTGATGAAAGTGGGGCGATTCTGCATAAAAATGATATTTTTGTCGCCCTTTCAAAACATATTATGCAATATAGAGAAATAGTAGCGGTAACAGGTCTCAGCGGATTGTTCCAGTTAATGAGCACAAAAAGCGACGGCGCTATTGTGCGCAGTGTTTCAGACAAAACAACGAAATTCATTTCGGCGCGTCAGCACAATGTGACCCCGCTGGAAAGTATAGAAGTATATACAAC
>JBIKSN010000383.1:0-4165 GCA_044348585.1 Flavipsychrobacter sp.
TCTTGTTTCATTTGTTACCTCCGTATGTTTCGTTGTAGTATTGTTCTGCACATTCTTTTTCTGTACCATCGTAAAACTCCAATTTATTACCCGCAACAAAATCATTGATGCTTTGTTGTTTTTGCTTTTCTCTGGCTTGGATAAGTATTTCTTTCAGGCTTAAATTTCCTTTTAACATTTCTTGTTCAATCCAATCTACTGTTGTTTGTTGTTTATTGTTCGTCATATAGAGTTTCTAAATTGATTTACTTTTCTTAAGTCAGATTTAACTTCACTTTGTTTCTGGTGCCTTTCTTTCCATTTAGTTCCTCGTAAGTGTACATTGTGTTCTTGTAACTTTCTACGAGTTCTTGTAATTAAGTCAGAAGAAACTAATTTAGACTCAGAGAATTTCTTTAAGAAGTCTAAGGCAGTACCTTTTACTAAGTTTGGATAATAAACATAATAATAGGTAGCCACAAGCAACATATCATCATCTCTTGTTCTTGGATGCTTAGTAAGAAGTTTTGTTACATTATCTGTAACATCATGATCAAAAAATTCTAAATCTTCTTTCATAGTTTAGTAGGAGGTGTGATAAAGTTTTCTTTAACTTGTTTAGAAATTGGAATAGGCTGTCCTTCTTCGTCTACACGAACAAAAGTCATACAAGTCTGCAAAAGAATTACTTCTTTACTTGTAAATACATTAAATGCTCGTGCTTCTACCCGAAAAGTAGCTGAAGTGTTACCTATTTTAAGTATTTCTGCGTAAATCTTAACCAAGTTCTTTTCTTTAGCTGGCTTCTTAAATACGCATTGATCTATTGATACAGTAATCATGTTTTGGGTGTGGCATTTTTCCATTGCATAGGCCGCTAACGCAGCGTCAACCCAAGCAAGGAGTTTACCACCAAAAAGATTACCATGAAATCCTAAATCAGATTTCTTTACTGGATGTGTTACTAATAAGTTCATAATGTTTAAATTAAAAAGGCACTGTCTCCAGTGCCTTTATTTTAGATAATGTAGTCTAAATCAGCTTCGTCGACATCCATTTGATTAGCTTCCCTGCTTAGTAAGTATCTTTCAATACAAGCGTAGAGAGAGTCTGCTTTGTCGTTAAATGGAGACTTTTCAAATTCCTTATAAAGTCTTGGTAAATTGTCAAACTGTTCGTCGTAAGGTAGATTAGCAAAATCTTCATCATATTCTTTGAGAAGACAGCTAAATAAGTATTCGTCGTATGCCATAATTTATTTGATAATTTCAAAACCTCCTGTTATATAATTGAGGTTTGGAGAGTAAACGACTTGTCCGTATCCTTTAGAGCTAGGATTGTTACTTTTATTAGATAAAAACTTGTTTTCTATTTTTTCTAACAACGTTTCATCTTTAAGTAAAGTCCAATCTTCTCCTTGTTTTTCCAATACTTGTACGATTTCTACTTCATCGTGGTCAAATTCAAATACTACTTTATACATTTTATCTTTATCGTTTAGTTTTCTTAAAATAACCTGAGTTAATACGAGAAATGTTTCTTTGTTCCCACAATAAATGAAGCTGCCATTTGTACCATTTGATTAAGTCTATTCCATTTATATTACAATAATCAATGAATTTAGCATCCATTTTGTTAGTCAAAGATTCTACTTTAGACATAAGAATTTGTTTCTCTATTTGACTCTGTGAGCGGATCATTGTCCGCTAAATTAGTAATATTTTCTGGATTTTCAAACTGTTGAATAAGATGAATTTCTTGCTCAAATAGTTCGTCCGTGTTCTCTCTAATAGACAGTTTATTAAGTAAATCTTTAAACTTAATCATATCTTGGAGAATCATATCATCTAACTCTTTTAAAACTTCCTCAAAAGATTTGTCTGCGTGCTTCTTAATTGTTTTCATCGCCTTGTTTGTCTTTAAATTGTTCGTCTAGTTTAAAGTCTTCTACTACACATACACTTTGAAGTAGATTCATTAAAAGCACTAAAGGCTCAAGATGATGAAATTCGTACTCATCTACGCCAAAAATCTGCACAATAGGAAAATCAACTTCATCACTAGCATTACTTATGAGTAAAAAATCTCCATAGTCACTTCTTCTAGTAAGAGGTAGTTCGTAATGAGAATACTCTTGATTAGTTTCTTCACTTATGTAGGATGTTTTCTTAAATCCTATTTCTTCTAAAAGTTCTGGTGTTAATCTAATTAGTTCCATTTGTATAAATTTTTGTTAGTTTGATTTTATCTGGGTTAAATTCTTCTAGTGCTGTTTTTACCCATTTTTCATCTATAGTGTTCTCATACATAAGTACGTGAATTTTAGAAGTTTCTAAAGGGTTCAAACGAAGCGCACGACCTATCTTTTGACTCGCTTTCTTTTCGTTACCATAAGAGTGCATAATAATAATATGCTTGAGTCCTGGAATAGTCACACCTTCGCTTAGTTGTTCAACAGCAGATAGTCTAGTGATATTTCCTTGTTTAAAGTCTTCTAGGTCATTATTGTTCTTTTTCTTAGAGTGATGACTATTAGGACATAAACGTTCAGCCTGGTCTATTGTATTAGCAAATATGAGGCATTTCTCGTCTTGAGGGATATGAGTTAAACACTTTCTGACGTAATGTTCTTTGCTTTCGTACTGCTTGAGAGCATTGATGCACATAATTCGCTTAAAAAACATTTGTTTGTCGTTAGGAGCATCTTCTATTTGACGATATAACCATTCGTAGTTTTTTCTTTCGCTAGTAGTCCATCCTTGTTTAGTTTCAAGAGTGTTAGCGGTATTTAATTCTACTTTGTGAATGAATATACGATAATCGTTAAGAATAGAGTGTTCAACTGCTTGATCAACTTCATACGAATAAGCAATAGGATAGAAACGCTGCATCATCAATCCTTTTTCAGACTGTAACCATTTAGGAGGAGTACCTGTAAGTCCAAGAATACGTCCATCATAGTTGTCTAAAAACTCTGTATGAGAACCCTTTGTACTGTGGGCTTCGTCTAAAATAACAATACTAAAGTTAGAAGGGTCGTGTTTGTTTAGAGAAATGTAGGTAGAAAACGTAATCTTATCTAACAAATGCTCTAAATTAAACTTTTTAGCATCGTCTATCCAAGACTGAAAAATGTCTCTTTTAGGGGTAACAACAAGAACGTCTCCATTAATAAGATGCTCATCTATGTATTGGAGGCCAATATAAGTCTTACCGACCCCCATTGATATAGATAACCCAGCTCTTTTTACTCTAGAAACAGCTTGTAAAGCTTTTTTTTGAATTTCTTCGCGTGTCATTATTTTAATTAGTCTTTAAATGATTTAATTTTTTCTACGTATCCTTTAGCTTCTGCGTAATGTCCGTCAATCTTACCTAAGTAATGTTTCTGGATATGAATATAGCACTTAATATTGTCTTTGTAAGTCCCGTAAGTAGCGTGGTTTAAGTTTTGTCCTTTTACAAATGGACATTTATGATACTTAATACCGAACAGGTTTTTGTTTTCTTTACAGACTTTAGACTTGTAATGTGCTGATTCAATCTTTGCTTGTGCCAGGGCTACACTAGGCAGCACGCTCCCTTCCCGCATTAATTCACATAAAATATCAGAATCATTTAAATTAATATCTTCTGGTTTATGTTTATCGTAAGGAACAAGAGTTTTAACAGTTTTTACAATAGGATCTACTTGATACAAATAGCTTATGTATCCTAGTAAAATAAAATTTAGACTCAAAGAGAGTATGAATGCTCTTTTAAATGTCTGTGTTTTAATGATTTCGAGGTTTTTTCCGATTTTAAATGTCATGGTTTTCCGAATTAGAGTTAAATAAAAAGAGAGTCCAACACCTCTCTTTTACAGACTAATCAAATAATGTATTTAGAAATGAAAACTAAACTTTTGTTATCCTATTGATAACGGGCTAATGTTGGTTAGCCTTTGCAGGAGAAACAGGACTTGAACCTGTATTTCATTCTGGGACTACGAATGAATTGTCGTACATCTTTCGGGCAGAGTCTCTGTCCTGAGTCACTCCTGGATGTACAACAGCGTTTACCATTTCGCCATTCTCCTATGTACGGGTCTTTCCCCGTCTGACATTATAGTGGGTTTAATATGAAATGTTAATTAGTTTATTTAGGTTACTAAAATAATAAAAATAACCCAGAACTTAATATTCTG
>JBIKSN010000270.1:0-4149 GCA_044348585.1 Flavipsychrobacter sp.
GCGACCGTAATTACCGTGGCCCGCGCGATGAATATGTGATGTACTATGGCAAGCCCCAGCAGGTGAATACCACAACGGAGACATCTTACATGGATCCGATCACGGGGCAGTGGATCACTGAAACCACTACTACTACCACCGATAATTACGGATACAACAATGGATACAACAACAATTACAATAATAACACTCGTTACAACGACCGTGACCGTGATGGCCGCTACAATCCGCCACCACCGCCGGTGACACCATCTGAAATGGATGGACGTGCATTCAATGACGCTAAACAAAGTATCAGTAGCGCTTCATTTGATGACACTAAACTCTCAACGGCGAAGACTATTATAGGATCGAACTTTATGAGCACTGCCCAAGTAATGGACATATGCAGACTTTTCTCGTTTGATTCCAACAAATTGACATTCGCCAAATTCGCTTACAGCCATGTTACAGACCCACAGAACTACTTCAAAGTTGCTTCTGTATTTGACTTTGACTCCAACAAAAGAGCACTTAACGACTTTATTTCACGCGGCGGCCGCTAAAGCTAACCGAACAACCAGTAGTTCAGGCAGGGCATGTGCTCTGCCTGAACTTTTTATATGATAAATAACATTTGTACGGTGGTCCTGTCAGGGAAAGCAACTAAAAAGTTTCATTACCTTTGGCTACCCCAACTGAGCGGGAAAACCAGACAATGCGCAAAAAAATAGCCTTACTTGCCGGCGGATATTCAGGAGAATATGTCATCTCCATAAAAACTGCGGAAACAATTGAAAAAAACCTCGATGCTGACCGTTTTGAGGTGTATAAGATCATTGTTACAAAGAATGAGTGGTATCATGAACACAATGGCAGCCACATCGGTATTGACAAGAACGACTTCTCCCTGCTTGTTGACGGCAACAAAATTGTTTTTGACTGTGTATTCATAGCGATACACGGCACGCCCGGCGAAGATGGCCGCATACAAGGCTATCTGGACATGCTGAATATTCCTTACACGACATGCAACTCCATCGTTTCGGCGCTTACATTCAATAAAAGCTACTGCAACAAGGTTGTTAAGTCATTCAATGTGGTGAATATTGCCAATTCGGTACACCTGATCAAGGGAGAGCATTACTCAGTCGGGGCCATATTAGATCAGTTGAAGCTGCCTTTGTTTGTGAAACCAAATGAAAGTGGCAGCAGCCTTGGAGTGAGTAAGGTGAAGGAGGTGAGCGGATTGTTGCCTGCCATTGAAAAGGCCTTCAAAGAAGACAATCAAGTTTTGATAGAGGAATTCATAGAAGGTCGTGAGCTGACGATAGGCGTTTACAAGACTAATGGTCGTCTGTATGCGTTGCCAGCTACTGAGATCGAGAGCAAGAACGAGTTCTTTGATTATGAAGCCAAGTACACACCCGGTGTTACCAATGAGATCACCCCTGCGCGCATAGACAGTAAGATCAAGGAACAACTGGAAACAAAGGCGCAGCATATATACCGCCACCTGAATTGCAGGGGCGTTGTAAGAATGGACTTCATTTTACAGAAAAGTTCGGGAAAACTGTACTTCCTTGAAGTGAATACTATGCCAGGCCAAAGCGAAAACAGCATTGTACCGCAGCAGGTACGTGCAGCCGGTCTCTCTCTGAAAGATTTTTACGGAGCACTGCTGGACGACTGCATGGCCAATTTTAAATAAACAACCTGTAATTTTATAATACAACAAACGATCAAAGCGGTCGGTCAGAAGTGCCCGAAAGCAGTGAGAAGATAATATGAGCAGCTTTAAAGAGAAAATGAAAACTTCGTTCGGAATGAATGTGGCAATGGTGTTTGTCGTGTTCGTGCTGCTATATATTATGTTCTTTGCTTCTTTGCACTGTGTAACCCGCCATGGCGAGGAACTGGCTATGCCGGATGTGCGTGGTGTAAAAATAGATTCGGCGATCACCAAACTTAAGACATTGGGTTTCGACGTGTTAATTGATTCGACGTTTGACCCTACTTCAAGGCCGTTATCTGTTTTGAAGCAGGTGCCTGATACCGGATCACTGGTAAAAAAAGGCCGCACGATATTCCTGACCGTGAATATGCTGACACCGCCGGCAGTACCTATGCCTAACGTGAAGGACCTGTCGTACAGAAGCGCTGCGATGATACTGCGTAATAATAAACTGTTGGTTGGCGACACTACCTACAAACCGGATATTGCATCGGGGGCTATTTTGTCGGCTAGCTATAAAGGGCACCCCATCAATCCCGGCGACCCGGTGCCGCAGGGAAGTAAAATAGACCTGGTTATCGGCAATGGCTTGGGCAACACAGAATGGAATGTACCAAATGTAACGGGACTTACTGTTGACGAAGCGATCATTATCCTCAACCAATTCAATTTGCAGCCGTTGCTTGTGGCTGCCGATCAGATGTCTGAAATCAGCGACACGCCTTCAGCACGAATCATTGACCAGAATCCACGTGAATTCAATGATGCCGGAGAGCACAACCGCATACAAATGGGTGCATTCATAGATCTTCAGATCATGCAGAACCCGAAGGAAGAAGATATTCATCACTCGACAGGCAATAGTAACGGTGGTCCCGACGTTAGTGACTATAACCCGAAAAAGAAGTAACATTGAAAACCGGCAAGTATACTTCCCTTCTTCTGTTATTGATCCTGACGTTGCCGGGATTATTCGCTAAAGCGCAGGAGCGCGAAGGTCATCTCATGTTCAACCCGAACCTGATGAATGTAGTGAAGCCCAAGCTGCCCGTGAAGAAAACTACTGCATCAGCCGAGCCACTTTCTCTGCCTTTTTTTGAAGACTTTACGGGTACGGGAATATTCCCAGACAGTAGCCGATGGGCCGACTTTTGCACCTATGTGAACAATACGATGGGTAATAAGCCCATCAGCCGGGGTGTGGTGACCTTCGATGCACTGGACTGGAAAGGATTGCCCTACGATTCGTTCAATAACGCTAATTTCAGGTACGCTGACTCACTCACGTCACAACCTGTTAACCTGAGTCTTGATGTTGTAACACCGTCGGACAGCGTTTACCTGAGCTTCTTCTACCAGCCACAGGGAAACGGGTTTTACCCCAAAGTACAAGACTCCCTGATGCTGTTTCTGAAAACGAGATTCGGTGGATACAAAAAGGTATGGTCTGTTGCCGGGTCAACGCTTAAACCGTTCAGGCAGGTGATGATACCTATCTCTGACTCCCTATATTTCGACAGTTTCTTTCAATTCCGGTTTATTAACATCGGAGCTTTGTACTGGGCAGATGCGGTATGGAATGTAGACTACGTGCGCCTGGGAAAGAACAGGAACTTATATGACACAACAGTAAACGACATAGGGTTTACTAGCCAGCCTACTCAGTTCCTGAACGATTATACGTCGATGCCGTACCGACAATTTTACGGATATTCATCGGCAGAGCGGGCGGTGCAACAGACCTGCGGGCTACGCAATAACTACGACATCAATCAAACCACCAGCCACGCCTACGCGGGAACGGTGCTGAAAACAGGTACCGTCCTGAAAACTCCGGTTTTTACAGGGATCACGGTAAACGCGAAGGAAACAGTTCAGGTGACCTTCCCTACTTATACATCGCTTATAACCCTTGCAAGTGCCGGCAACTACGGTAGGGTGACATTCAGAAACAAATACTTCATTCAGTCTATTTCGACCGCCGACCCTGTTGAAAATGATACAATAGTAAAGGACCAAATATTCGACAATTATCTTGCATACGACGATGGCACAGCTGAAAAGAGCTACTATCTTGACCTATATCCTACCCTGCCCGGCAAACTGGCTATTGAATATCACCTGAACAAACCGGACACAATGAAGGGTATGGCTATATATTTTGGCCGCCAGCTCCCGTTCGCGTTCAATAAACAATTCGACATAAAAGTGTATTCGTCGCTTGCAGGCATATATGGGGCCACATCAGATAATGTGATCTATACAGAGGAGATGTGTACACCAGGCTATGCCGACACGGTTAACAGGTTTTGGATATACAAGTTCGCTCAAGGTGTTCCTTTGCCGACCGGTACTTTTTTTGCGGGTACTTTTCAACCGGCAGAAAGTGGCTCGGACAGTCTTTATTTCGGACTGGACGTAAACCGAGTAGGTAG
>JBIKSN010000271.1:0-4132 GCA_044348585.1 Flavipsychrobacter sp.
CCCAGCGGCAATACCCGCCCCATACAACCACAGCAACATCGATAGCGACGAGGTGCTGTATTACGTGGACGGCGACTTTATGAGCCGCAAGCATGTCGAGCGCGGCATGATAACATTGCACCCTGCCGGCATACCGCATGGTCCGCACCCGGGCACTGTGGAGAAAAGCATAGGTGCCAAGGAAACACAGGAGCTGGCAGTTATGGTAGACACCTTCCATCCGCTGATACTCACCCAGGCTGCGTTAGACCTTGAAGATGATACCTATGTTTACAGCTGGGCCGACTAACAGAAACAAACATTACTCATAACCAATATTCAGAAACATCTTAATTATATATTTATGGATACATTGACCGTAAGCCAAAAGATGCAGCAGGCGCAGGATTTCCTGCCTATCAACGGCACCGATCATATTGAGTTCTATGTGGGCAATGCCAAGCAGGCTGCGCACTATTACAAAACGGCATTCGGCTTTCAGTCGCTGGCATATGCAGGCCCTGAGACCGGCATTCGTGACCGCGCTTCTTATGTCCTGCAGCAGGGCAAGATACGCCTCGTGCTTACTACCGCTTTGAAGTCGGACCACCCCGTTGCCGACCATGTGAAAAAGCACGGCGATGGCGTAAAGATCCTGGCCCTGTGGGTAGATGATGCGTACAGGTCTTATGAAGAGACCATGAAACGCGGCGGAAAGTCATATATGGAGCCGGTTACAATGACCGACGAAAATGGCGAAGTGCGCATGAGCGGTATCTATACCTATGGCGAAACAGTGCATCTGTTTGTAGAGCGCAAGAACTACAATGGCCTGTTCCTGCCGGGTTATAAAGCATGGAACAGCAGCTATAAGCCCACTGACACCGGCTTGTTGTATGTGGACCATTGCGTGGGCAATGTGGGCTGGAACCGCATGAACCCGACAATAAAATGGTATGAAGACGTAATGGGCTTTGTCAATATCCTCTCTTTCGACGACAAGCAGATCAACACTGAGTACAGCGCCCTGATGAGTAAGGTCATGAGCAATGGCAACGGCTATGTGAAGTTCCCCATCAACGAACCCGCTGAAGGCAAAAAGAAGTCTCAGATAGAGGAATACCTTGATTATTATGAAGGCGAAGGTGTGCAACACGTAGCAATAGCAACCAACGATATCGTTGCTACCGTGCGTTCACTCAAAGCGCGTGGGGTCGAATTCCTCGATGCGCCACCCAATGCTTATTACGAAGACCTCCCGAACCGTGTAGGCAAAATCGATGAAGATATCGCGCCACTGCAGGAGCTGGGTATCCTTGTAGATTGTGACGAGGAAGGTTATTTGCTGCAACTGTTCACCAAGCCGGTAGAAGATCGTCCAACATTATTCTTCGAAATTATTCAGAGGAAAGGAGCACAGAGCTTTGGTGCAGGTAACTTTAAAGCCCTTTTCGAATCGATAGAAAGGGAGCAGGCCAAACGCGGCAACCTATGATAAGAATATAAAGGAAGAGGCCGTCCTTCCGGGCGGCCTCTTTATAATTTCAATTGAATAGGTAACTCTTATGGCAGTTTCTGAAGTTCTGCCTCCAGTTTAGCCTGCTGCTCGGCATAGTTCACATCATGTTTCTGGAAGGTCTTGCCTGTCACTACTTCGTACAGCTCAACATACCTTTCTGATATGCGGCCCACAACGTCTTCCGTCATTTCAGGCACTTGCTGGCCTTCTTTGCCCTGGAAGCCGTTCTCCATAAGCCACTCACGCACAAACTCTTTTGAGAGTTGTTTTTGAGTCTCTCCCTTCCTCTGGCGTTCTTCATAACCTTCAAGGTAGAAGTAGCGCGATGAATCAGGTGTATGGATCTCGTCGATCAGGTAAATGGTATCGCCAATGCGTCCGAATTCATACTTGGTATCCACCAGTATCAGACCGCGGCTCTTGGCTATCTCTTTACCCCTTTCAAACAGAGCCAGGGTGTATTTCTCCAGTTGTTCGTATTCTTCTTTAGATACAAGTCCGCTGGAAATGATCTCTTCGCGGGAGATATCCTCATCGTGACCCTCGTGTGCCTTGGTTGTAGGCGTGATGATCGGTTTTTCGAAGAAGTCGTTCTCCTTCATGCCGTCGGGCATGGCGATACCGCACAGTTCGCGCTTGCCGCTTTTGTAGGTGCGCCATGCATGACCTGTCAGGTTACCACGAACAACCATTTCTACCGGGTATGTTTCGCACTTGTACCCTATTGTAGCGTTTGGCAACGGGGTGTTGATCATCCAGTTGGGCACTATGTCTTTAGTAGCTTCAAGAAACTGAGCAGCGATCTGGTTGAGCACCTGGCCCTTGTATGGAATAGGCTTTGGCAGCACCACATCGAACGCAGAGATACGATCGCTTACTATCATCACCATGTATTTGTCGTTGATGGTGTACACATCGCGGACCTTGCCTTTATAGAAGTTCGTCTGACCGGTAAATTGCATCATAGTACAGATTGTTAGAGTAATATATTTTTAAAATGGATGGCAAAGATAACAGTTAAAACATACCGAAGTTCAAAGGCAATGGGTCAATTTTTATTATCTTGCCATAGTTTATGCAGCTTGTAGACGCGTTGATAAAAGGCCTGTTGGTGGGGTTGTTCATGGCGATAAGTGTTGGCCCAACACTCTTCGCCATCATCAGGTATAGCCTCAACTTCAGTTACAAGGCCGGACTGGCGTTTGTGCTGGGTGTTTCCGTCAGCGACCTCATATACGTAACAATCGCCAACCTTGCCGCGGGCTGGCTACGTTACCTGGAGCCCTATGAGCGCCATATAGCATTTGGTGGTGCGGTTACCCTCATGGCCATAGGGCTGGTGGGGCTGTTGAAGAAGCTGAAACCCAAGCGGCCGTCATCTGTTCAGCTCACTATTTCGAATGGAGATGTGATAAAGATCTGGATGAGTGGCTTTCTCGTAAATACTTTGAACCCCGGTGTATTGATAACCTGGCTGGGCGCCGTTACGATAACGGCCAACACTACAGGATACTACCGGGTGATACTTTTCGGAACCGCGTTGATCATCATTCTGGGCATCGACTTTTCGAAGGTGTTTCTCGCAGATCGCATTAAGCGGCTACTTACCGTAAGGAAGATCATCTATGTGCAACGCTTTTCAGCGGCATGTATATTGCTTATAGGTCTGGCGCTATTTGCCGCGACTATCTTCAATATCAACAGCTCAGAAAAAAAGGGCGGAAATACCGAGATCAACAATATCTTATCTCGATAATTTATAGTATCTCGATATACTCCTGATTGAATTCGGCTAGATTATCTGATATGGTTTTGTCCACATAGCCAAGAATGATCTGGTCCAACTCCTCCCCTTTTCCGAACAACACATACACTGCAATAGGCAAGACCACGATCTGTATACCCCACTCTGCCAATTTGTCCTTGTGTAGCATCAGGCGGGCGGCATCTTTTTCGGTAGTGACGATCACTTTATTCTCTACGTCCCATTTACCATAGGTAGTCTTGATCTCTTCCAGATCAGCAGAAACAAAGTAGTGGTGGTCTTTGTAGGACAAAGTATGAACACCTTTTGCCACACCCGAAAGGAATGAAAGCAAAGGCTCCGGGCGGGCAATACCACACACCAAAAGGGCGTTTACAGATGAAAGGTCAACCGGCTCTCCGGTAAAGAAGCTATATGGGTGCATGTACTGCAGCCCTGTGAAGAAGACCTTCTGGCCATCGCGGGGAGCGATCTTAGCTACCATTTCAGCCGCTTCAGTCTCTGTTAGCGTTGTCGGGCATTTGGAAACTATGATCACCTGAGCCCTCTTTGCTGCATTCTTGCTTTCGCGCAGACTGCCAAACGGCAGAATATGGTCAGAATAGAATGGACGCGAATAGTCTGTGATCAATATATTCAGCCCTGCTTTTACCGAACGGTGTTGGTAGGCATCGTCCAGCAGAATGACATCAACATCGGGCCGGCGCTGCAACAATGCGGGAATTCCCGTCATGCGTTCTTCGGCCACACTCACGGCCAGATCGGGGAATTTGAGGTGGTACTGCATTGGTTCGTCACCTATGCGTAGTGCATTACTGTCTTCACCTGCAAGTATGAAACCCTGTGTCCTTCTCTTGTAGCCACGGCTC
>JBIKSN010000046.1:0-16101 GCA_044348585.1 Flavipsychrobacter sp.
GCTATTTCCCGAAAGACACCAACAACTCATACAACCTGTAGCAATCCTCATAAGTATTGTACATAGGCACAGGTGCTACACGTATCACATTGGGCTCCCTCCAGTCAGCCACCAAACCATTTTCCGTAAGGTGATCGAACACCTTTCTTCCATCAGCTCCAAATAGCATCGACAACTGCGCTCCGCGTCGCTCTGTTTCCTTTGGAGTAATGATCTCAAACTCCAAATTATCGACCTTGCGAAGCAGGAATTCAAGATAAGACGTCATCTTTATACTCTTCCGCCTCAAATTATCTAATCCGGCTTTATCAAAAAGATCGAGAGATGCATTGTGCGCCACCATGTTGAACACCGGCGCGTTACTCATTTGCCAGCTTGCAGCACCCTTCTGCGGCAGAAAGCCTTTCTGCATTTTAAACCGCGACTTCTCGTCATTTCCCCACCAGCCGGCAAGCCTGAAAACTTCCGGGTTATCGCCATGCCTTTCATGCACAAACACACCACCTACCCCTCCCGGGCCCGAATTGAGGTATTTGTAAGAACACCAGCAGGCAAAGTCAGCATTCCAATCATGCAGGCGCAATGGAATATTTCCTACCGCATGGGCCAGATCAAAACCGCATTTCGCGCCCACCTTGTGCGACGCTTTTACTATACGCTCCAGGTCAAAGAACTGCCCGGTATAGTAGTTCACGCCACCGATCATCACTATCGCCAGCGATTCACCTGCATGCTCTATTGCGGCTATTATTGCATCATCATCTATCAGGTGCTCACCTTCCTTGGGTGCCACCTCTATTATGGCGTCGTTAGGATCGTAGCCATACATGCGCACCTGTGTTTCCATCGCATATTGGTCCGACGGAAACGCACCGGCTTCCATAAGTATTTTGTATCTCTTTCCTTTCGGGCGATAGAACGACATCATCATCAGGTGCAGATTCACCGTCAGTGTATTCATCGCCACAACTTCATCCTTCTTCGCGCCAACAATTTTCGCCAGTCTTTCGCTGAAGATGTGGTGATACGAAAACCACGGATTCGCTGCCCTGAAGTGTCCCTCCACACCATGGCGCGCCCAATCACGCAGCTCTCTATTCATCAGATACTCAACGCTTTTGGGCTGCAGACCTAATGAATTACCGCAGAAATAACGCACGTCTTCACCATTGTGCTGAGGAAACAGGAACCGCTCCCTGAACGGGAACAAAGTATCCATCTGATCCTGCGTTTGGGCAAATTCAAGTGTCGTATCAAAAACTTCCGGCATCGTGTTTTTCTTTTAATCGTGCAAAAATACTTACCTACTGCGAGAAACCCGAATTTAACCGTGCTTACAGAAAATCATGCTTATCTTTGAAAGAGGTGATGCCTAAATATAGTGTCATATGAAAATAAAAGTAACCGCAACACTTCTGGCAATAGGCCTAAGTGCCATAACCTACGCACAAGATCACAACCATCCCTATGCAGCAGGCATCAGGGCATCCCCGGATGGAGCTGGAGCAACTGTCCGTTATCACCCTTCCGAACTGATAGCCATTGAAGGTCAGCTCAATTTTTCCGGCGGGCGTCCGGCCGGACTACCATCCAGTTCGGGGAAAAGCACTATGGCAGGCATCCTCGCGCAGGTAAATACACCATTGATCGGGCCGCAAGTAATGGTATTTTTCGGCGCCGGTGCACATTATGGCTCCTGGATACGGTACAAAGATGTGAGTAAGAACGAGACTATGTACGGACTGGATCTCGTTTTCGGTGTCGAGTACCGCTTCTCAGATATGCCGTTCGGAGTCTCTGTAGATGTGAAACCATCCCTTAACTACGCTCCCGATGTTACCTACTTCCCCAATAATTTGCTGGGATTGAGTGCCAGATACTATTTCGGGAACAAGGTACGGATGAAGGTGAAACCGAAATATAATAACCGGAACAACACCGGTCGCCGATGATCGGACCATTTTCCACCTCATTAGGTGAACGATCACCGATATTTTTACTCCGTCTGCCGATTAACATTAGTTTCAGCAGACCACAACATCGTAATTTTGACCTAAATTAAAAAACCAATGAAAAAAGGACTTCTTATTACCTTGGGCGTCATACTGATGCTGGTATTTATGGGTGGCTGCGGCTACAATGGCATGAACACAAGCCAGAAAGAGGCACAGCAAAAATGGGCTGATGTACAAAGTAGCTACCAGCGCCGTGCTGACCTCATCCCCAATCTCGTAGCAACTGTAAAGGGTGTGGCCAACTTCGAGACCACTACCCTCACTCAGGTTATTCAGGCACGTGCAAACGCAACGTCAATTAAAGTTGACCCCAAAGACCTTACTCCGGAAAAACTGCAGCAATTCCAGCAGTCACAGGGACAACTCAGCCAGGCGTTGGGCCGTCTGATGGTAGTTTCAGAACAATATCCTGAACTAAAAGCCAACGAGAGCTTCCGCGATCTGCAAAGCCAGCTCGAGGGCACAGAGAACCGTATTAAGGTATCTCGCGACGACTTCAACGAAGCCGTTAAGACCTACAACGTAAAGGTGACCAACTTCCCCAACAACATTTTAGCCGGCATGTTCCACTTCAAAGAGATGGCAATGTTCCAGGCTGAACAGGGAGCCGAAAAAGCACCTAAAGTACAGTTCTAGTATTTCTTTGGTCAGGCGCTCATTACCGGGCGCCTGACTTTTCTCAAACTTTGCCACTAACACTATTAGAGTAAAAACGCAATGTTGTCATTATTTCCACGCAAGCAGTTTCTTGAGAAATCAGAACAAAACAGGGTTGTTGAGTGCATACGCCATGCCGAATCACGCACCAGCGGCGAGATTCGAGTTTACATGGAACCAAAATGCGCTTACATGGATCCTATGGTCCGTGCCCGGGAAATTTTCAACAAACTGGCCATGGAGAAAACAGCCGCCCGAAATGCGGTGATCATCTACATTGCGTGGGCCGACCGCCAGTTCGCCCTCTTCGGCGACAAAGCTATTTACGAGAAAGCAGGAGGACCCGATTTCTGGCAAAAAGCGGCCGCAACTCTTTCCGGCCACATGCGAAACAACGAATACACTGAAGGCCTTTGCAATTGCATCAACGCACTTGGCGACGCATTGGCTACTCACTTTCCACCCGACCCCAACATTCAGAAAAACGAATTACCTGACGAAATAGTTTTCGGAAAATGACACTCATAAAACGCCATATAGCCCGCATGCTTAAAGTGTGCTTGTCCGTACTATTTCTGTTTACGGCCCTTTCATCCTTTGCGGGCGATGATATATATCCGGATAAACCCAATCCTCCCCGCCTGGTGAATGACTATGCAGGCATACTGAATTCAGGCGAAGAAGCTCGTCTCGAACGCAAACTCGAAGACTTTGCAAGAACCACCTCCACTCAGATCTCTATTGTCACCATAACCAATCTTGGCGGGCACGATGTTGCAGAATATACAACCAGGTTATTCAATAAATGGGGCATCGGTCAGGCAGGTAAGAACAACGGCGTACTGATGCTCGTTGCAGTAGAAGACCGCAAGGCTTTTATTGCAACAGGCACCGGCCTTCAGGGCGTCCTCACCGATGCCAAAACCTCTCGCATCTTCCGAAACGAGCTCCGCCCCGCTTTCCGCGAGGGACAGTATGCAAAAGGACTCGACAAAGCCGCTGACGCTATTATCGCAGTGACCAAGGGGGAATATACCGCCGATGGAAAGACTGGTTCAGGCGGAGGTATTCCTGCTGGCGTCATCGTCCTCATCATTTTCATTATCCTCGTCGCTGTTATCAAAAGCCGTGGCGGTGGTGGCGGTGGCGGGTACATGAGTAGCGGTGGCGTTGGCGACTTCGCTACAGGATGGCTCATCGGCAGCTTGCTCAACCGCGGTGGCGGTGGCGGAAGCGACTGGGGTGGCGGAAGCGACTGGGGCGGCGGCGGTGGCGGCTTCGGAGGTTTCGGCGGTGGCGGCACCGACGGTGGCGGTGCTGGCGGCAGCTGGTAGCTACTCTGCTTGCTCTGCAACTGTTTTCAAAGTATGCAAAAGCTGGTCCCAACCCGCAACACCATGCCCATACCTCTTAGCACCATCAGTCACCTTCGTATAGTCACCCTGCGATATTGATAATGCAACGCCATCAGGTGATTCGCTCAATGCACACGTTACGATCAGGTGATCCGCCCTGTTATCGGCATAGGGTGCATTTGGGTCCACTACAGAATAAACCAGCAATTGCTCGGGCACAAGATCTATCAGGTATCCTGTCACAAAGGTTACATGCTTCCCATCAACCGTCCCCACCCAGTCAACAACTGCACCGGGCGTCCAGTCAGAGGTCACCCTGCAACCAAACATATACCGTTCGGTCAGGTCGGGATTTACCAATGCATCCCAAACTGCCGCTATTGGCACATTGACAGTAATACCTGTTTTGTTATAGGCCTCCATTGCAGGTTCTATTAATTCTGGATCATAATAGTGCTTACGTTACTTTTCTTGCCGGCCGGTGTTATCTGTATGCACTTAAAGCGGATCGTACTCTCAGTTGGCACTGTATACTCAAGCGGAGCTGTGTAAACCATATCATTTTCACTTGGCTCAGACTCGTCAATGGTATAGTATATTTTGGCACCTGCAACCGATGGCGCAAGAGATATAGTGTATTTAGCCGCTTTTACCGAGATCATTGTGTCAGCCGCGCCTATTGGCACCGGAACACGGTAATTATAACCTATCTTTTCCAGATTACTTAAATGACCGGGGATACGTTGCTGCGAAAATTCCTGATAGTCCTTATTGTTCTTTGGCGTCCACCCAACTTCCGACAAAGCCAGCATCCTTGGCAGCAACATATACTCAACCTTGCTCGGTGTAGCTATATATTCTGTCCACACATTGGCCTGAACACCCAAAACACGCTTCGCCTGCTGTTCGTTCAGCACAGAAGGGATCGGATCGTAGTTATAGGTCTTTTCCAGCGGCGCGAATCCTCCGATGCTCAGCGGCTCCTGCGGCGATTTACTCTGCACATGGTCAAAATACATGCCACCGCTACCCGGGGTCATGATCACATCATGAGACAATTGCGCAGCTGCAATACCTCCTTTCTCACCCCTCCAGCTCATCACAGTGGCGTTCGGCGCCAGACCTCCCTCCAATATTTCATCCCAGCCTATCATCTGCACTCCCTGAGAATTCAGGTACTTTTCTATCCTGCCTATGAAATAACTCTGCAATCCCTCTTCATTCTTCAGTTTTTGGTCAATAATGAGCTGCCTGCAGAATTCCGACTTTTTCCATGCTACTTTGTTACACTCATCGCCGCCAATGTGAATATACTTGCCGGGGAACATGTCTATCACCTCCCTCAGTATTTCAAACAGTGCTTTAAATGTCTCTTCTGTAGGGCAGAAAACGTCGTCATAGCTTCCCCATGTCTCACCAACCTTGTAAGTCTTTGTTGGGTCACAGCTCCATTCCGGGTACGCCGCAAGTGCTGCGAGTGAGTGACTTGGCATTTCTATCTCAGGTATCACGTTTATGAACTTTGAAGAAGCATATTCTACAACTTCCCTTATCTGCTCTTGAGTATAGAATCCTCCATGTGGTGTATTGTCATAAGCACCCGGCACCGCTGTTGGACCTGCTGCCCTGCCCACCTTTGTCTGAGCCCTCATACTGCCCACTTCTGTAAGCTTAGGATATTTCTTGATCTCTATCCTCCACCCCTGGTCATCGGTAAGATGCCAATGAAAATTATTCAGCTTGTACATAGCCATAACGTCTATGTACTTCTTCACAAACGCTACATCAAAGAAGTGGCGTGATACATCCAGATGCATCCCCCTGTATGGAAAACGGGGTTGGTCCTTTATAGTGGCACATGGTATGGTAGCCGACCCCGGAGACGTTTTGTGTATCAGCTGAATGAGTGTCTGCATGCCATAGAACATACCGGCACCATGCCCCCGCAACTCCACATGGTCGTCCGTTATCTTTAACTCATAACCCTCTGGGGGCAATTCTCCTTTAAAGTTCATCGACAGCACCACAGTATTCTTCAATGACTTGGGCTTTTTGTCCAGTCTCGATATGTCTGTTACTCCGGTGGCCAGATCCGCCTTCTTCAGATAATCGGCAAAGAACTTCATTGGCTTGCTATCCGGCGAATCTACCAGCACCATCGTTTCAGGACTGAACTTGAATTCACCCCTTCCCTTCGTCACAGAGACCGGAGCCGGTATGACACCAAGATTCGGGTCGCTGCCTTGTGCAAAGGAGGCCAACGGTGACGCCAATAGCAATAATGCCATTATTCTTTTCATGTGTTCAATTTTTACGGTCGCTTACCAACCGGACATGTTATTAATGCAAGGTACTCAAAAACATCGGTGAGCACAATGCGTTTTAAAGGATATCAATTCAGGTCAATATACCGTTTCCCGGTATTCCACTCATCTACACACACTTGCAGGGTCACTCCCTTCGGTGGTTCAAACTCTATCACTATCTGTTTATGCCGCTCAGGCGATATCGTGATAAAGTTATTGCTGTAAAACGCAGGCAAGATGCGCTTCTTTGTGGCTTTGTCTACAAGCGTAATATGATTGAAGAACGACACATTTACATCAGACCGGTTCCTCACCGATACCTCTATCCGTCCGGGAGCCTTTCTTGTTGCCGTTACATCCAGCGATGCCGGCCTCAGGTACGAAAGCCATTTATACGTGCTGTCTACACCGGGAAACCAGTAAGTATTGTCGTCTATTATGTTCTTGGTGGTTCCTTCATACAATCGCAGCGACATAAACGCACCACTCGTGCTATCTGCCTTATCCAGCCTTCTGTCCAGATCGGGTGCTTTTGCTATCGCGATACACGTGTCCGGCGGGATCGTATAGATCGAATCATTGATACCCTGCACTGACGTCACCCCCTTGGTTATACTATACCACAACCTTACCTGCCTCGGTTTATGATCACTGTTCACTACCATCACGCCACCCCACTTGGGCTCATACATCACGTGTAGTGGTTTAGCACCTTCCATCAACCCGAACATACAGGCATTGGGATCAAGATACACATCATACATCTGCCCCACCATTGCAGTCCATGGGTTTTGGGTTTTCCATATCATCACCCCGGTATACCACTCCCACTTATGCGACCTGAAACCCTCCATCAATGCCCTGTACTGATTGTAGTTTACCAACTGAGCCTTTCGGGCAAAATCGGCAACATCTTTAGGGTGTCCATATTGCTCCACTGCCGAATCATACGAATAGTATTTGTGATACCGCCACATCGAGTCGGCCTCCCATTTTCCCTTCTCGATGTTGTAAACCGGCTGCACCAGATTAGCCTCGGGCATAAACCTTTTCAGAGATTCTATATCCCCTATCCCCACGGAACCGATCTCGGAATTGAATCCCCACGACCGATGATTCCAGAAATAGTTCTCTTTCTGAATAGTGTATGGGCCATCATGCGCCTTATAAGACATGCTGTCGTGATTGGAGTATTCAAAGAAATACCTTGTCCCGTCCAATGCAGGCAACAGGCTATCCCGCAGCACACACAATATATCCTCTGGCGGGCGTATCTCATTGCCACCACACCACAATGCCAGCGATGTATGATTGCGCAGCAACTGCACCTGATCGGCGCAGGAAGTCAACCACAATCTATGGTCATCCGGATAACCTCTGCGTGTAGTTGTATCGTCTTTTTTCGTGGCATCATACCAGCGACCGTTGCAGTCGCCCGTCATCCAAAGGTCCTGCATCACCAGTAGTCCATACTTGTCACAAGCATCATAAAACTCAGGTCGCTCGGTAATGCCGCCACCCCACACGCGGATCATGTTCAGGTTCATGTCGCGGTGGTAACGCACCTCAGCGTCATAGCGGTCGTCACTGAATCGCAACAGCGCGTCCGACAATATCCTGTTGGCTCCCTTTATGAAGATCCGTTGACCG
Source organism: Flavipsychrobacter sp. (assembly GCA_044348585.1). GTDB lineage: Bacteria > Bacteroidota > Bacteroidia > Chitinophagales > Chitinophagaceae > Nemorincola. Next base: position 7,984 of record JBIKSN010000046.1, read on the forward strand.
TTCACATGTATCTCGCGACTTTCAGTGGTGGCGTTCCATAAAGTGGTCAGTTCTCTCATTCCAAAGGTCACCTCCTCTTCATCCGACAGCCCTTTACCGTCTACCAATACCCTTAGTTTTATACTGTACAGGTTCTGCGGGCCATATCCGTTTGGCCACCACAGCCTCGGGTTTCGGACCACCAGCTTCGGCAGTTCTACCTTCTGTCTTTCGCCCGGCTGCAGAGAAATGCGCTGCGATGCTGTTTGCCCTTGTAACTCATACATCACCATAGCATTCAGCGCTTTTTCACCAGTATTCACCATCGTCGCGTCTACCGTTACCGATCCCGGCGCCTGGTCGCCATCCACCGTACGCTTGCCGGGTACATGTGGCACCACATGCACGTCTTCAATATTCACCATCTTGGTGCGCTCTACAAAAACCTTGTCCCAGATTCCGGTGTTACGGTCATGTACCGGCTGTATCCAATCCCACCCTGCCACATATTGATTAGTTACATCACGGGCTATAATACCGTCTCCGCCCTGACCGCCGTTAGGGTTGCCCACATGCACCGGCGGGAATACCAATACCGCTACACGGTTGTGTCCGTCGGCAGCCAAATGTTGGGTGATGTCATAACTGAAGCGGCGGAACATCCCTACTTCTCGGTCTTTGTTAACTTTCTTACCGTTCACGTACACGTCAAAACTGTAATTCACCCCCCTGAATGTGAGCCATACATGCTCACCGGGCATTGTACTCAGGGTCAGCTCGTTGACAAACCAATAGGAGTAATAGTCGCGCCCTATGTCAGCAATATCAGGGATCAGGCTGTTGTTATATCCGAAGAAGGGATCAGGGATCCGCTTGTTGTGTAGCAGATTGGTAAGAACCGTACCCGGCACCAATGCGGGCATCCAGCCCGTCAGTTTTGTTACGGGCATCGACAATTCTTCAGCAGCCAGTTTTGTGTCGGGCACATTGATGCACACCCAATTATTATCAAGAACTATTCTTTGCTGTGCAGCCAATGGCATACATGCAAATAACAATAATGCCGCAGATATATATCTGATAATCTTATTCCTCATAAACAATTGACACGCAAAGTAGCACAGGCAAGGCACATTGGCAAAAATGAAACCAGGACGTTGCTTTAGCGCGCAATAAATACCGGAATATGGATGAGATGACGAACCGTATTGATCGTCTCGCCAAAGATAAAGTCCTTTGCCGTTTTATGACCATGACTGCCAATGATAAGCAGGTCGCATCTGCAATCATTTACAATGCGCGCTATCTCTCCTGAACGGCTTTTATATCCCAATATTCCCTGCGCATCAAATCCCGCCTCCTTCATTAGTTGTACATAACTATCCAGATGGGCCTGGTCTTTTCGCGTCTCATAATCGTGCGCCTCGTTGCCGATCAGCCTCGCGGATGCGCTCTCTACTACATGGATCAGCACAAAATGTGCATGGTCTTTGCCCAGATGCATACCATATCGCAGCACCTTCTCGTCATTATCGCTAAAGTCGAGTGCGAGTGCGATACAACGGAACGGTTCAGCCGGCGCACCCACGGTGGCAGCAATATTGCCATGTACGCTGATATTGGCCTCCCGCCTTTGCAGCACAAACGGGTAGATAATTGTAATCAGCAACAGTACCCCTATCGCAGCTACCAGCAACACCACCAGCACCTGCAGCCACCATTGGTCGGTACCCTGTAACCACTGAGCCACACTTTCACCAAATAGTTTCAGGTTCAGTGCTATGATCACGGCCGCCACCACCCATGCGCCTATCCGTGTACGCGTGGATATGGCAAAGTCACCCATCTTCTTTCGGTCGCTCACAAAGTGGATCAGCGGAACCACGGCAAATGCCAGCTGCATGCTTAACAATACCTGGCTGAACAACAACATCTGGTCCACCATCTTATCGCCCCACACTACTAGTACTAACACCGCAGGGCCTATCGCAAGTACGCGGGTGATCATTCTGCGCAGCGCCGGACTGATACGAAGCCTGAGGTAGCCCTCCATTATTATCTGTCCGGCCAATGTTCCCGTCACGGTCGAACTCTGCCCCGCTGCTATCAGTGCCACCGCAAACAATACCGGTGCCCACTTGCTGCCCAGCAACGGCGCCAGCAATTGGTGGGCATCCTGCAGCGAGGCCACATGGTGCAGACCCGCATTATAAAACACCGATCCCGCCAACACCAATATCGCGGCGTTCACGAAAAAAGCCATATTCAATGCTATCGCACTATCTATATTATTCAGCTTTATCGCCTTTTTAATGGACTCATTATCTCGGCCTATTTTCCTCGTCTGCACCAGTGCCGAGTGCAGGTACAGATTGTGCGGCATCACTGTTGCGCCTATGATGCCGATGGCTATAAATAAAGCTCCCTTACCCGGCAACGAGGGCACAAAGCCTTTCGCAACCTCGCCCAGATCAGGCTTCGCCAGAAATATCTCTACCAGAAAACAACCACCTATTATCGCCACCAGACTCACAATAAACGCCTCCAGCTTGCGCATGCCCAGCTTTTGCAGGTACAATAGCAAAAACGTGTCCAGCAGCGACAGCACCACACCCCATATCAGCGGCAACCCGAAAAGCATTTGCAAACCTATTGCCATACCAAGCACCTCCGCCAGGTCGCACGCGGCAATCGCAACTTCCGCAAGAAGATACAATACAAAATTCACAGCTGGCGGATACACCTCCCTGTTGCATTGCGCCAGATCACGCCCCTGCACGATACCCAGCCTCGCACTCAGCGACTGCAACAGTAATGCCATGACATTGCTCATCAGCAGTACCCATATCAGCGAATAGCCAAACTGACTTCCACCTGCAAGATCGGTGGCCCAGTTCCCCGGATCCATATAGCCAACACTCACCAGATAGGCCGGCCCGAAGAACGCAAACACACGCTTCCATTTACTACCCGCTGCCGCCGGATTGACCTGCCCATGCACCTCACTCAACGATATGTCGTGCTCTTCCCTACTCATTTCACGTCAAATCTAACTCACAAAATTAGACGCACCTAATTACCCAATGAACTTTAACAGATTTACAAGAACTTATATGAAGACAATAGAAACAAATAAGTTCTATCACACTATAGAAAACGCACTATCACAGATATTCTTTTTGCCAGGCTGCATTCCCCGATGTAAATTGTATTCATGTTAAAGAACAACTGGCAGATTGCAATACATGAATATTATATTTCACTTCTCACATGGGAAGAAGTGCGCAGTTTTTGCGCAGTTTTGGGAAGCAGATTGCACACCCACTTCCCAGGTTTTCTTTGATCATCAATGAGTTGTACAAAAAGAGAGAAGAAAAGAAAAATCGGGAAACTGCGAACCGCTCCAATACATCAATGTAAAAACCTTATTCTGTTAGGCCGAAACAATTGTCACCAGCACAAAAAGCCTTTTCGCTAACTTTGATACAGAATATCTGACAGAATATGAGAACAAGGAAACCAACTAACGGCCGCGTCAGCGGAGTAAAATTCAACATCAATACCCCGAACGAAGAAACAGATCTCAAAAAAGTGAAGGCACAATTACTCAAAGAACTGGAAGAAAAGGAAAAGAACGACAAGGATTGGTACGATAAAGAAATGGACAAGAACCTCAAAAAACTGTAAGGTCAACCCAAAACCACACCGTCGCGGTGGCAGGACATCCACGTCAATACATTAATCCCCACTACAAAAGGTGTCTACCTACTTGTGAAAATTTGATCGTTTCTGCGCTTGTGCATGGTGTTTGGCTTCATCGGTCAGGAACGAACCGGCAATAGCGTGATGACCATGCGCAAGCAACGCATTATGTGCGGCTTTTTCCAGATTGCCGGCTTCATAATGCCTCACCGCCTCCAACATAAAGTTGGATGCCTCCAGCTGATGAGAAGCAGCTTTCTTGTAATTTTCAATCGTGTTTTTTAGCACTTTTTTCGCAAGGGTTGCAGACTCAATATTTTCAGAGATGCTTTTGTCTTCTTTTTTTGCTTTTTTGGTTGCCATATCTTTCGTGTTTTTAGAAAATAATATACTGTTTTCCCATCTCACCGGTATTTGCGTTTAGGCAGTCGACCGGATGAAAATTGAAAATTACAATATAAATATACTTAAATAAAAGCCGAAAAATTGTGACATAAGTCATAAATTGAAGAAATACTTTTACGCGCGCTTTCGAAACAACAATATGAGCACTACAGAGATTCTGTCAATAGCCCGAAAATGGTTTGATGCCTTCAACACGCACAACCTTGAAGCTTTGCTTTCACTCTATCATGACGAAGCCAGGCACTACTCACCAAAGTTGAAGGTCAGGCAGCCCGAAACGAACGGATTTGTTACCGGAAAACCCGCCCTCCGCATTTGGTGGCAGGACGCATTCGACAGACTACCCTCACTGCATTATAGGTGCACTACCCTCACCGCTGATAACAACCGAGTGTTCATGGAATATGTAAGAAGTGTTGATGGAGAACCCGACATGCTGGTTGCTGAGGTTCTGGAGATCAGTACTGGAGCGATCATTGCCTCCAGAGTTTACCACGGCTAATATCCGGAGATCTACTCCCTATTCTTGCCCTGCAGCATAGGAACGAAGGAAAAATCGCCCATTTCTTCCATCAATACTGTACCCGCAGCATCCTTTTTGACGCGAAGCATTTTTTGCTTACCATCTTCGCCAACAGGTATCACCATTATACCTCCCGGTTTCAGTTGCTCTACCAGTTTGGGAGGTACATACGGCGCGCCGCATGTTATCAATACCTTATCGAAGGGTGCATAAGTAGGTAACCCCTCAAATCCGTCTCCGTAAAATCGCTTGATATTGAGGTACTTATTCAGAAAAAAGAACTTACCGACATAGTCATACAGGGCTCTTTGCCTTTCAATCGTGTAGAGAGTTACACCCAGTTCAGCCAGCACACATGCCTGGTACGCACTACCGGTACCAATCTCCAACACCTTGTCGAACTTTTTCAGCTCAAGTAACTGGGTCTGGTACGCAACAGTAAACGGATGTGAAATGGTTTGGCCGGCAGTAATAGGAAAAGCTCTGTCTTCGTATGCCTGTTTTTCAAAAGCAGGGTCCAGGAAAAAGTGACGGGGTATTGCATCTATTGCCGATAGTACTTTTTCATCAGTGATCCCCTTTTCACGCAGTTGCTGCACCAACTGCCTTCTTAATCCCTTATGCCTGTAATTATCTTCCTTGGGTACACTTTGCAACATGGTGACAAATTTAACCCACAATCGCTACAAACCGAAGCCCGAAAGCATTTTGTGGATAAGTGAAGCTACTTAAAAGTAAACGCCCGGAACTCGTCCGGGCGCTTGCGGTATTGACTTATAAAAGGACCTTAAAATTATTTTCCTTTTGATTTTGCAACTACTTCTTCTTCAATGTTTCGCGGAGCCGGTGAATAGTGGCTAAACTCCATTGTAGATGTAGCGCGACCAGATGACAATGAACGAAGCTGAGTTACATAACCGAACATTTCGCTCAGTGGTACTTTCGCTTTGATCACCTGCAGGTTGTTACGGCTATCCATACCTTCGAGCATAGCACGACGGCGGTTAAGGTCACCTGTAACGTCACCCATGTACTGGTCAGGAGTGATCACCTCTACCTTCATGATAGGTTCGAGGATCACGGTTTTAGCCTTACGACCAGCCTCACGGAAGCCAGACTTAGCACACAATTCGAAAGACATACCGTCAGAATCGACCTGATGGAAAGAGCCATCGAAGATACGAACCCTCATGCTTTCTACAGGGAAACCTGCCAAAGGACCATTGGTCATTGAAGCTTCGAAGCCTTTCTGAATAGGAGCGATGAATTCGCGCGGGATAGAACCACCGAAGATATCGTTGATGAACTGGAAGTTACCTTTGCCTTCTTTCAAGAACTCTTCGTCAGCAGGGCCTATCTCGAACTGGATGTCAGCGAACTTACCACGACCACCTGTCTGCTTTTTATATACTTCACGGTGTTCAACTTTCAAAGTGAATGCCTCTTTGTAGGCAACCTGAGGAGCACCCTGATTGATCTCAACCTTGAACTCGCGCTTCATACGGTCAACGATGATCTCGAGGTGAAGTTCACCCATACCGCTCAGTACTGTCTGGCCGGTATCTTCGTCAGTCTTAACGCGCAGTGTAGGATCCTCTTCTACGAGCTTAGCGATCGCCATGCCCATTTTATCAACGTCGGCCTGAGTCTTCGGCTCAACAGCGATAGAGATAACAGGTTCAGGAATGAACATGTTCTCGAGAACGATCGGGTTTTTCTCATCACACAGAGTATCACCGGTTTTAATCTCTTTGAAACCTACTGCAGCACCGATATCGCCAGCTTCAATGAAGTCGATAGGGTTTTGCTTATTGGCGTGCATCTGCATGATACGGCTGATACGCTCGTTCTTACCTGAGCGCATGTTCAGAACGTATGAACCCGCGTCAAGGTGACCCGAGTAGCAACGGAAGAACGCCAGACGACCAACGAACGGATCGGTCATGATCTTGAACGCGAGCGCTGCAAATGGCTCTTTCGCATCGGGCTTACGCTCGATCTCTTCACCCGTATGAGGATGTGTACCTTTAATTGACTCTACATCGACAGGTGAAGGCAGATAGCGGATGATCGCATCCAGTGCTGTCTGAACACCTTTGTTCTTGTAGGCTGAACCACACAGCATCGGGATGATGCTGAGGTCGATAGTTGCTTTACGAACGGCTTCGTGGATCTCTGCTTCGCTGATGCTGTTCGGATCTTCGAAGAATTTCTCCATCAGCTGATCATCATACTCGGCAACAGCCTCAACGAGATATTGGCGCCAGTGGTCCACTTCTTCCTTCATATCATCGGGGATAGGCACTTCTTTGTAGGTCATGCCCTGAGTAGCGTCTTCCCAAATGATACCTTTCATTTGAATAAGGTCAACCACACCCTTAAAGTTATCTTCCGCGCCGATAGGCAACTGCAGTGGCACTGATTTAGCACCAAGCATGTCTTTGATCTGCTGAACCACCATAAGGAAGTCAGCACCGATACGGTCCATTTTGTTTACGAAACCGATACGTGGTACACGGTAACGGTTTGCCTGGCGCCAAACGGTCTCAGACTGAGGTTCAACACCATCAACGGCACTGAACAACGCCATCAGACCATCGAGTACACGCATTGAACGTTCTACTTCGATAGTGAAGTCAACGTGACCCGGAGTATCGATGATATTAAATTTATATTTCTTAGAATCCGGCTGCGTTTTACCCTGGATCATCGGGAAATTCCAGAAGCAGGTAGTGGCTGCCGAAGTGATCGTGATACCACGCTCTTGTTCCTGTGCCATCCAGTCCATAGTAGCAGCACCTTCGTGCACCTCACCTATTTTGTGGTTTACGCCTGTGTAATAAAGAATACGCTCGGTAGTAGTGGTCTTACCGGCATCAATGTGTGCTGCGATACCGAAGTTGCGCTGTAAGCGGAGGTCTGCCATTGTTTATTTTATTAGAATTGTTTGGATTTTAAATTTTGAGGTGCAAAGGTAGGCAAATTAATGGGAAAATAAACAAATATGCTCAGTACGAACAGAAAAAAGGTTATGCACCGTGAAACGAGAGAGATCGCACACACCTCAGCCCGCTAAAGAAATAGCATTCAGTGATTACTTTGTCAAAAAAAACCACCCCTGCCTATCGTACAATCAACCGAGTCTCACCGGTTTCATTTCCTGCCGAAAGGCGCACAATGTATTCCCCCTGAGAAAGTCCGGTCAGGTCGATGTTAAGTGAGTTCATTCCCTTCCGCAACTGAGCAGTTTTTGTCTTTATAACCCGTCCGGATTTATCGATATAAGAAAAATGCGCCATCTGATCAGCTGCCACATTGATCATAGCTACAGCAGTTGTTGTAGCCGGATTGGGTGAAACTGTAAAAAACTGGTTAGACTTTGTAATTGAACGGGTTGAAGATGGAATACCGAGTGCGGCATTGATTCCATTCCTCAGTTGTTCCATATCAAAAGTATTATTCTGATTATCATAGACCTTGTGATCGGTACCGCCCAACACCACAACTTT
>JBIKSN010000047.1:0-16090 GCA_044348585.1 Flavipsychrobacter sp.
GTGTCTAACACACTTGGCCCGGCCAACCTTACCGTGCCGCCATTTACCATGAGCTCCCTTACATTTACCAATCCTCCCTACTGCGGTATCTGCACGGGAACTGTGACTTTAAGAGGCCTGTATCCCGGGCAAACAGATACGGTGACGTTTACCAAGGATGGCGCTCCGTTCCCTGCTGTTGTGCAAACCGTAGCGCCGGACAGTACCATAACCATCACAGGACTGTGTGCCGGTCTGTACGACAATTTTGTGGCCCGCACCGGAGGTGTTTGCGTGTCTAATACATTGGGCCCTGCCAACCTCACAGTGCCGCCGTTCACAATGCGCGCTATCACATTTACTAATGCTACAAAATGTGGCTGGTGCGATGGTAAGATCAGATTGCTGGGGTTGCATCCCGGCCAGACCGACACTATTACATACAGGAGAAATGGTGTTGTGCAGCCACCGGTGATCGCAACTATTGGTGCCGATAGTACTGTTTATATTAACGGACTGTGCGACGGTGTCTACTCAGATTTCGTGGCCCGCACCGGAGGTGTGTGCGTGTCGAATGTACTTGGGCCGGTGACGCTGGTCGATCCACCTATAATACCCGGATATAATTTCGTTGTGCGCGAAAATTGCAAGGCTGACACGGTTTACTTTACCAATACATCTGCGCCGGCATCTGACCTTACCTATACCTGGACTTTTGATGACGGAGGTATTTCAACTGCAACCAATCCGCAGCACATCTACACTTTGCCGGGTACTTACAACGTGACACTTGTGATCACTAACACCCGTTGTGTGGACAGTATTTCTAAAAATATTTCGATCACGAATATTGTGAAGGCGGGCTTTACCAATGTGCCTGACAGTTTTGTGTGTACTGGAGCGCCGGTTACTTTCACCAACACTTCGTTGGGTTTTCAACTCAAGTACGCATGGACATTTGGAGACGGAAAAACTGATACAGTTGCAGATCCGGTGCATGTGTACAACCGTACCGGAACGTACAAGATAGTTATGGCCTTATCTAACTATGTGCCTTGCCGAGACACTGCCAGGGCAGTAATGACAGTCGATTCGATAAGCGAGGTAAGTATCAAGCTTACAGATTCTGTTTTGTGTGATGGTAAGGTGGTAACTTTTACGGGCATTTATGCTGGTATTGGTAATACCGGCATACTGTGGACTTTTGGTGATGGCTCGCAGATTGCAGATCAGAACCCTGTAACACATGGATTTGATGCGGAGGGTAGTCTCACTGTAAGGTTCGACGCGTTCTACCGGGCATGCCCCGACACGTTTGCAACCAAGAAGGTATGGGTGTTCTCTCATCCGCAGACCTACCTGGGCGCGGATACTACGATCTGCCCGGGCGGCAGCCCCATTACACTTGCTGATGGTAAATATGATGGTGTGCCTGGCTTGAGGTGGTTATGGAGTACAGGCGAGAAAACAAACTCTATTAAAGTGACCACACCCGGTAGTTATTGGGCAAAGGTGATTGTTGATGGCTGTACTGCGACAGATACAATAGAGGTGAAGCAGGATTGTTACCTGGACGTTCCGAACGCATTCACTCCTAACGCTGATGGTGTTAATGACTATTTTCTGCCGCGCCCATTGCTGGCTAAGGGATTGGCAACCTTTAAGCTGAATATTTACAACAGATGGGGGCAATTGATATTTGAGACGGAGAGGATAGAAGGGCGCGGTTGGGATGGTCGGTTGAATGGCGTAGATCAGCCTGAAGGAGTTTATGTCTACACGATAGACGCAACGTTTGTTGATGGTCAGATAGAAAAACGACAAGGCAATATTACGCTCATCAGATAGAGTGGTTATGTGGGCAAAAAAGATAAAGGCCGCAAACGCGGCCTTTATCTTTTGCAGGAGACTTGTCTCGTATTTATTTCATTATATCGTGGCCAAGTTTGTCGCGCTTGGTCTTCAGATAGAACTCGTTGTGTTTGTTGGGAGCGATCTCGATAGCTACGTTTTCTACTATTTCCAACCCGTATCCAAGCATGCCGGCGCGTTTGCGCGGATTATTGCTCATTAGTTTCATTTTAGACACACCAACATGGCGTAGAATCTGTGCGCCAACGCCATAGTCGCGCTGGTCGTTCTTGAATCCCAATGCCAGATTGGCTTCTACGGTATCCTTGCCTTCCTCTTGCAGTTTGTAGGCTTTTAGTTTGTTCATGAGCCCGATTCCGCGGCCTTCCTGATTCATGTAGAGGATCACGCCCTTGCCGGCATTCTCAACCATTTGCATTGCCGATTCAAGCTGGTCGCCACAGTCGCACCGAAGGGAATGTAGGATATCACCGGTCACACAGGAACTGTGCACCCTTACCAGAACCGGTTCGTCTTTCTCCCATGTGCCTTTCACGAGGGCAAGGTGGTTCTCTCCGGTATTCGTCTGACGGAAAGCCACCAGTTCAAAAGTGCCGAATTTGGTAGGCAACTGTACCCTCACTTCTTCCTGGATCAGTGTTTCTTTCTGCAGGCGGTAAGAAATAAGGTCTTTTATTGAAATGATCTTGAGGTCGAATTTCTTGGCTATTTCCATCAGCTCAGGCAGGCGTGCCATGGTTCCGTCATCATTCATGATCTCTACCAATACACCGGCGGGTTCGTAACCGGCCAGGCGTGCAAGGTCAACCGTTGCTTCGGTATGGCCGGTACGGCGCAGAACTCCTTCGTTTTTGGCACGAAGGGGGAATATATGTCCAGGCCTGCCCAGGTCTTCTGCTTTTGTATTGGGGTCAATAAGTGCCTGTACTGTCTTTGCCCTGTCGTGAGCCGAAATGCCTGTTGTGCAGCCGTTACCAATTAGGTCCACAGAAACAGTAAACTGGGTCTGATGAAGGACAGTATTGTTTTCCACCATCAGGTTCAGACGCAATTCCTCGCACCTCTGTTCGGTAAGAGGGGCGCAGATGAGCCCTCTGCCATGTTTTGACATGAAATTGATGATCTCCGGGGTAACATTACGTGCAGCAGTCACGAAATCGCCTTCGTTCTCACGGTCTTCATCATCTACAACTATTAGTAATTTTCCCTGTCTGAGATCTTCGAGTGCTGCTTCAATAGTATCAAGCATATCTTCAAAATCTGCACAACGGCAGCTTCATTTTTGTGAGTTGCAAAGGTAATACCTAATAATCATGTGAAAATCACACGAAAGCAATATCATTTACCTACTTTTGGTGAATGCATGTTGAGATATAGGATATTTTAACGTTGTAATAGGTTTTCTCTGAACGCTTGGTTGTTTATTCGGAACGTTTTTTGATGCCTTGATAGTATAATAAAAATTGCGGCAGTTGCCGTAGCATATGTATTTCAGGTCATCCCGTTCCGTCGCTTTTACCCTTGCCACTTCCGGTATATTGATTGTTTTTTTGTTGGCTGCCTGCAATCAGCGTCGCCTCAAACCCGGCCCCACTGGCTTCGCTGACGAATCATTTGCTGACCGATTGAGTGGTATGATGCCCTCGCCTGATACAACCGGGGGAGCCTTAAAAAGGAAAGTGGTAAATGATGTGAGACTTGTTTACGCGCTCGATGACTATCAACCGATATGGGTAAAGGAGAATTACGCGTCGAATGAAGCCGCCGCCCGCCTGCTCGAGGAACTTGAAGACATGCAATGGGATGGTGCTGAAATGGGGCAGTATCGCCTTGACGAGTTGAAACTGCTGAAAATACGCCTGGATACGTCTAAGCGGAACAGCGTGGATGACGCGATCGCTTTTGATACGATGCTTACCCGGAACTATCTTGCTGCAGCAAAGTTCCTGCGTTTCGGAACCATCAATCCGCGTAAGGCTGATTCTTTGTGGCACCATGTTAATGATACCGTATGGGATGGACCAGAGGTGTTGGTAAATCAGGAAGGGGAATATCCGTCGCTGGAAAAGTTCAGAAGTGAATGGCCAACATACCGATTGTTGCGCAATGAATACATGCGTTTCTCCATGTTGCAGCAGGATAGCTCTTATGTGAATGCGAAATTCAATATTCAACCTGGGCAAACTGACAGCATTTTGCGAATGAGTGCCGACTATATTCTTCTTTCTGAGCTGCCATGGGCAGAAAGCCTTCCCGATGATTCGCTGAGTGAAAGAGCGCGTATGATGGTAACCTATCAGGCATACAGGTCGCTGCGCCCCACCCGGAAGTTTGATAGCGCTACTATGGCTGAGTTGGCAACTGCACCGGAAGTGTACATGGCAAGGTTGAACGCGAATATGGAGCGACTGCGCTGGATGAGGCATTCGCCCGGAAACACTTACATAGTAGTGGACGTGCCGCTTATGGAAATGTACTTCCGCAGGGATGGCACAAATGTGATGCACAAGCGGGTTGTAGTGGGTAAGCCGGCAAGGCAAACACCTTCCTTATTTGCCAACATGACCAATGTGGTGATCAACCCACCTTGGGCGGTGCCACCCACCATTCTTAAGAAGGATGTGTTGCCTGGAATTCAGCGCAGCGGAAACGAGTATCTGGCGAAGAAAGGGCTGAAGATATATGACAGCGATGGTAAAGCCGTGAAAGTGAGTGCTGTAAACGCCCGCAATTATAGAAGATATTCATTCAGGCAGGCGCCCGGTGAGGATAATTCGCTGGGGAATGTGAAATTCAACATGCCCAATAAGTGGGATATATATATGCACGATACACCACACAGAGAGGATTTCGGCAAGCGCGACCGCGCGCAGAGTAGTGGTTGTGTGCGTGTGCATGAGCCTCGTGAGATGGCTTTGTATATTCTTGCGGAAATGGAGAACAAGAAACAATACACTCAGGGTAGGTTGGACACGTTGATCTCTGGTCATAAAACTAAGTGGGAGAACCTTAAAAACAAGATCCCTGTTTATATCACCTATCTTACTGCATTTGAGGATGCCGGAACGGAACACGTACTTTTTACCCGCGATATATACGAGCGCGATGCCAAATTGATGGAGTTGATGAGCTCAGCGTCAAAAAGCTGATAGCCCGTGTTTGCCATTATTCGTTAATGGCATTCAGTGCCAGCCACGCCATCATGCCCATGCCCGTCTTCAGTGCTTCTTCGTCCACATTGAATCTTGGATTGTGAACAGGGGTAGTGTATTCGGTGTTGTTTCTGTTGGTGCCAATGCGGAAGAAACAGCCGGGTACATGGTGTGTGTAAAATGCGAAGTCTTCAGCACCCATGCGCATTTCAAGTGGGTGCACGTTGTTGTCACCCGCATATTGTGTCGCCCAGTTGGTTGCTTTTTCAGTAAGTGCGGGATCATTGAACAGCACGGGGTAGCCAACCGGGATTTCTACTGAGGCTGTAGCTCCATACGCGGCACATGTCTGTTCCGTAAAGTCTCTTATCCATTTATGCGCTTCATACCTCCATTTTTCGTCCATAGCGCGGAAAGTGCCGAGTAGCTCTACTTTCTCCGGTATCACGTTAGTGGCAAATCCTCCGGCTATCTTTCCGAAAGTAAGTACCGAAGGGCTCATAGGGTCGCATTTGCGGGCAATGACCTGTTGCAAGCCTGTAATGACCAACGCTGCTATAGCAATGGGGTCAACCGTCTGATGCGGCTGCGCGGCATGCCCTCCTTTGCCGTGAATAGTGATGTATATCTCATCTGCACTGGCCATATATCTGCCCGGCCTGAAACCTACAGTGCCCGCGGGCAGATTTGGAAAGACATGTAGTCCGAAGATCGCCTGCGGTATGGGTTCCTTAAGTGCGCCCTGTTCTATCATTATACTTGCTCCGCCGGGATGGCTTTCCTCGCCGGGCTGGAATAGTAGCTTTATTGTCCCGGTGAATTGATCTCTCATTTCATGCAGGATCCGCGCTGCACCCAGCAGGCAGGACGTATGCACATCGTGGCCGCATGCGTGCATCACCCCCTTATTCTGAGACGCGTAGAAAACGTCATTTTCTTCAGTAATGGGTAGTGCATCCATATCAGCCCTCAGTGCGATGCACTTCGATGCCGGTTCGCGCCCCTGAATGTGAGCAACGAGTCCGGTGCCCGCTACGTGTTGGATATCGGTGATGCCGATCTTACTCAACCTGTCTTCTACAAAGGCAACGGTGTTGAATTCCCGGAACGATAGTTCAGGGTGAGCATGTAAGTGCCTGCGGATATCCAGGATTTCGGGGTAAAGTTCTTCAGCTCGCCGGCGAAAATGGTCAGGCATCATAAAATTGGCATTTGGGCATTAAAGGTAATCATGTTTTTGGCTTATCAAGACGCTGAGGCGAGGTCAGTCATCGTTAGTGGCCTAGCCTTCAAAAACTTAACATTAATTAATTGTTACCTTTTCGTAAATTTACTGTTAGAATGTGACGCGTATGAAAACTGTATTGTTGGGTTTGATGATGATAGGTACACTGGAGCTGCACGCACAGCATGAGTTCCAGCGTATAGCATTCGACTTTTACGGAGACTCGATCAGAGTCGAGAGCAAAGGGATTAAATGCCCCGATTTCTCCGGTGAATTGACAGCAGAGAATGTCATTTCGTTCTCAAAAGCAATGGATGCAGGAGGGTTTGATCCGGTTGTCAAAGCATTGTTGAACTATCGGCAACAACATCAACCCGACGATTGGATGTACTATCAGCTGATCAAGCGTACTGCGCAAACACTCAGTCCCAAATCTGAAAATTATTATCGGTACACATTATACAAGTGGTTTTTTCTTACACGAACCGGGTTTGACGCGACATTGAATATCGCGGGAGATAAACTGATGTTCTATGTTCAATGTGATGAGAATATCTATGATATCCCCTGCCACAATGTAAACGGCAGGCAGTATGTATGTCTAAATTATCATGATTATGCGAATATAGATGTGCCCAAAACTAAATTTGAACGTGTTATAGTAGCGGTGCCGGGTGCAACCCAGGGATTCTCCTATAAATTGTCACGTATCCCGGATTTTACGCCGGAAAGATACGAGGAGAAAAATATTGAATTCAGTTATCAGGATATTAACTATAACTTCAGGGTTAGGTTGAATCCCGACGTTAAGAACATTTTCGCGAATTACCCGGTCGCAGACTATCAGCTTTATTTCAACATGCCGTTAAGTAGCGAGACCTATGGTTCGTTGATACCCCAGTTAAGGGAAGCTACATCTGAAATGAGTGTACGTCAGGGTGTAGATTACCTAATGCGTTTCACAAGATACGCGTTCAGTTACCAAACCGACCAGGAGCATTTTGGTAAGGAAAAGCGGATGTTTGCAGAGCAGACTTTACTTTATGAGGGCAGCGATTGTGAAGACAGGGCCGCATTGTTTTTTTATCTGGTCAAGGAGATGTACCAACTCCCGATGATCGTGCTGGCGTACCCAGAGCATGTTACCGTTGCAGTAAAGTTCGATAAGCCCATTGGTACACCTATCCTGTACAACGGGCAGAAGTACACGATTTGCGAACCAACACCACAGAAGCGGGACGTTCGTCTCGGGAGAATATCAAAAGAACTGATGAATGCCAGTTATGAAGTGGCGTACGTGTACGATCCGCATCAATAAAAAATGCCGGCCATTTCCGGACCGGCATTTACAGTACTTAGATTTTTCATTTATCGTGCTATCAGCAGTCTCGTTGTTGTCTGCTGCTTCTCCGTTGTGACGATGGCATAATATATGCCATTTGCCAGGAACGATGGCAGATAGATAGTCGGTTCGCTTATCTTGGTTGTCAGTACAACCTGTCCCATCGCGTTTATCAGGCGCAGTTCATCAGATGGCTGAGCTCCGAATATTTGTATGTAATCTCTGGCGGGATTTGGAACGATGGTGATTGTTGTTTCCGGATGCAGATCTGTAACTGCCAAAGCGAATACTACTTTAACAACCGAACACGTTGTGTCGGTACATACCCATTGGTTACGGCGTTTCGCACGGGTGTAAAGGCACACATTATAATTGCCCGCACCGGTGAATACATGCGTTGGATTGTGCAATGTGCTGGTGTCGGCAGTACCTGAAGCCGGGTTGCCGAAATTCCACAAGCGTGATACTGTGTCGCCCGTATTTGATACGATCGTGTCATAGAAGGTAACGTCATAGCCAACGGTGTCGTAAGAGAATCCGTAAGTGCTGTTCAGCTTTCCGCATTTTGAATTGACAAAGGCGATGTCGCTCACCAAAACTGATCCTGATGAAGATTTATTGAACAGGAATTTCACTTTGCGGACTTTTTTTATGTTGATGCCCGTAAAGTCGCTGATAGGTATCCTGATGTTGTTGAACATGACTTTGGGTAGCAAGCTTGCGCTGGTGCCCGGCTGGTAGAAAAGGGCGTAGCTATAATCGCGGACACGTTTGCTCGCTATAGCACCGGCCGAGTCGATCAGTTGCACTGTAAAGTCAAGATTTTGTCCGGCGGTAACCTGATTGAAACGCTGTGCTGCCCTGAACTGAACAGCATCTATTAGCGAAAGATCCTGATTAGCTGCAGGGATATCATTCTGGTAGAAGTCAAGCGTATCGTCCCAGCGCATCCCCATTTGTGCAAGCCCTTTTCTTGATGCAGTTCCCCTATGCGGCTCTTTTGCCTGCTGCGTTGCAACATTACACATTGGTATGGCAAGTCCTCCTCCGCATATTCCTACACCTGAACTGACAAGCCCTGCCCAGGTAACTGCTCCGCCCATTGTGTTGGTTGTTTCATTGTTTACAGTGTCAGTCCTGTTAATGTCAAGACGCTCAGTGCGACCCGGATGGTACGACACAAAAACGTTACTTGTATCCAGTTGTGAGGTTGGCGGAGGGATGATGTCTCGGGTTTCGAGGATAGGCGCGAATTTTTGTTCTCCACCCACGTGTTGCCTGAAGAAAGCGGCAGCGTAAGTGTTGTAAGCGTTCTTTTGTTTTGTCGTGTCGAAACGTTTGTTTGTTGGCGACGCTGGTCCGCAATGTGGGTCTGTGCTTGAAGCACCCCAGTCGTCTGCAGTTCCGGCAATGTAGGAACCCGGTGTCCACACTGTGTTGTAGAAGTTGTGGTTTGCGCCCATCATCAGCACATTGTACTTTGGTGCCTCGTCTGTAGTGTCAGTGTAACGAACATCATCGTAGAAGTGAACACCCTGCAGGTCAGAAACATCACCATCGCAATAGGGTGCTATGTTCATCAACGCGATGCCGTTCAGCCAACGACGCTGGAAATCTACAGGAGCAAGTGTGATTACAGCTTTGATGCCATAGGGACTGCCCAGCGACCTGTTGTACAATGCATTGAACACAACACCTTCTCCGCCGCGTGAGTGCCCCATTGTGCCAACGCGGGTCAGGTCCACTTTGCCAACAAACATTCCTGACGCGCCTAATGAGGTAGGGGCGCCACCAGTGGTGCTCCAGGTTTTCCAAAGGTCAAGGTGTTTTTGCACCAATTCGCCACGGCCGTTCATACCGGCATCAGCGGTACTTGCATCGCGCGCATTAATGCCATTGCATGAAACTGAGATCACGATGTAACCATGGCTCGCCATAAACCTTGCATGATAGTCATATCCCTCAAAGCTCACAATTGGAAGACGCCCTGAAGGGCATGGCCAGGACAGAGAGGATGAGTAGGGTGGAGACGGATTGTAGCATGTAGAGTGCCTGCCATGCAGCAGAACGATGACCGGATAAGGGCCGCCGGGGAGCCCTGTTGGGTAGTGCACAGATGCGCGCATTTCTACCGGACCAGCTGTGAAAGTAGTCAACGCAGCCGCCGCATCGCCAAAGTTGTATTCTGCTTTTGTAACCGCAAGTGTTCCCGCTATACCGGGGTCGGGCGTGGTTTGTGCTTCAGCGCAAAACGCACCGGTAAGTAACAGCAGCAGTGCGCCGAAAAATGAGGGGAAAATGTTTTTCCGCATTGGATAGATGTTGTTATGATTTTGAAGAAGATGATCTCGCAACGCTTAGGGCAGTTGGCTTTTTTTCAGTTTGCCGAGTTCCCAGCAGGGGCAGAATTTTTGCTTGCACATATCCTGAAGCTCCTGTTCCGATTCTGCTTCCAATAGGCCATAGGAAAGATACACGCGCGAACCGTCTGTTATCTTTTTAAAGTCTTCCGAAGGGATGTAGAATTTCAATATGCCTTTGCCGTTTTCATTGTCCTGATCATGAAGCAGGAAATGTTTGTTACCTATATAGAGTACATGGGTGTTGCCGCCAATGTAAAACTCGTTGGGCGATGTGATGGTGAGGGTGACATTAGGGCCCGATTGCCTGAGCAGGCTCATTTTTACTTTTTGTTTTTCCTGCGCCTGCACCTCGCCGGCCAAGAGGCACAGCATCAATACTGAATACGCCACGAGAAGTTTGCTTTTCATCTTTTTTTGTTTCGCTTTATACAAATGTATTAAAAATATGTTGCAAAAGACATTGTCTTTTAACACGTCAACGCAAAAAACAGAAATGGAATGCCGTCTATCAGGCTGCTTTCAGTTTGCTTATCCAGATCGTACCGTTCTTACTTTCAAACTTGTCAATGGTACCCTGTCTGTACATCCTGTTCAGTTCTATTAGCGCCTCTTCTCGTGACATGTTGCCGAGAAAGACAAATTCTTTCTCGGTCATGGTTGGGAAATACGAGAATAATTGCTCTGGTGTGCGCAGGTAAGACTCTTTTTGAGCTCCGGGTATCATGGTTCTTATGATCTCTTCAAAGCGTTCGTACGGTTGAAGCCCACGGATGACGTGTTTTGTTTTATCTCCGTTGGAGAAGAACAGGGTAGGGAAGCCCTTTACCCCCAACTGCTGAGACAAAGCCAGATCCTGACGGAATAGTTCTTTCGCTTTCCCTTCATAGTCGCGCAATAGCCTGGCTGCGTCCAGTCCCACTTCAAAAGCAGCCATGCGCAGGTGCTCCCATTTAATGATGTTCTTCTTTTGAGTGAACACCATCTCTTTTATCCTGCGCAGGAAGTGTATCGCCCGTTCAGGATCTTGCAGTTGTGCTGCCTTGAATGCAATGGATGGGGGGTATGAAGATGTCAGAGGGTCCTCGCGCCAGATATCGCCGTCAAGGGGCATATCATAGGCGGCACCCACTTCGTCCCAGTGTTTTGCAGCATCGGCGGGTTTTACGATCGCAGTGCCATTGTATTTTTCCCACGACGGCAGCAAACCGCCCATGCAATACTCTATGTTGACGTAGTTGTCATATTCGAGTTTCAGTTTGCGCAGTGTGGGCTGTATGATCCAACAGGTAGAGCAGATAGGATCAGTGAAGTACAATACCTGAATCTGCTTGTTCTTGCCAACAATATATGGTTTGGGAGAATCATCCAGAGCCAGAGGCAGCGGTATGTCATCGTCATCCTGAAGTGCCGGTTCGAGGAATTGTTTTTTCAGTTCCCTCCCTTTCTTCAGGTGTTCTGCCAGATCCTGAATTCGTTTTTGGTAGTAGTTGTTGAAAGCGGTTTCGTAATCGTTGTTTTCGCCCAGGCAGTCGGCCAGTGTCCTTGCATCAAGAATGGCGTTGGTAGTGCCGGCACTGGTGAAGGGGAGCATCTGGTGTGCCGCATCACCAATAAGTACCACATTCGATTTGTGAAATGCCGGTAGCATGTCAAAATCTTTCGTCTCCCAAATATAGCTTGTTGAGAAGTCGTTCGAACGGAGAATCTCCTGCACCACTTCCGGGAAGTCATACATGAAGCGGAAACAGAAAGCACGCAGTGCTTCCGGCGTATCTCCTGTCACATCAGAGATCGTCGGGTCATATTGCATGAACCATACCAATTCACTATCAGATGTGGGAATGAAGCCGAACGCGCGGCCATTGTTCTTGTCCTGGAATTTGGAGAATACATTGGGGTGTTTTCTGGCTATCTCGGAATTTGTCGCTATCCCTACTATTTCCTTTACTTGTACCGGGGTATACTTAACGTCTTTGAAAAGCAGGTTTCTCACTTTAGAGTTTCCACCGTCGGCAGCAATGAAGATGTCGGCGTATTCAATGTCTCCGTTGTCAAAAACAGCAGCGATTGCCTTCCCTTCATGAAATACAAAATTTATGAACTTACGGCCTTCTTTTATGTGCGTTGCATTCACTAAGGAACGTTGAAAACCAAGCAGGTCAGCCCTCTTTATGCAGTACCATTGGCTAAGTCGCTGGTCTTTTACTTCACTGTCATCGGGCCGGCGCAGAACAAACTCGTCAACTTTGCGGGCAGGAAGCAGGATACGGCTTTTTTCGTTCAGGTCTTTAAGAGGGCCTATCCCGTCCTTATGTATCAGGAATGCATGCCCCTTTACGTTCAGTCCTTCTGATCGTTCACAGATCACAACATTTATCTTCTTCTTTTCCAGGAAGATACCCATTGATAATCCGGCTATGCCTCCTCCTATTATTACTGCTTTCATTCCCGGGTCGGTCTCTGCGTCTGTTAACGATTTGATTTGTTATTTGTAAAAATATAAATTCATTCTGACATCCCTTAAATTAGGGGTTACTATTTTTTATCCGGTCAAGAGCCTCCTGCAGAATAGTTGCCGAAGTGGCGAAACTTAGCCTGATGTAACCTTCGGCACCATTGCCAAACCATTGAGGTAACCCGGGCACTACGGCCACTTTGGCGAGTTGAAGGATGTGGTCAGCCACTTCCTTGCCGGTTTTGCCGGTTCCGGAAATGTTCGCAAATGCCACATAGCAGCCCTCCGGGGCTACGCAAGTGAAGCCTGGTACCTGATTAAGGCCTGAGACACAGATATCCCTCATCGCCGAAAGATGGTTGACAAATTCATTGAGCCAAGGTGCACATTTTGTAAGTGCGGTGGATGCCGCCACCTGGCCCAGCACGTTGGCACCGTGAATGGTAGAGTTATGAAAAGATGCCTCCAGAAGCCGATCGAAGTTGCTGGAAGTGCCTGCCATAACAGCGCCTATCCGCAAGCCGGCAAGACCATAGGACTTGCTGAATCCCGTCACCGTAACGGTGCGCTTGGCGATATCAGGCGACAGAGATGCTATACTTGTAAATGAATGAGGTGCAAAGATGATATCGCTCCATATTTCATCAGAGAGTATGATCAGGTCATGTTTGTCGGCAATTTCGGCAAAGCGCATCAGCTCTTGCCTTGTAAATACCTTGCCGGTAGGGTTCAGCGGATTGCAGAGACAAAGCATGCGGGTAGCCGGAGTGATAAGTGCCTCAAGTTTTTCAAAATCAACAGTAACGCTATTCTGTGGTATCGCGAACGGAATTGCCTTCGCGCCAACTGCTTCCACAGAATATCGGAACAGGAAGTCTACAGGATCAAAGATCACTGCTTCATCACCCGGTGCCAGAAAGGCTCTACAGGTAATATAGATCCCCGAGGCAGCACTGTCCACCGGAAATATGAGACTCGGTTCGCACTGGATATTACGGCGTGTTGTGAAGAAATCTGCCATCGCATTCCTGAACTCTGGCATGCCTGTAGGCGGTGTGTAGCACAGATAGCGGTCACGCGCATAAGCCATTATAGTATCGGCGATCTCCGGCGCACACGGAAAATCGGGGTCCGCAGCCGTTAGTGGGATCACACCTTCAGGAACCGTTGCCCACCGCAGATTGTAGGCTCTTTTTTTTAATATTCCAAGATCAATGGAGGAATGTTCAAACATGACTTTGAATTATAAGTGAAGCAGCAGGCAGGCCAAAATCGGGCTACAGAATCTAATGGATCAGGCGCTAAGTATCTCAACAAATTTCTCCTTGAGAATAGGCTTTATTATAAAGTCTGTGACGTTCGGGTTGGTTTTAGCGCGCTCGATGTCGTAGGACGATATGGACGAAGAGAACACATACAGTCGATTAGGCTTGGAGAGGATCGGTGCGATATTTCTGTACTCATCAAGAAATTCCCAACCATCCATTATCGGCATTCTAAGGTCCAGAAAAATTACGTCAGGCAATAGTTCCGGCGAGCTGCAGTGCTCTCGCAGGTAGGTCAGTGCTTTGTTGCCGTCAAGAAAGTCGGTGATGTCTGTTGGGATACCCGTCAAACCAATCGTTTTCCTTAACAGGAACGTAAAAAGTTTGTCGTCGTCTATAAGAAAGATATTTTTTGCGGTGCTCATTGGTTCTGGTTAGTGAATTCGATAAAAAATGTGGCTCCCTTATCCGGTGCGCTTTCGACCCATATTCTCCCGCCCAGCGCCTCAATATGAGCTTTGATCATGTAGAGACCGAATCCCTTGGCATCGGGATGATGGTGAAATACCTTTCCTATCTTGAAAAAATTGTTTTTATGCTTCTGCATGTCTATCCCAAGTCCATTATCGGCAACTGAAAAGAAGATCTTGTTTCCTTTTCGGTGTGAAGATATACGTATTTCGGGTTTTCTTTCCGGCGACCTGTACTTAAGAGCGTTGCTGATGAGATTATGTAGAATGCTGTTGAAGTAAGTGGCCGGATAGTGTATCGTTGGGGCGTCGTCAATGTCTATGGTGAATGTTGCCCCGGATCTCACTATCTCCGGTTCCAGGCTCTCAAGTATTCTTTGCAGGTATTTATTGATCTGCAGGTGTTCTGACTTCACGTCCGGGTCCTCCTGTATCTGTATCGATTCAACTAGTTCGTTGAAGGTAGAGTTAAGATTGTCAAGTACATTATTCAGACTCAATATCAACTGCTTTCGTTCTTCGTTGTCACTGCAATTCTCAATGAATTCAGAAAGCATAGCGATGTTGACCAGGGGGGCACGCAGGTTGTGTGATACAATATTGCAGAAGTCACTCAATTGCACATTTTGTTGCGATAGTTTCGCAAGCAACATCGTTTGTTTGTCTTCAAGTTCTTTCCTGTCTGTGATATCCATGCCAAGTCCTATCATCATCAAAAGGTTGCCGTTTTCGTCAAAGACAGGGAACATTCGCCTGAGGTGTGTGATGTTCTTCCCATCCGGAGTCGTCATCTTATCTTCCCACCTCATTTCTTTGCCTGTCTTTTTTGCCTCAAAGAACATGGCTCTGCGCAGCTCCGCCACGTCAGTAGGCCTTCCTCTGTATCGGGCATATTCAAAGTCATCCTTGCCGATAATATATTTCCTTAGCTCCTCATTTTTTATGGCTGTCGCATTCACGTACAGGTACACATGGTCAGGATTGAAGATGGCAAGGTCTATCGGAATGTTATTCAGTACGTTTTCGTAAAACTGTTGTTGTTTGTCAAGCTTTTCTCTCGCTCTTTTTTGGTCCGAGATGTCGATTATATGATAGATATGATATTCATGCCCCTCAACAGTTGCCGAAGTAAAGCTTAATTCAACGTCAATCGTTGACCGATCCTTGGTTGTTATATTCGTTTCGATGAGTTTCCCTGATGTTCCGTTTGTCGTCAGTGCGGGTTCATGCATCGCCGGGTCGTCATAACATTTGCCGGCCAGGCAGATGGTGCAGAAGTCCAGCCCCAATATCTCCTCTTCTTTCCAACCCAGCATCAGCTCCGCTTCCGGATTCAGCAACAGTACGGCGCAGTTTTTGTCTGTCACAACAACAGCATCTATAGCTTTCTGAAAGATGATCTTCATCATCTCTTCAGAGTGAAGCGCGTTGGTTATGGGCATTGATTGTGCCTCAACGTGAAGCCTGAGTAAATGACTGACTTGAGCCGATAATAGCGACAGCCCATTCATGTGGTCATCCGCTATACCTTGTTCGTTAGACCTGAATGCGAGAAGGTAGCCCGCAATATTGCCATCATTGCCTTCTATCGCTGCTGCTGCAAGTGCTTTTATGTCATCCCGAAAGTATCTTTTGAGCTCTTCTGATATGGTTTTTGAACCCAGGTCGGGAACTCTTATAGACTTTGTGCCGCCTTCCGGTACCACCAATACTGTGGTAGGAATGGTGATTGCAGCAACCTTTTCTCCGCTCCACGCAATTAGGCGATAAAACTGCTCCTCCTTTACCGCAATGGCCGAACTGATTGCTCCACTAACCATTGTAGCCAACCTTGTTATGCCTGATAACTCGTTTTCAGGTACTGTTAAAAGTGTCTGCGCCCGGTTTTTCGAATTCCTGGTGACATCATTAGCGGAAGATGAAGGATCAGTATTCATGCGTAGACAACCTATATACTAATCGTTTAA
>JBIKSN010000064.1:0-13638 GCA_044348585.1 Flavipsychrobacter sp.
TATTCCATCAACAACCTGCCGCCCCCCTTACCAATGTGTGCCGGTGCCAGAAACAGCATATCCAGCATACCATCGTTGGCAGCCATGAAGCCGGCTATAGTACCATTGTCCCCGCGCAACACATGTACCGGCATCCGCTCAAACACCCGGTCTCTGACAATAAGCTCTTTGAAAAACAGCACATCCTCCTCTGCAACAAAGGGATGCGTGGTCCGCACCGAGTCTTCCCATATGGCTACAAGTGCCGGTGCGTCGGCTGGCTTTGCTTTGTCGATTGTATATGCGTATTGTTGCTGCATGCGTAGATGCTCACCATAAAGATATCGAAAACGACTAATGAAGGATACGGTCTCTGCAAGTTCTCGCCCAGACAACATATATTAGCGATACCAAACCAAACTCCATGATACAACTACCACCCGATAATGAGGCGGCACTGCAACAGCTATGGACGGAGTGCTGCAGCGCGGGGCCAAAGACTAAGTCGCCCCACCCCAACAGGTATGATTACCACCACCACTTATTCTACCACGGCCGCAACAAAGAGGAGACGCTTGCGTATCTGTTCTACACGCAACCGGACTACGAAACCTTCAGACAATGGCTTGGAGATCACCCGCTGGATGTCGATGCAATTTACAGGCAAGAGAACAGGATACTGAGCGACGAGGACCTCGCAAACTGGCACCGCGACGGATACATCGTGGTCAAAGACATAGTACCCCTCAGCCAATGCGAAGCGGCAAACACGGCGATATGGGATTATCTCGATGCCACACCCGAAGACCCGGCAACGTGGTACAAAGAACATCCCGGCAAAAACGGCATGATGCTGCGACTGGTACACCACCCGGCTCTTGATGCCAACAGATTCTCGTCGCGGATACGACAGGTATTTGAAGAACTATATGGGCACAAGGATCTGTACCAACCCATCGACAAGGTGAGTTTTAATGCGCCTGAAACGGGGACACACAGGTTCATCGGATCGCCGCTGCACTGGGATGTGAGTGTGGCCACGCCGATACCTTATTCCGCACAAGGGCTGCTGTACCTAACTGATACACCCGCCTCAGATGGTGCATTCAACTGCGTACCCGGATTTCACCACATTGCCACAGAATGGCTCCGCGAAACAGGTATAGGCGTCAACCCGAGAGAACGGGCAATAAAAGAACTCAAACCGGTTGCTGTGCCGGGAAATGCGGGAGATCTGGTCATCTGGCTGCAAGCCCTGCCCCATTGCGCCACACCCAACAAGGGCACAATGCCGCGTATGGTCCAGTACATATCGTGGAGACCAAAGGACATAAAGGAGGCGGATGTGTGGATCTAAACGCTACTTACCCGAAAGGCGCTGATAGAGCAATGCCGCATTGCGGGCGAAATTGCCCCACTTGTTCACAATGAAGTTGCGGCCCGTAACGGAGAGTCGTTTCCTCAGGTCTCCATCACTCAACAACTGATGCAGCGCATCTGCCAGTCGGCGCACATCCTTGGGTGGAACAAGGATACCATTGACACCCGTAGTAATAAGCTCAGGATGCCCGCACACGTCCGTGGTGATAACCGGTATGCCCGATGACATGGCTTCGATGTTGGCATTGGCAAGACCCTCCCAGTGCGATGGAAGGCAGAAGATATCGGCCGTGTTATAAACCTCCCGCACGTTCTGTGGCGGCACTTCACCAAGGTTCACGAGACAATCTGCAAGTCCGCGCGTAGCGGCCTCTTCATTCAGATCGAACTCGGGCGGGCCCGAATGCACAGCAACCACAGAGAATGGCGGAACATCGGCTTTGATCTGCGCAAGGGCATCAAACAGGTCCAGCCAGCCTTTGCGGGCAATGGCAGTACCCACATTCAGTATCAGCAACCTGTCGGCAGGCAAGCCGTACTTTGTGCGCAACAGTTGCTTTTGCTCGTCAGATACCGGCTTAAAGAAGTCGTGGTCCACGCCCCAGTTCACCACCTCGTAACTGAGTTGGGTGCCCAGGATCTTGTTGGTCTCGCGGCCCAGGTAATCGGCGCAGGCAAAGCGAAGATCGGCGTTCATTTGCAGCTCGCGGAAGGCTTTCATGGCGCCCTCGTTCTCATGAGGCCAAACAACAACGTCATCACCTATAGAGAGGATAGCCGACCTCAGCCCCATGCGGTGAGCGGCAAACTGTACATTGACCGATTCGGGCAACCACTGCGAGAAGAATATATCAGTGTCTTTCGAAGGGGTGATCCCCAGCTCTTTGAACAGGTCAGCAACCGCATCGGCAAACTTCTCTTTGTGCGACCGTTTGTCCAGCGCATAGGGCAACCAGTTGGGAATGCGGGGGTGAAAAACCTCGATCCCGTCATATACCCGACGCAACGGGTATTCAGGACCGGAGTGCTTCCAGCGACCGCCAAGTACAGGAAGCGGGAAAGGTGCTTTTGCAGGCACAGGAATAACCACCCGCAGGTCTGCGCCATTTTCAATCAACCCTTTGTATTGGCGGTGTGCAAAAATCCCTTTCCATTTTTCGCCCGGAGCGTCAAACGGATAAAATGACGGGAAAGCCCATATCCTCATTAGCTGCTGTATTGTTCAATTGCTTCGGCCACCCCGGAACAACACGGTAAAAATAACCTAAGACTTTCAAAATTCAAGACCGGCAATAATGAGCACTTCTCCAATATGGCCAACTCAATACATCTCTTACATTTGTATGCTTCTCAGATGCTACACTAATTGATCTTGAGTAAGTAAATTTGGTAATGACACCCAAAAAACGTCTACATGGAGGTTGCAATAGAAAATAGCTGGAAAGAAAGGCTTGTGAATGAGTTTAATAAACCCTACTTCGTGCAGGTTAGTGAGTTTTTAAAAAACGAGATCAGAAACGGGAAAACCATCTACCCCCCCGGCAAGCTGATCTTTAACGCATTTGCCTGTACCCCGTTCAATGAGGTAAAAGTAGTGATCATAGGGCAAGACCCCTACCACAATCCCGGGCAGGCACATGGACTATCGTTCTCGGTTCAGGATGGTGTGGCGCCCCCACCTTCTTTGGTGAACATATTCAAAGAGATACAAAGCGATCTCGGTGTTCAACTCAGTGGCACCGGAAATCTGGAAAAATGGGCAAAGCAGGGTGTTCTGTTGCTCAACGCATCCCTTACAGTGGAGGCCAATAATCCTATGTCGCACAGCAAAGTGGGCTGGCATTTGTTTACGGATGAGGTGATCAGGCAGGTATCGGCCGGAAAGGAACATGTTGTATTCCTGCTTTGGGGCCGTTTTGCACAAAACAAGGAAACACTAATAGATAGCAGTAAACACCTGATCCTGAAATCAGCACACCCGTCACCATTGTCGGCTTACAACGGCTTCTTCGGGTGCAGGCACTTCAGTAAAGCCAATGTGTGGCTGCACCAACACGGCATTCCGGAAATAGACTGGAGCCTATAAGTTACTGTTAAAAAAGCGCATCAGGGCGCTCACGTGTTGTCCCTGAGTATATTCTATCCCCATATTTTAGTTGTTTTGCAGCATGAGTTCGTATTGGGTGAAGACACCGAGATGGTTAAAAAAGTTCTATCCTGCCGATATGGTATGGGATCTACCCGCCAATGACGAACCATGCGTGTACCTCACCTTCGATGACGGCCCGCACCCTACTATTACCCCATGGGTAGTTAACACTTTGGCCGAATATGATGCAAAAGCCACGTTTTTTTGTGTAGGAAACAATGTAGCTCGCTACCCCGACACCTACGAGCTCCTACTTGATAAAGGCCATACTACAGGCAACCACACCTATAACCATCTGAACGGCTGGAAGACTAATAACGACCACTATGTAAAGAACATTGGTCAGGCTGCTCACCACATAAACAGCAGACTGTTCAGGCCACCGTACGGACGGATCAGACTGTCGCAGTTAAGAAAACTCAAGAAGACCAATAGCCGCTGGACGGTGTATATGTGGGATATCCTGAGCGGCGATTTCGATAGGAACCTAACTCCCGAACAATGCCTTGAGAACGTATTGACCCACCTCGCACCGGGATCGATAGTGGTATTTCATGACTCTGAAAAAGCCGCAGAACGCATGCAATATGCGCTGCCGCGCGTGCTGGAACACTGCCGGAACAACCACTGGAAAATGAAGGCGCTCCCAGCACTATGATTTTCCCTTTCCGACTGGGAGCAGAAATGAATTAGTTTTGCGCCATGATATTTGTGGATACCCATACCCATTTGTACGACGAAAGGCTGATAGCAGACGAGCACCAGATAGACCGGGCCATAGCCGCAGGAGTGACCAAAATGTATATGCCCAACTGCAACAGCGAAACAATTGCAGGTATGCTGCAACTGGCCGACCGCTGGCCGACCAATTGCCTGCCAATGATGGGATTACACCCTTGTTATGTAAAGGACGACTACAAGAACGAACTACAGATAGTATCGGAGCACCTGACACAACGCAAATATCACGCTGTGGGCGAAATAGGTCTGGATTACTATTGGGATATGACCTTCAAGGCGCAACAAATAGAGGCATTTGAAAACCAGATAGACCTTGCTTTACAACATCAGTTGCCGATAGTAATACACAGCCGGGAATCGACACGCGACTGTATAGACATCGTTCGTAAAAAGCAGGATGGCCGTCTTAAAGGGGTGTTTCACTGCTACAGCGGCACGCTTGAAGAAGCCAAGCAGATACTGGACCTCGGTTTCTACGTGGGCATTGGAGGAGTTGTCACCTATTCAAAAGGATCGCTGCCGGATGTTGTGAGGGAAGTGCCGCTAACGGGCATCATTCTCGAGACCGATGCGCCCTACCTGGCACCTGTGCCCTACCGCGGCAAGAGAAACGAAAGCAGTTACATACCTGTGATAGCCGCCCGCATTGCCGACCTTAAAGGAATGACAGTCAAAGAGATAGCTGAGAAGACAACAGCCAACGCACTGGACCTGTTTGGTAATTAGGTGAGAATATTCAAAATTACCTGCCAAAAGATCAGTAGGCATACTATTATCAGTTCAATATCCGGCCACTGAAAAAATACAAGGAAAATACCCGGCCTGAATCTTATCCCTGTCATTCAGTGCAACTTTATTAATTTTACGACCGTGATACCAAAACTCAGATATCTGGCCATTTGCCTGGCAACGTTAATAATAACCTCGTTTTCAGCATGTAAGGAAGACAAGGCAAACGACTTTTCTGATATTAAAGGAAATTATTTCTCTATACGTCAGTATGCGCTTGACCAGTGGAACATGTACTATGGCGAGCCATTTCTGATATTGAAGACGGTGCGGGTAAATAAAGGAAAGTACGACAGCAGCTACACAACGTCTGACACGCTGAACTGGGGCAATATTTTCAAAGAATTCTTCGCCACTGAAATAAGCGACCGCAGCTATCTGGGGAAATATAAGTTCACCCAGTTTGACGACGAACAAGACGAAACCCACAACTTTTTCTACGAAGCATTGGACGAAGATCTGTATACCCGTAAGCTATTGATAGCGATAGACAGGTACTCCAAAAAGGTGACAGGCATCTACATAGAGGGGCGCCAGCACAGCATTTTTGACGACCGGCTCGTGAAACTGTATTACAAGCCCATGAAGCGGATCCAGATACAGGTAACCGAAACACCTATGTTCGGCGACAAAGTGCATACAGTGACCGAGTATGAATTCATGAGATAACCTACAGGACGGCGTAACCGCGGCGTATGACAAGAGAGGAATTCAGTGAACTGGCGCAAACCATCCCACACAGTCCGGGTTGCTATAAGTATTACAGTACTGAGAATGAATTGTTGTATGTGGGTAAGGCAAAAGACCTACGCAAAAGGGTAAGCTCTTACTTCAACAAAACACTTGACAACAACAAAACAAGACGGCTTGTTTCTCTTATCAATAGTCTTGACTTTACCGTAACAGAGACCGAGCATGATGCCTTTTTGCTGGAGAACTCGCTGATCAAACACTTTCAGCCACGGTTCAACATAGCGCTGAAGGACGACAAGACCTACCCTTATGTGGTGATACGCAATGAACCCTTCCCCCGTGTGTTCCTTACCCGTCGGCTCATCAGGGACGGCTCGGAGTATATAGGTCCGTTCACCGGCGTACTGCAAGTGAAGGAACTACTGGAAATGGTGAAGCAGAGTGTACCGCTACGCACCTGCAACCTGAACCTTGCGCCGGCCAATATAGCCCGAGGTAAATACAAGGTTTGTCTGGAATATCACCTGGGCAACTGCAAGGGTCCGTGCGAGGGTTTTCAGTCGGCCGATGAGTACTATGCCGACCTGCAACAGGTGCGGCAGATACTGAAGGGGAACATCAGCGAGGTGCTGAAACACCTGAAGCAACAGATGCAGGATCATGCTGCACGCCTTGAGTTTGAAGAAGCGCACATCATTAAGCAGAAGATCGATTCGCTGCAGAACTACAACAGCCGGTCTACCGTGGTAAACCCGCGTCTGAACGATCTGGATGTTATATCCATACTCAACGACGAGAATAACTTCTACGTAAACTACATGATGGTGATAAAGGGCAGCATCATTCATGTGAAGACCGTGGTAGTGGAGAAAATACTGGATGAGACAGAACGGGACGTACTATCGCTGGTGCTGGACAGGATGCGCAACACCTTTCACAGCAAGGCAAAAGAAGTGATAAGTGCCATTGACATAGACGTAGCTGACGAGGGCATGAAAGTGACGTTGCCTAAAATGGGCGATAAAAAGAACTTGCTGGACATGAGCACCCGCAATGCATTCATTTTCAAGGAAGACATCAGGCGCAGAAATTCACTGATGTTGCAAGAAAAAACCAACGAAGAGTACATGGCAGTGCTGGAGGAGTTGCAGGATTCATTGCAGCTGCGTGAGCTGCCGGTACAAATTGAGTGTTTCGATAACTCGAACTTCCAAGGGGCCTACCCTGTTGCGGCCATGGTATGCTTCCGCAACGGTCAGCCTTCCAACAAAGACTATCGTCATTTCCATATAAAGACGGTAGAGGGCATCAACGACTTTGCTTCTATGAGCGAGGTAGTATATCGCAGGTACAAGCGGCTCACCGACGAAAAGAAACCACTGCCGCAACTGGTGATAATAGATGGAGGAAAGGGACAGCTGGGCGCGGCACTTGAAAGCATAGAAAAACTTGGGCTGATGGGCAGAATGACCCTGGTGGGACTGGCTAAGCGTGAAGAATCAATATTCTTCCCCGGCGACACCGACCCGATACAGCTACCGTACGACAGCCCTGCGCATCTGCTGGTGAGGCGCATAAGGGACGAAGTGCACCGTTTTGGTATCACCTTCCACAGGCAGACCCGCAGCAAGGGAACTTTCAAAAACGAGTTGGAGGCCATTCCCGGCATAGGGGCACAAACTGCCACAGAACTCTTGAAAGAATTCAGATCGGTGAAGAATATCAGATCTATCACGGAAAGAGAACTGACCCGGGTGATAGGCGCATCGAAAGCACGCATGGTACGCGACTATTTTGACAAACAGGACGCCACACCCACCGATGACAACAATAGCGACCGATAGCCGAAAGAGCGCGGGTATTAAGTCCATTGTATATCTTTAATGCATGTTGCTGGAAATATGTGCCTATAATGTAAGGTCGTGCCGTGCTGCTGAGGCGGCAGGTGCAGGCAGAATTGAATTGTGTGCCGACCCCGGAGCCGGAGGCGTGACCCCGTCCTGGGGGCTGATACAGTTTGCGCTGGAGCAGATCTCTATTCCGGTATTCCCGATGATCCGCCCACGGGGAGGAAATTTCATTTACGATGCCGATGAACTGGCGATCATGAAAAAAGATATCCTGAAGTGCCGGGAACTGGGGTGCAAAGGCATAGCAACGGGTGTGCAACTCGCAGACAACAGGATAGACACAGACACATTGTCACGGCTGGTGGAATGGGCCGGCCCAATGGAAGTGACCTGCCACAAGGTATTCGACCGCGCACCAAATGCGCTTGACGCCCTTCATGACGTAATGAAGGCGGGCTGCAAACGCATACTTACATCAGGGCTTGCCCCAACCGCCCCTGAAGGAGCAGCTGTGATAAAAATGCTCGCTGCAGCGGCAGGACCGGACCTGAGAATTATGGCCGGTGGCGGTGTGCGTTCGGCAAATATTGCGGCATTGGTTGTCGCCGCAGGCGCGCACGAATATCACACCTCGGCCATTGTTGCCAATGACGGCCAATACTATTCTGACGAAAATGAGATCAGAACCATTGTTGGTTATTTGAACGCCTGACCCACTTAAATAGACTGCTATTGCAGAAACTATTTGTACTTTTAGTCCCCACAATATAATTATTAAGATATTTTATATGAAAAAACTGCTGTTCTCGTTATTGTTGCTGCCTGTTATGGGTATGGCACAGGATAAGTTGACTGACGCTAACTACCGTGTATACTCAGTGCGACTGGGTAAAGAAGTTTCTCTGAAAGACATTGTGTCTGACATGGAAAACTACGATGTGTTGATGTTTGGCGAAGAACACAACGACAGTGTAACCCACTTTCTCGAAGCATCGGTTTTCGAGCTATTGCACCTTAAATTCGGATCGGACCTAGCTCTTTCATTGGAAATGTTCGACAGGGATGTTCAGGGTGTAATGGACGAATACCTTCAGGGATTCATTAGGGAAAAGAACTTTAAGAAAGACGCGAGGGTTTGGAACAACTACCGCGACTACCGCCCAATGGTAGAATTTGCCCGTCAGAAACAGCTTGACGTTGTCTGTGCCAATGCCCCGTCGCGCTACACCAACCTGGCCGGACGTAAAGGCCAGCGCGCTCTGGATCTGCTGCCGGACGAGTCGAAAGCGTACTTTGCACCACTACCCTATGACACCGCCAGTGGCCCGTATTTTGCCAAACTAATGGGCCTGAGCCACACACCGGCACCGGCGCCCGGCGACACAGCAAAAAAAGCCGCTGTGCCCCCAGCCATGAATATGGGCAACTTCAATATGGTAACCGCACAGTCTTTGTGGGATGCGACCATGGCCAACTCGATAGTGAAATACCAGAAAAAAAATAAGGACAAGAAGATCATGCACGTAAATGGCAAATTCCACAGTGATGAAGGATTTGCCGTTGTAACGCAGCTCTATAATTACAACTCAAAGATCAAGCCGCTGATCATCTCTACGGCAAGCGATGAGGCATTCCCTAAAGTAAACTGGGCCGACTATAAGCAGAATGGTGACTACATCATCATTACCGACCCAAAGGTTCCCAGGACCTATACAGATCAGTAGTTGGTCGGCTGTTTAATAGCTGCCAATCGCATTATTATAAGTGTTAAAGTAATGCAACAGCGCTACGAAAAACGAGTGCTCTTATTTATTTTTGCGGTCAAATAACCTCAATTGAAGATCTATACACAGGACCTGGTAAAACAATACGGCAAGCGCACGGTTGTAAATAATGTTTCGTTTGAGGTGAGCCAGGGCGAAATTGTGGGACTACTTGGCCCGAACGGTGCCGGGAAAACTACTTCGTTTTACATGGTGGTAGGTTTGGTGAAGCCCGACACGGGAAGTGTTTTTCTGGATAATGAAGAAATAACCAAACTGCCTATGTACAAGAGGGCCCAGATGGGCATCGGGTATCTGCCACAGGAAACATCGATCTTCAGAAAACTATCTGTAGCCGACAACATCGCCGCAGTGCTGGAAATGACCAAACTGACCAAGGGAGAGCAACAAAAGAAACTGGAAGAACTGTTGGACGAATTCCGCCTGCAACACGTGCGCAAAAGCCCGGGCGATGTGCTGAGCGGTGGTGAGAAAAGAAGGACCGAGATAGCACGGGCACTGGCAGTGAATCCAAAGTTCATATTGCTGGACGAACCTTTTGCCGGTATAGACCCCATAGCCGTTGAAGATATTCAACACATCGTAGCCACACTGAAGTACAAGAACATTGGCATCCTTATCACCGACCACAACGTACAGGAAACCTTGTCCATTACAGATAGAGCCTATCTGCTGTTTGAAGGAAAGATATTGAAAGCCGGATCGGCCGAAGACCTTGCAGCCGACCCGATAGTGAGGAAAGTGTACCTGGGACAGAATTTTGAATTACGCAGAAAAGACTACCTTACTGCGAATGCGCCCAGGTAATGGTAGCATGGCGGTGATTTCGTGATAGAATTTTATGAGCATTATAATAAGTCCGGCATTCAGAGGTTACATCAAATTGCGCCAGAGCGCGATCGATAACTTCATGCACAATCCGATAGACACGCAGCAACAGGTTTTCAATGATCTGATAGGCTCTGCGCAGTTTACGGAATATGGCAAGAAATACCGGTTCGAAGAAATAAACAACATTGCCGAGTTCCAGAAGAACGTACCGATCAACGACTACGAGACACTGAAACCCTATATTCAACGAATACTGGAAGGCACGCAGAATGTTCTGTGGCCATCGCCCATAAAGTGGTTTGCCAAATCGAGCGGAACAACCAGCGACAAAAGCAAGTTCATTCCGGTAAGTAAAGAATCGCTGGACAACACACACTTTCGCGCGGGGAAGGATGTGCTGGCCTTGTACCTGCGCGAAAATCCGGCATCGAACCTCACCAACGGAAAATGTTTGATACTTGGTGGTAGCCATCAGGTGAACCAGCTTAATGCGGCCTCTTTCTTTGGTGACCTGTCTGCCGTGACGCTGCAGAACATGCCGTTCGCGGGTCAACTGTTCCGACTGCCCGAGCTATCTATTGCACTGATGACTGAGTGGGAAGAGAAGATAGACAGAATGGCCCACAGCACCATCAACGAGAACGTTACCTACATAGCGGGTGTCCCTACCTGGACAATAGTGCTCATCAAGCGCATATTTGAGATAACGGGCAAGAACAGCTTGCTGGATATATGGCCGAATCTTGAACTGTATATACATGGCGGCGTGAACTTCACCCCCTACCGCAGGCAGTTCGAACAACTGATCCCCTCACCCAATATGCACTACAGGGAGACCTACAATGCATCGGAGGGCTTTTTTGCTGCGCAGGACCGTGAAGACGAGGAAGGCATGCTGCTATTCCTGAATCATGGCATCTTCTACGAGTTTATGCCGATGGAAGAGTACGGGAAAGAGCACCCAAGGACACTGACGCTTAAGGAGGTGGAATTGTACAAAAACTATGCAATAGTGGTATCCACCAACGGTGGTTTGTGGCGCTACCTGGTGGGCGACACGGTCCAGTTTACCTGCTTGTCGCCCTTCAGAATAAAAGTGACCGGCCGCTTGAAACACTTCATCAATGCTTTTGGTGAAGAGTTGATAGTGGACAACGCCGATAATGCTATAGCAATTGCATGTGCCGAGACCGGCGCCGTTGTCGCAGACTACTCTGCCGCACCTGTATACATGACAGGCGAAGACAATGGCGCGCATGAATGGATCATTGAATTTGATTACCTGCCTGTTCCATTGGAGCAGTTCACCAACCTGCTCGATAAGTCGCTGCAGGCGATCAACTCCGACTACGAAGCCAAACGATACAAGGATATGGCCCTGAGGATGCCTGTTGTGCACCGTATGCCTAAAGACGGCTTCCAACATTGGCTAAAAGATAAGGGAAAACTCGGCGGACAACACAAAGTGCCGCGCCTGAGTAACGAACGGACGTACATTGAGGAAATGCTGCCGTACGTTTACCCCGAAATGAAGAAATAGATCTTGAGACTACAAAATAAAATGGGCCGGATATCCGGCCCATTTTATTTAAGTCAAATTTGATCTGTCTATTCAAACGTGCCCTTTACCTGTGCCTCTACTACCGAAAGTGCCACCATGTTCACTATCTGGCGCACGGTGCTACCCAGTTGCAGCACATATACCGGCTTACGCAGGCCCAGCAAAATAGGGCCTACAGCCTCGGCACCACCAACCTCTTGCAACAAATGGTATGCGATATTACCGGCAGCAAGATTAGGGAAGATCAACACATTGGGTGCCTCGTTCACAAGATCAGAGAACGGATAGTTTTCCTTTAGCAGATCTTTGTTGAATGCCACACCTGCCTGCACCTCTCCGTCTATAACCAGATCGGGATTCATGCTCTTGATCCGTGCCACAGCATTCCGCACGGTTGTTGCCTCGGGCGACGGGCTGCTGCCAAAATTGGAGTAGGACAGCATAGCGATACGCGGCTTTATGTTGAAGCTGCTCACCATATCGGCGGTCAGCATGGTGATGTCCACCAGTTCTTCTTCGGTAGGGTTGAAATTGAGTGTAGTGTCTGCAAAGAACAGAGGCCCGCGCTTGGTGAGCATGATGTACATGCCAGCTACACGCCTCACCCCTTCTTCCATGCCTATTATCTCCAGTGCAGGCTTGATCGTATCGGGGTATTTGCGGGTGAGCCCCGATAGCATTGCATCTGCCTCGCCATTGTGCACCATCATACAGCCAAAGTAGTTGCGATCGCGCATGAGCTTGCGGGCCTCATAGAAATTCACCCCTCTGCGATGGCGCATTTCGAAGAACATATCTCCATAAGTGTTGCGCACAACTTCGCTGCTCTCGCTTTTCGGGTCAATGATCTTTATGCCGTCCAGATGCAGATCGTATTCTTCGATCATGGACCTGATCTTGGCTTCGTTGCCCAGCAAGATCGGTATTGCTATCCCTTCGTCGGCGGCGATCTGTGCGGCTCTCAGTATCTTTATATTCTCGGCCTCTGCAAAAACAACACGCTTAGGATTCTGTTTCGCCTTGTTATTAATGTACTTCAGCAAGTTGTCGTAAGAACCGGAACGACGGTATAGTTCATTCTCATAAGCTGTCCAGTCCTCAATAGGTTTCCGTGCCACCCCACTCTCTACTGCTGCCCGTGCAACAGCGGTCGACACAGTAACCAACAAACGCGGATCCATAGGTTTCGGAATGATATACGTAGGTCCGAAGCGGAGCAGATCGTTGTTATAGGCCACGTTCACGATATCAGGTACAGGCTGTTTGGCCAATGCAGCCAGCGCATGAACGGCTGCCAGTTTCATAGCCTCGTTGATGCCGCTGGCCCTTACATCGAGCGCACCACGGAAAATGTACGGGAAACCGAGTACGTTGTTCACCTGATTGGGGTAATCGCTGCGGCCGGTAGCCATGATGACATCGGGGCGGGCAGCAAGCGCGTCATCGTAAGTGATCTCAGGGTTGGGGTTGGCAAGCGCAAACACGATCGGGTTACCCGCCATGCCCTTCACCATATCCTGAGAAACAATATTGCCCTTCGAAAGACCAATGAACACATCTGCCCCCTTCATGGCGGTAGCAAGGTCCACGGGTTCTGCATCTTGTGCGAAGATGCGTTTGTTCTCGTCCAGGTCTGTACGCGACTTCACTATCAGTCCCTTGGTGTCGAACATATACATGTTCTCTACTCTTGCACCGAGGCTCATATATATTTTGCAGCACGAAATAGCCGAAGCACCCGCACCGCTTATCACGATCTTTACGTCTGAAATCTTCTTGCCCACCAGCTCCAGCGCATTCAGCAAGGCCGCACCCG
Organism: Flavipsychrobacter sp.; assembly: GCA_044348585.1. Lineage (GTDB taxonomy): Bacteria > Bacteroidota > Bacteroidia > Chitinophagales > Chitinophagaceae > Nemorincola. The sequence continues at coordinate 13,574 of JBIKSN010000064.1, forward strand.
ATATGATAGCTGTACCATGCTGGTCGTCATGCATAATAGGAATGCTGAGCTCCTCTTTCAGTCGG
>JBIKSN010000272.1:0-4094 GCA_044348585.1 Flavipsychrobacter sp.
AATGACATTGAAAACGCGAACAACAACAATACACCAGCCATACAATTCCGATTTCAGTTACGTACCAATATCCGGTCCTTAATAATTATATAGAAATTATCGTGCCAGATTTTGGTCAGGAGAGCGGTAACGAAATGAGAAAATGTTAATACGGCATTAAAAATGTGCGCATTATGTGGATAGGTTATACGTATATTCCGTCATTCTATTCATGCAACATCGTTTAATGGTTTACCTTTGTCCCTCACAACAGTAAAAACAAATAAAACATCTGAAGCAATGGCAGCAGTATACACTGATTCAAATTTTGAGGCCGAAGTATTGAAAGCCGATAAACTTTCCGTAATTGATTTTTGGGCTCCGTGGTGCGGACCGTGCCTGGCACTGGGACCTACCATTGATGCACTTTCTACTGAATATGCAGGCAAGGTAAATGTGGGTAAGGTGAACGTGGATGAGAATCCGAACCTGAGCATCAACTATGGTGTTACCAGCATTCCATGTGTACTGTTCATTAAAGATGGTCAGGTAGTGGACAAGCAACTGGGAATGGCACCGAAGAACGTATTTGACAAGAAGATCCAGAAGATCCTCGGTTAATTCTGACGGAGTAATGATATTGATCCCGCGCGGCCATGCTGTGCGGGATCTTTTATTTAGTGGATACAGCCCATGTACATGCGGGCAGGTTTCACAAACGCGTTGGGGACTTCCTTGCGAACCAGCGTTAGCAGCGAGTCTGCGCCGGGTTGCTCGTAGAACAGACCAGCGACCAATACGATGTTTCCTTCGCTTGAAGATGTGTCGTAGAGGGAATAATATTCGAGGCTGATGGCGGCAGATTCGGTGCGGCGCGGGAAGTACTCTCCGCGGAACATTTCGTCTTCGTCATTTTCGTTCAGGACAATGCGGTCTTTATCGAGATCGTAATAGCGGTTCATGGTGTCTATGACGAGGCCGAGGGTGGCAGCAAGCGGATACATTTTTTCTTGCAGGATGTAGTAGTTCTGATTGGTATCGAGCACCACAACATAAACCGTGTCATATTCGCTTTCGCCGTAGTTGGCTGCATTTGCGGCACTGTCTGTTATGGCACTGTCAGTAGCTGACGCTGCTACGGGCGCAGTGTCGGAGCCGCCGCATGAGGAGAAGATCAATGCTGATGCAAGAAGGGCGATCAGTGCGTACCTCATAACTGCTGATCGAGTGTTTCGCCGTTGTCGGTTTCGGCAATGAGTCCCCATTTTTCTGCCAATGTGTTCCAGCGTGCTTCTGGCAGGGTGGGCTGTCCGGTGTAGAAACCAGCCTGATTTCGTTGGCGGAACGCTTCGTACAAGGAAATAGCGCACGCCACAGATATGTTGAGCGACTGCACCATGCCTACCTGAGGAATGATAAAGTTTCCGTCGCACAGATCGAGACATTCCTGCGTGACCCCTTCCTTTTCGTTACCGAAGACGAGCGCGACCCGTTGGGTGAGATCGAGTTCGTAAAGGGAGCTCGATTGTACGCCAAGGTGGGTGGCATATACCTTGTCGCACAGTTCGCGCACGGCCTTCATGCACTCAGCAGTATCGGAGAACTGACGGACCGTGAGCCAGCCCAGAGCGCTTGCGGAGCTGGTTTTTCCGAATTTTTTGTGGCGGGGAATAGAGTTGTTGAGTACGAAAACATACTGAACGCCAACCGCGTCGCAGGTGCGCATGGCAGCGGAGATGTTATGCGGGTCGTGTACGTTTTCCAAAACTATCACCAGTCCACCCTGACGGTGGTTGAGTACCTTTCTGATCTTTGCTTCGCGTTCGGGAGTCATGGCCGCAAAAGTAATTCTTCGGGGCTTAAGCGGCAACTATGCGTGCTCGAATGTTTGGCTGGGTGGATGGCCGAAATGGTCAGTGTAACATTTGGTAAAATAGGATTGAGATGTGAAGCCCGTGGCGTAGGCGATCTCGGTGATATTGCCTTCCTTTTTTAAGAGCATCTCTCGGGCCTTCTCGAGCCTGATAGTCTTTATCAACTCAGATGGGGAATAGCCGGTGAGTGTTTTGATCTTGCGTTGGAAATGGCTTCTGTTGATATTCATAAGGCCGGCGAGCATTTCTACGGACAGTTGGGCATCGTCGAGGTGTTCGTTTATAATCTCGCAGCATTTGCGTGTGAACGGATCTTCGGCTGTGAATCGTTTTTCAACCGGTTTGTCCGTATCGGTGGTGTGTTCTCTGAATTCTATCTTGCGGCGGTTGAGGATATCGAGCTGGTTGCGCACAAGAGCTTTGAGCTCGGCAGGGCTGAACGGCTTGGACAGGAATGCCTGGGCACCGCTTGCAAGGGTTTCGGTTTTTGTATCCATGGAGCCGCGGGCACTAAGGATAATGACAGGGATGTGCGCTGTAAGTTCGTTTCGGCGGATCTCCTGCAGCAGTTCGTTGCCACTTTTGTGCGGCATCATGAGGTCTGTGATGACGAGGTCGGGCAGGGTGGATGCGAGCAGTGATGATGCCTCGTTGCCGTCTGTTGCCGTTTTTACATCGAAGCCTTCTGCGGTAAGCAGACGTTTGTTGAAAGCAAGGATATCAGTATCGTCTTCAACCAGCAGAATGACGCCCGCATTGCCTGATGAATCGGTTGCGCTATTGGAGGGAGTGATGGGGAGCGGACAGTGAACTGTAAATACGGCACCCTTGCCTTCATCGCCCGATACTGAAATGGTGCCGTTCATCAATGCAACCAACTCGCGTGTGAGCGAGAGGCCGATGCCGATACCTTTTATGCCGGCTCGTTTGTGGTGCTCTGACCGGTAGAAGCGATCGAATATGTGTTCTCGTTCGCTGACCGGTATGCCGGCTCCGGTGTCCCATACATTTATGGACAGCATTGCGTATCCGTCGGAGTTGCGGGAAGTAGTTACCTCCACACCTGCTGAGCCGCCGGTTGGTGTGTACTTAATAGCATTACCTACGAGATTGGACATGATCTTTTCCAACGCATCACGATCGAACAATAGCTGACCCGCTGTGCAGTCAGTAGTGCATGACAGTTTGATGTTGTGCTCAACTGCCTGACGCCGGAACTGATCGAACAATTGAATTGTGAGGTCTTCAATGTTGCCGGTGCTTGGGTGCAGTGTATATCTAGCGGCATCGATCTTTGATATGTCAAGCATCTGGTCTATCAGGTTGTTTAGCCTTTGTGTGTTGCGGGTAGCGATAGCAATCTGTTGCTGCATTTCGGTGTCAGTGGCGTTTTGTTGCAACACTTCCAGTGGTCCGCGGATCATAGAAAGAGGTGTGCGTATCTCGTGCGCCACATTTGCAAAGAAGCGCCCCTTAGCCTCCTCAACCTGTTTTGCAACCCTGTTTTTGAAAGTGAGGTATCCGAAGGCGAAAATACCCGCTGAGAGGACCACGACGAATATGATAATGATGATAAGGGTAGTGTTCCGATGTTTCTGAATGGCGAGGTTGGCAGCATTTATTTGTATCTGCTGTGATTGTATCGTCTGCCGGTTCTGTTCGGCTTGAAACTGTTTGTCCAGTTTCAGTACATAACTCTTAACATCTTCCTGATTGAAGGAGTCGGAGAGGGTTGCGTACCGATAAAGGTATTCGTAAGCTTTGTTGTGTTGGTTGAGTGCAGCATAGGACTCGGCCATCGTTCCGTATACGTGTGCGATGTCGCGTTTGTTGCCGAATTTCTCGGCAGCGGCAACAGACTGATGATAGTATTTTAGGGCTTCATTGTAGTTCTTTTTCTGGTAGTAATAGAAGCCAAGGTTGAATGTGATCTTAAAAAGCTGTGCCTGGTTGTTGAGTGCTTTCCAAATGTCGTATGCCTGCAGGTAGCATTCCCGGGCTTTGTCGGGTTGGTTCATAGCTGTCCAGTAGGCACCCATATTGAACAGGTAATAACCTTTGAGGGAACTATCTGGCCAGCGCGAAAGGATGTCGTTCACCTCGTTCAGTGCCAAGAGCGCACTATCGAATTCGCCCAGTTGCTGGTGCATGACCGACATGTTTATGAATTGGTTGCCCACACTGTCGCGGCCGAGTAAGTGGGAAAGAATTGCGATCTCTTTACGGTAGTATGATTTCGAT
>JBIKSN010000273.1:0-4084 GCA_044348585.1 Flavipsychrobacter sp.
CAGGTCAGCCCAGGAAGCGCATTGTGGCTTTGGAGAACGCCTATCATGGCGATACGTTCGGAGCAATGGCGGTAAGTGGTCGCAGTGTGTTCAATGCTACTTTCTCTGACTATCTGTTCGACGTTTCGTTTGTGCCGTTTCCGTATCCGGGTAAAGAGGCAGCGAGTGTAGAAGCGCTGCGGCTGCTGCTTTCAGCGGGTGACGTGGCTGCATTCATTGTAGAGCCGTTGATACAGGGATCGGCAGGAATGTACATGTATAGCGCCGATGTGCTGGAGCAGTTCTTTGCCTTGTGTAAGGAATATGGTACACTCATCATAGACGATGAAGTAATGACGGGATTCGGTAGAACGGGCCCGCTGTTCGCTGCCGACAGACTGTCTACCGGCCCCGATATGGTGTGTCTTTCCAAAGGACTGACAGGCGGCACTATGCCTATGGGTATCACGGCAGCTACTGCAAAAATATTTGACGCCTTCTGGGATGATGACCGCTCCCGTATGTTATATCATGGTCACTCATTTACAGCCAATGCAACAAGCTGTGCGGCATCGCTGGCCAGCCTGGATCTGTTGCTGGCTGATAGTTGTACTGAGGCGCGCGCCATGATAGAGGCCGCACACACGGGTTTCGCGGCAGCAATGCGCACACACCCTATGGTGGCCGATGTGCGCCACACAGGCACCATCATAGCATTAGAGATCAATGCCGGTACAACATCTTATCACAGCAGTATACGTGACAGGATGTACCGCTACTTCCTGTCGCGCAATGTGATATTGCGTCCGCTTGGCAACATTGTGTACATATTGCCGCCGTACTGTATCACGAAGGAGGAGCTGAACTACATCTATGCCTGCATCACTGATTTTCTCAGTGTTGAAGCAGGAACTCAATAACCCTGGGGAAGTAAAAATGTTCTAGTTGGTGGATACGCGCCGCCAGTGAGTCGGGGGTGTCGCCGGCCACTACCGGGCAATGTGCCTGTACGATCGTATTACCCTCGTCATAGGCTTCGTTCACGTAGTGTATGGTGATGCCTGATTCCTGTTCACCTGCAGCGATAACTGCCTCGTGAACGTGATGGCCATACATGCCTTTGCCTCCGTATTTTGGCAACAAAGCAGGGTGAATATTGATGATCTTGTCGGGGAAAGCAGTGGTCATTGTAGCCGGTATCTTCCACAGAAATCCGGCCAGTACTATCAGTGTAGGGTTGTGCGATTGCAGCGTTGCAATAAACTCAGCACTCTGTATGGACTGTTTGTCTATCAGCAGCGTGGGGATGTTCTCCCGTTCTGCGATCTTCAGAACGCCCGCCTGAGGTTTGTTGCACACTATGAGCGATACACGTGCTTTGCCGTTTGCCTTGAACCAGTTGATGATGGCGGCAGCATTGGTGCCGGCACCCGACGCGAAAATGATAAGATTGTCCATTATTCGAATACGGGTTTCGACTTTTTCATGATAGCGGCGACGATCAGACCGAACACGCAATCGCGCACGATTAGGCCGGCCCATGCCAAAGGATCAAAGCGCATTGCGCCTGCCGAATCCTTGTCCATTGTTTTCAGCATTTCATCGATCCTGTCGTCAGAGAGTCCCGACTGTTCTATTTTCTGACGTGCAGCTTCCAGTACTTTTTCGGCAAAGTGCGGGTCTATGTAGTTCATGAATACCCAGTTGTAGATGTAGGTCATGCTACCCGCTACCAGCAGTATCACGAAAATGGTACCAAACAGTTCCTTGAACTCTATGAAGCCACCGTTTGACTTGCGGATCATTTTGGCCATAATACCCAGAATGATGAAGTACAAAACATAGTTCACCATAGACATAATGCCAAACAGCGTTACCTGCTGTGCAACTGTAAGGTTGGTAATGGTGCTGAGGATGATGTAAACAAGCCCCAGTACCACGCCATATATAGCGCCTGTCTTGTTTCTGGCCGAACGGGACATTGTAATGTCTTCCATATTAGTTGTTGATGTGTAGTTTGTTATTGTTGAGAATGCCGATCACAGAACCCTGCAGTGTTTTGCCCAGGAACGGATTGTTGACACCCATTGATCTTTTCTTCTCTGCCTGTAGTGTGGTAGTCCCGCTTGTGGTGAACAGTGTGAGGCTGGCCTCACTACCCTTGGTGATGCTGCGCTCCGGCAGACCGAAGATATCCCTTGGTATGAGGCTCATAGCCGTCACCAGGCGATCTATACTGCAACTGTTCTTCAGGGTGTCCCACATGATGTTGTACGCCAGTTCCTGAATGGCCATACCGTCAGACGAGTATTCGTATTCTTTTGCTTTGGCATCCCATTCATGCGGCGCGTGGTGGCTGGCAATACAGTCTATAGTGCCGTCTTTTAGTCCGGCTATCAGCGCCTTTCTGTCGCTTTCGGCGCGCAGTGGCGGCATCACCTTGTAGGCACTGCTGTAGCCGCGCAGTGCTTCGTCGGTAAGTGCAAGATGGTAAGGCGTTACAGAGCAGGTAATGCCCAGCCCTTCAGCCTTCGCCTTTTTTATCATGGCCACAGATGCAGCCGTAGTGATACCTGTGAGGTGCAGTCGTGAGTTGGTGTAGCGGACCAGCTCTATGTCGCGGTACACCATCATCGTTTCCGCAATAGCTGGTATGCCTGCCATGCCCAGTGCTGTAGATACCGGACCTTCGTTCATGAGGCCACCTGCTGAAAGGGCGGCATCTATGGGTATCTCTATCATGGTGCCGTGGAAGGCGGTAATGTATTCCAGCGCCTTCAGCATCAGTCCGGGGTTCTGCACCGGTTTCCAGCCATCAGAGAAGGCCATGGCGCCATGCATGCGCATGTCCATCATCTCTGCCAGTTCTTTTCCTTCGGCATTGCGGGTGGCAGTGCCTATCGGGTGCAGATTCACCGCGTGCCCTGCGGCACTGCTCAGTACATATTGTATACTCGATTTTGAACTGAGGGCCGGTTGCGTATTGGGTGCCAGCAACACATCAGTGAAGCCTCCAGCTGCTGCTGCTGCAAGACCGGTAGCTATTGTTTCTTTATGTTCCGTTCCCGGTTCTCTATAATCCGCAAATACATCTACCCAGCCCGGGCTCACGCACAGGTCTTTTGCCTCCACCACAGCATCGGCCGATGTCTTGATGGTGGCAGCTATCCTGGTGATCACTCCTTCCTCTACCAAAAGGTCCACCACCTTATCATGATGGTCCGATTGAGTATCTATTACCCTGGCTTTGCGAATATGTACCTGCATGACTTTGAATTGAACGTATTATGTCTCAGCATTGGTCCGGAGCGATCACGTAGTGTATGCGCCGGATACTTTGGTTCTGGTGAGCAGGAGTGTCTCCAGCCCCAGCATTATAAGCGATAAAATTACACAAACTTTCCAAAGCGGGAAGTTGAAGTCTGGCCCGCTGCCTGCGAGGGTGCCGCCATCGGTTATCGTCATCCACTTCACATGCTTTCCAGTCCATTCCTTTTGCAGGGCGGCAATGTCCCGGAAAGCCGGTATTGATTCGCTTTTGTTCTGGTTAAGTGCCACTTGAGTGGTGTCGCTGCCGGTAGCGGCCAGCACATAGAAGCCCGGTTGCTGCACCGCCTGACCTACGTACACGTCTATGCCTGCGCCATTGGGTTTCTGCGGCGGAATGATGTCGGCGTCCTTGCCTATGACATGCAGCGTGTTCCGTTCGCTGACGTTGGACAGTGCCAGATAGGTGGGGGCCTTAGAGCCTGCCGCAACTGCAAAAACACTGCCGCCACCGTTCTGTGTAGCCATCAGGTACAGGAAGGGTGTGAAGAAATAACTACCCGGGAAGTTGCCCGATTGGATGTCGGCAGATGTAGCGCAGATGTACAATTGTCCGCGGCCGGGAGTGTAGCGCGCCAGCAGCGGGTCGCCGTTGCGAAAGCCGAGCACGGTCTGCTGGTTCGCGCCCAGGTCGGCATTGATCACATAGTGCCAGTTGGCCACAGGCAGCTGCACATTGTCCGGTATCTGCTCAAACAGATCTTTTACGAGCGCACTGCCCTGTTGCAGCAGACTGGCGGTCTGCATGGCTGTGTCTATACCCGCGAAGGTGATTCCA
>JBIKSN010000328.1:0-3063 GCA_044348585.1 Flavipsychrobacter sp.
TATACGTTTGGCCTTGCGGGCAAACAGCGGCGAATAGTGCCTCCAGTAGAGTTTATGGCTCAGCACATAGTGTTCGGGATAATGTTCGAACGCCAGATCGTGTATCACCAGGCAGGTAGGCACCTTGGTACTCAGCGACAGGTAGCCGTCGGTAGACAGGAACAGGTCGGCCTTGTACTTACGCAGCAGCATCGGCAGGCTCCACTCGAACCACAGGTAGAACAGCACCGGATGCCGCGCCTGCGGATGCACCACCACCGGCGTGACATTGGGCGCAAAAACGAACTGGGGATCATAAGGCCGGTCGAAAAAGAAGATAAACTCATGTTCGGGATGCTGTTTCACGATCCGTTCCAGTGTCTGGCTGGTGAACCAGCCTATACCTTCCAATTTGCCCTTTAGCAGCAAACGTGTATTTACAGCAATACGCATACCTTATGCCGACAAAAATATACTTTTACCGCTTTATCCGCCGTTATTTGTAGGCATGCAGCGTTTTTTTGTAAAAAATATCCTTTTTGTCATCGCGGTGAACCTGCTGGTGAAGCCTTTATGGGTACTTTTTATAGACCGCACCGTGCAGAACACCGTACCCGCTGCCTCCTACGGCACCTACCAGGCGCTGTTCAGTCTGGGCATCATTTTCCAGACCGTCCTCGACTTCGGTATCAGCAATTACAACAGCAAGACCATCTCCGGCCATCCCGAGCGGCTGCAGGAGTTATTCCCGGCCATGCTGTCGGCACGGCTGGTGCTTATGTTCCTGTATATGCTGGTGGCCGGCACCTGGGGTTTTGTACTGGGCTACCGTGGTTGGGAGCTCACCCTGCTGGCAGGCATCCTCCTTATTCATTCGCTCAATGCACTGCTGGCATTCATCCGCAGCAATGTGGCCGCCCTGCACCGCTTCAAGACCGATGCCGTGCTGTCCATCACCGACCGCATGCTCATGATCATCATCTGCGGCTTCCTGTTGCTGTACCCGGCCACCGCTGCCGTGTTCCGCATACAGTGGTTCGTCATCACCCAGATCGTTTGCTACTTCATAGCCGCCATGGCGGGTTATATAGTGCTGCGCCGGCTGGGCAAGGTGAAGCTGAGCTTCTCCTTCAGCGTGCCCGAGATCATGGGCGTAGTGCGCAACAGCTTTCCCTATGCGCTGCTCATCTTCCTCATGTCTATCTATAACCGGGCCGATGCCATTATGATAGAGCGTATGTGCACCGACGGCAAGGCGCAGGCCGGCATCTGGGCCGCCGCCTTCCGACTGCTGGATATGGTCAACATCTTCGGACTCATGTTCGCCACTATGCTACTGCCCCTCTTCGGGCGTATGCTGGCACAGAAAGAAGACGTGCAACCCATAGCCAAGCTGTGCATGAACATGATGGTGCCCGTATCGGTGATAGCAGCCATAGCGGCATGGTTCTATGGCGGCGACATCATGTACCTGCTGTATCGCAAGAGCGAGATCTACCCCACCCATGCCGAAAGTTACCGCCTCGTGTTCTCCATCCTCATGTTGTCGTTCCCGGCATGGTGTGTCATGTATGTGTACTCTACACTGCTCACCGCCAACGGTAGTATGAAAACGCTGAACACTATTGCCGCGGCAGGCGTTGTCTTCAACCTCACGCTGAACTATGTGCTGGTGCCCCGCTACAATGCCATAGGAGGCGCCATCACCTCGCTGGCCACACAAACCGGTCTGGCGCTGGTGTTCTTCATTGCTGCCGTGCAGGTCATAAAACTACCGCTCAATGTGCGCTGGCTGTTGGCGCATGTGGGCTTTGGTGCGCTGGTGGCAGCGCTGGGTTTCGGCATTGCGCGCTACATGCCGTCGCTGTCGCACCCGGTGCAGCTGGTGTTGTTTGGCGCGGTCAGCACCGTGCTCATCTTTGTGTTCCGGTTCGTATCGGTAGGCAATCTCAAACAACTCATGAACCGCAAGGCAGAGGCTGCCGCCTAACAAAACAGCTACCGTTTCCGGTAGCTGCCTGCTTGTCTTTTTTATGCACCAAACTGCCTCAGGTGGTGGTCCAGATGTTTGTAGAACATATTGTTCCATTCTGTCTTGTTCAGCACACCAAACGAGTGCGACGGCTTGCCGTCAAAATAGCTTTCGCCCAACTGGCGCGTCTGATGAATGAAGCCGATCAGCCGCTGTTTTTCCTGCTCAAAATCCTTGTCTCCGTTTATAATGAAGTCGGGCGCTGTAGGCGATCCCTTCTTGTATGGTGCTTCATTTACAATGTTGCCCTTCACAAAGGTCTTTAGTATAAAACCCATAACGATATTGGGCTTTTTGTACTTGTTTTCGTCAAACACATATTCGTAGGTTACGCTGCAATGAGCCAGCATTTGCGATACAGACATCTTGCCCCATTGCGGGCGCGTTTCAGATGTCAGTTGGTTGATCCGTCGTACGAGTGTTTCCGTCACTTCGGGGGTGAATACATTTGGTAGAGCCATAGAAGTAATTTTTGTAAAGATGCGAATTTTTTTAACATTTCTACCATTTCATATGCGGCCACCGGCTTTGGAAGAAGTAGTACGACGGCGCTTTCTGTTTTAGTGCCTGCACCTCATCGGCATGCTCTTGCACAAGTGCCGATATCGTTGCCGGCGACAGATAGAACTCCGCCACCAGCAGTCGCAGAATGTCTTCGTAGCATTTGTTCTTCAGGTAGCCATAATAATAGTAGCGTGCCAGCAGGCATTCGTTGCGCTTGTGCAGCAGGGTGTTGCTGCGGCCCTTGCGGGCGCGGGTGGCTATGGCCGGCTCGCGCATCAGTTCGTTGAAAATTCTTTGTCCTCTCATAGTTGATAGATGTTATAGCACAAAAATAAAAGCACCCTGCATGCCGTTGGGGTCAATAACATATTACAGTTTCGCCCCAACACCCCTGCAATGCCCTGCTGCCGTGGCTTTCGGCCCGCCCGGCCACCCGCGTCACCTCGCCCAAAATGTGGATATGTCCGTCATTTTCTGCACCGCGGCGGCCACCATCGGTCGTTTTTGTGGCCTGCATGCAGGGTGTGGTATGTTGCGGCTCACTACAT
>JBIKSN010000274.1:0-4071 GCA_044348585.1 Flavipsychrobacter sp.
TACGAACACCATCACCGTCTGTTTCAGCAGGCGCATCTGTTGCACCACAGGTTGGGCATGGCGCGGCTGGCAGCAATGCTGGTGGCGCTGGTATTGTTTTACTATGCCTACAACTCACAGCAAACTGCAATGTGGGTAGCGGGCGGTGTGTTTGTAGCGGCATTCATAGTGTTGGTGAAACGGCAGCGACTTGCTGATGCTGAGCGGCGCCTGCAGCAGGAGCTGAGCCGTGTGAACGAGGAAGAAGCAGCCTACCTGCGCGATGGTAAACTGTCTTGCGCAGATGGCGCCGCCTACAAAGATGACACACATGCGTTCTCTGCCGATCTGGATCTGTTCGGGCCGCGGTCTTTGTACCAACATATCAACCGCAGTGCAACCGGCATGGGGCGCGATGCACTGGCACAGTCGTTCACGGTGCTGAATGGTCAGGACACTATTGCTGCGCGCCAGGCTGCCGTTGCAGAGCTGGCCGGCGAGGTGGATCAGCGCCACCTGTTCTATGCACATGCCCGCCTTATGAACGACGAAAAGCAGGACAGCGCCAGACTGCTGGCGTGGTCGGCAATTGAAGAACAGCCTTTGTCGCCAATACTGCGGGCAATTTCCTTTGTGCTACCATCGTTGCTGGGTCTGTTTACATTACTTTATGTGCTGACGGGCGGTGAGCAGTGGTGGTCGGCAATGACCTATGTAGTGCCCCTGCAGCTGAGTGTATTCCTCTTCAGTTTCAAGCGCATCAAAAAGGCTATTGCGGGTACCGAACAGGTGCAGAAAACACTGGTGGCCTATGCGCGCCTGCTGCAACTGGTGGAGCAGCGTTCCTTCAGTGCGCCGCACTTGCAGGCATTGCAGACACGCCTTAAAGAGAACGGACAGGCCAGCGGACAGATACTGCAACTTGCCGCTATCTATGCATCGCTGGAGAATGTGCAGAACCCGTTTGCCGCCATGGGCATGAACGGACTGTACCTGCACCACCTACATGCGCTGCACCGCCTGGTGCAATGGAAAAGCCGGTACGCGAAATTTATACCTGTATGGCTGCAGGCAATAGGAGATATAGAAGCACTGAACAGCCTTGCCAACCTGAAATACAACAACCCCGACTTCTGCTTCCCTGTGCTGAATGCACAAGGTCATATGTCCTTTACATCACTCGGGCACCCTACCATTGCTGCCGCGCGTAGGGTGTGCAACGATGTGACGTTCGAGAAGAAGCGCTTCATCATACTCACCGGCTCCAACATGTCGGGCAAGAGTACTTTTTTGCGCACACTTGGCGTGAATATGGTGCTGTGCAATGCGGGTAGTGCGGTTTGCGCACACGAGGCCCGCATACACCCCATGCCTATGTACGTGTCCATGCGCCAGTCTGATTCGCTGGCCGATAATGAGTCTTACTTCTTTGCCGAAGTGAAACGCCTGCAACACATCATTGGTCATCTTGCCGAGGGGCCGGCTTTTGTGCTGCTCGACGAGATCTTGCGCGGCACCAACTCTGACGACAAGCGCAGCGGCACCATAGGTGTGATAGAGAAGATCATCCGCACGCGGGCCATAGGCGCCATTGCCACACACGATCTGGAAGTATGCCACACAACAGATGCCTATCCGGCTGTGCTGACCAATATGTGTTTTGAAGTGGAAACAGCGGGCGGCGAGTTGTCGTTCGACTATCGCCTGCGGCCGGGCGTATGCCAGAACAAGAACGCCACCTTCATCATGAAGAAAATGGGCATTATAGTTTAGCCCGTCTTTACAACTTCGTCAGCGCCATTTGCAGCATCTCCATATGGTCGAAGGCAAGGGCGGTGATGTCTTTTACAGGCACCCACGCGGCTTCGGTAGCATCATCGGCACCAGCTACAGGCAGAGGAGCATCGATGGAAGTATAATAAGTGACAGTAACGGTGCGGCCACGGGTATCGCGGCCCACACGGCCAAAGGTGTATAGCTGGGTCATGGCGTTTACTTTCAGTCCTGTCTCTTCCTCCAGTTCGCGCATGGCGGCTGTGTCCAGCTCTTCATCGTCCTCCACAAAACCGCCGGGTAGTGCCCACATGCCTTTGTAGGGGTCGTTCATTCTTTTTATAAGCAGCAGTTGCAGATCGTTGCCCGTACCCGCAAACACCACCGCGTCTACGGCCACCTTTATATTCTGTATCAGCATAGGTTCAATCGGCAGTTAATAATGCCGGTCAATACCGCAAGATAGCCCAAAAACGCCCAAAGCCGGGGTTGTTAAATATTTGCAGCAATGGCCCGCCAAGCGCCCTGAATATCATAAATCGTTATCTTCGTGTTAGAAAAACTGCTATTATGAAGAAGCTCGTTTTCGCTCTGTTGCTGTTGGCAGGTTTTTCCGGCGCAACTGCTCAGGAGATCTACAACAGTTCGGGTAAGGCCAACTATAAGAAGAAAAAGGAAAAGAGAGGATATGACGCCGACAAGCTGGTGCTGGGTGGTGGCATGAACTTTGGCATGGGCAATGGCTTTTTGCGCGTGGGGGTTTCTCCTATAGTAGGTTACCGTTTGCAAAAGAACTTTTACGCGGGCGTGGGCATGGGCTACCAATACTACAAGGCACCCTACGATGAGACCCACAACGAGTACATGAACATGTACTACCCCAATATCTGGACCCGCTACTACGTGTACCGCAACATCTTTGTGAATGCGACTTACGAATACGACTTCATCTCGGTGCGCTATCCACTGGACCGATTCGGCAATTTTAATGAAACGAAGTCCTCAGTTACCAACCAATGCTTGCTGCTGGGCGTAGGGCTGCGGCAGTCGTTGGGGGGGCGTCTCAGCTTTTACGGCGAATTGTTCTATGACGTGATGCAGGGACAATATAGCCCTTATCCAAAGGGCTTCCCGGGCATGAGGTTCGGTCTCGCAACGGGTTTTTAGTTACTGAAGAAATATGATGTAATTTCAGGCTTTGCTTTTAGGGCAAAGCCTGAAATTTTTTATACAAGCATGAATTCAGCCATCCTTCTGGGCATCATACTGCTCTACTTTGCTGTGCTGCTGGGCATAGCGTTCTATACATCGCGCGGGTCCGACAATGAATCGTTCTTCATTGGCAACAAAAGCAGCAAGTGGTGGCTGGTGGCGTTCGGCATGATAGGCACCAGTCTCTCCGGCATGACCTTCATATCGGTGCCGGGTACAGTGGGTAAGGCGGGCTTCAATTACTTTCAGGTGGTCATTGGTTACTGGTTGGGCTACTTTGCGGTAGCCTATATATTGTTGCCGGTCTATTACCGAATGAACCTCACCTCCATCTACACCTATCTGGAACGGCGGCTGGGCATGAACGCTTACAAGACCGGCTCTCTGTTCTTTATACTGTCGCGCACATTGGGGGCCACACTGCGCCTGTATCTGGTGATAAAGGTGCTGGAGAAGTTTGTACTCGAAGACATGGGTATCTCGTTTGGCATGAGTGCCGTTATCATTCTGGGGCTTATCCTTCTGTATACCTACCGCGGCGGCGTTAAGACCATCGTATGGACCGATACCCTGCAAACAACCTTTATGCTGCTGGCTCTGGTGATATGTGTGGGCTACATCATGCACTCGCTGCACCTGGATCTCGGAGGCACATGGACGGCCATGCAGGAAAAGGGCTACACCAAACTACTGCAGACCGACTATAAGAGCCCGGGCTTCTTCCTGAAGCAGATACTGGGTGGCGCGTTCATCACCATAGCCATGACCGGGCTGGACCAGGAGATGATGCAGAAGAACATAAGCGTGAGCAACCTGAAAGACTCGCAGAAAAATATGGTGGTGTTCTGCTTTGTACTGCTGGTGGCCAACTTCATTTTCCTACTACTGGGTGGTCTACTGTACCTCTACGCGGGCAGCAAGGGCATTACCACTGCCGGCGACGATCTGTTCCCCACCATCGCCATCAACAGCGGTCTGCCTTTCTTCATCACCATCTGCTTTATGATCGGGCTCATCTCTGCGGTGTTTCCCAGTGCCGATGGCGCCCTTCCCGCACTTACTTCTTCTTTCTGTATCGACATACTGGGCATCAAACGCAATCCCAAC
>JBIKSN010000275.1:0-4068 GCA_044348585.1 Flavipsychrobacter sp.
TAGAATAAAAGGGAAAGGCGCTACCAGAGCGCCTTTCCCTTTTGTATGATGTGTTAAGCGATTATTGCTTTACAACAGATATTGTGTTTGAACCGTTAGCGTTTGCTACAACGATCTTGTACATACCTGGTACCCAGTTTGACGTGTTGAGTGTGGTGCTGCCTGCTGCATTCGGAGCAACAACAGTGTTCATGATATTGCGACCTGTGATGTCGAAAACACTGATCGATGAAGAAGCGAAAGTCTCATCCATTTGCAGGTTCAGTTCGTTCATGACCGGGTTAGGGAACGCAGAGATTTTCGTTTGTTCAGTCACAGATGCTACCGAAGTTGTTGGAGGAGTGTAGAGCGGCAGTGATACTGAAACGTTCGAAGAGCCGTCGCCGCTACTAGCGCCTGCCATTCCATCAACACCATTCACCGTAAGGTACATTGTAATAGTGCCAACACCGGTTGCCGGAGCCGTCCAGGTAAATGACTTTACGAACGAGTCGGCAGGGCTCACAGCACTGATCACAGAAGACTGCTCAATGATACTAAGGCCACTGGCTGTTCTCTGTGCTACACTTGATGGCAACCCCGAGAAAGTTCCCGCATTTACTTGCGCCGAACCTGTGCCTGAAACTGCGGCGAATTGGAAACCGAAACGTGTATTTACAGAATGTTTACCTACAACATGCACAGTATACACTTTGCCAGCAGTGTATTTAGACACGGGCACTCCACCGGCAGAATCTATACGGATAATAGACGTCGTAGTACCTGTTGTTCCATGGCAGCCTGATGAGCAATTTGCTGTGGATCCTTTAGCACCAGTACGGTTATTAGTAGAGCCAGCCGCTGCATGACCACCTGAATTACTGGATAATACAGTACCTAATGTAACTGCAGACAGGGAAAAAAGTAGAAATTTCTTTTTCATTTTTTTTGGTTTTTTGGTTGGAAATGGTTTGTTGATCGGTTGTTTTAGTAAATGTATGTACTTCTATTATAGTAAACAAAATTGTGACAATTCACTGATTGATATCATCTCGCAAAAATTGTGCCAATTAATTAGTGGTTAATAATAATATGTTCAATTTTATGTGAAATATTACAATGTATTTTGTGTTGTAATTTAAGTCCTATCGTCAGTAAAGTATAATTATAATTATAAAAAAATAAAAAATAAAAAAACAAAGTGTTAATGAAAAAATATTAAGTATAATATTTTATTTAAAATGTAACTTCAAACAAATTACACCATATACTTCTATTCGTTACGGTCGCTAAATACACTTCTGTAAAGGTTTTCGGAGGATGTTGCTACTAGTTTCCCGCTATTTTGAGGTGTGGATTATTTATAATTGATTGACGTTATATTTATGCTTTCGGTCACTTTATTGTTATAAAAACGTTAATAAAAAAGTTGGCATGATTTTGGTTGCTGTGTTTTTTTTATCAGTATTATTTGGAATGTAAAGGTTTGTCAGTAATTTTATTAAAATTAGTTCTAACAATTAAAAACACAGCCTATGTTTTTTACAAGAACGCACGAATTCTCTACTCCGATCTCAAAGGACGAAATCAAGAACAGATTGGTGGGCAAACATGTGAAGATCCATAATCTCGATTTTGAGGTAGTGGAGATGGATTATGGCATCAACATCATCCCGCATGCTGAGCAAGAAACAGAGATCAAAACTCTGCCCATAACTGAGCTTGATTTTAAAGATGACAGCGGTAAAACCAAGGTGGTGATAAAGACCTCTATGAGGAAGTTGGATGCAGGTGGCCCGCAGCTTATCCTGATATTTTCAGGATTCCTTTTGGCCGCAGCAACTGCATTGTTTTTCACTAGTGGTGATAAGATCATATCATTCACTATTCTGGGGGTGTTTCTATTCACCATTACTACCTTCTGGTTCCGTATGCAGACAGGTTACTTCGACTACTGCAGAAAGATCCGTGAGTATGTGAAGAACAAAGGAGTAGGGCTGGCATAATAGCCTCTTTTTCCGGCTCATTCCACAAGAAATTGAAACCTGATATCTCTGCCTTCGGGAGGGATAAAGGGTTTTTTCTCTTTTTTAGAAAAAAATCAGTTGATAAATTTCCTGATCGTATCGGCAGGTACCTCGCCTGAAAATATCTTTATCAGTTTCCTTTCGTTGTCAAAAATGTTGATCTGCGGCAGTTGCTGATAGAGGAACATGTCTTCTACCAGGCCCGAAGAGTCCCATCCAATATACATAGATCTGTACTTGGCAATGTGGTGCCGTTCCGCGAAATCCGGGATGTATGGTGTCATGGGTTTTGCAGCCAGCAGCAGTAGCTTTGATGATTTGAATGAATCTGCATATTTCTCGAATATCATTGTCATATCCTCGCAATGTGAGCAGGTAGGATTGAACAGCATAACAAACAAATTGCCGTTGCTTGTAAGGTCTTTGTCTGTCATGAGCGAGTACCGCGGGTCTTCCGGTGCCTGAAATCTCTTTTTCTTCCTGTTTTTTCTTCCTGAAATTACAGTGGCCCCACCTGTAGTGTCCTGGTAGGCCATAAAGATAAACGACGGCATAGGGGTGCCGGGTTGTTTATGGTCCACATTGGAGGAGGAGGGATTTTGTGTAGATTTGGCGGTACGTTGCGCATGCAATGCGCATGGCGCCAGTGACAAAGCCGTAAACAAGAGTATCCTCGCTAACATAGCGGCTAATTTAGGCAGAAAATAGATAAACAATTCACAAAATATGGCTGATATGAATATACCGCTGGCAGAGCGGGTCCGTCCGGTGAAGCTGGAAGACCTGATAGGGCAGGAGCATCTGGTGGGGCCGGGGCGAGTGCTGGAGCAGATGATAAAAAGCGGACAGGCGCGGTCAATGATATTCTGGGGACCACCCGGAGTGGGAAAGACAACGCTGGCTCAGATCATTGCTTCTTCGCTGAACATGTTGTTTTTTACCCTCAGTGCCATTGACAGCGGAGTAAAGGAAGTGAGGCAGGTGATAGATCAGGCGCGTAAGGCAGGGCATGCGTTGTTGTTTATTGATGAGATACACCGTTTCAACAAGGCCCAGCAAGACAGCCTGTTGGGTGCGGTAGAGAAAGGTATTATCACGCTCATCGGCGCCACAACGGAGAATCCGTCCTTTGAGGTGATAAGCGCCTTGCTGAGCAGGTGCCAGGTATATGTATTGCAACCGCTTACAAAAGAACATATGATGGCATTGGTACAGCAGGCCATGCAGAGAGACGAATGGTTGCGAAGCAAAGAAATAAACATCACAGAATGGGAAGCCTTGATGCAGTTGAGCGGTGGAGATGCACGTAAGCTACTGAACCTGACAGAGCTTGTTGCCGGGTCATTGCCCGAGGGTGCTCATGAGCTGAACAACAAAGTAGTGCAGGAGATTGTGCAGAAGAAAATGGCGTTGTATGACAAGACCGGAGAACAGCATTACGACATCATCTCGGCCTTCATAAAATCGATAAGAGGAAGCGATCCCAACGCTGCGGTCTACTATCTGGCAAGGATGATAGAGGGCGGTGAAGACCCTAAATTCATAGCCCGCCGATTGATCATACTGGCAAGTGAGGATATCGGCAATGCCAACCCCAATGCATTGTTGCTGGCTACCTCGTGTTTTCAGGCGGTTGAGATGATCGGATATCCTGAATGCAGGATCATACTGTCACAGACAGTGACCTACCTGGCTTCATCGGCAAAGAGTAATGCTGCCTATATGGCTATCAACCGTGCGCAGGAACTGGTAGCAAAGACGGGAGATCTGCCCGTTCCGCTGCCAATAAGGAACGCACCGACAGGACTTATGAAAAAACTGGATTATGGCAAGGGGTATCAATACTCGCACGATTTTCCGGGCAACTTTGTGGACCAGGAATTTATGCCCGATGCCATAAAGGGTGCAAGACTCTACGACCCCGGCACCAATGCGAGCGAGGCGCGCCTTAGAGAATATCTGCGGCAGTGCTGGAAAGAGAAGTATGGTTACTAAGGGTAACTATGTCTTTAGGCCTTCATGTTAATGTATTGCAGCGGCAGATCGAGGCTGGAGCTGCGGC
>JBIKSN010000276.1:0-4057 GCA_044348585.1 Flavipsychrobacter sp.
CAATGCCCATGGTCAGTTGCTCTTCGGCCATCATATGCAGGTGTGGGTGATACCAGTAAGTGGCTGCATTATTATCCACTTTCCAGTAGGGGCTCCACGTGGTAAATGGCGGAATGGGTTGGTGGGGGCCCCCATCCATGATGGCGGGCAGGTGCATGCCGTGCCAGTGTATGGTGGTGGTATCTGCCAGGCGGTTTTCCACGTTTATGTGCACTACATCGCCCTTGTTCCATATGAGGGTAGGTCCCCAGAAGCTGCCGTTTATGCCGCCGGTGATCGTTTGGTTGCCGGTAAGGATCTGAGTGAATGTATCCCTGATTGTAAGGTTAAACATGGTCCCACTCAGCGTGTCTGGTATTTTCAGTGCGTTGTATTGGGCGTTTGTGGTTCTGGTGGTGGAGACGCCCAGTGCCACTAGAAGTGCGGTTTTTAGCTTCATTGGTTGCAGTTTTTGGAATGTGTCTGGATGTTTGACGATCAAATTCCTTTTTTCCTTCGGTCTTAATTTCGTTATCTGAGGCAACAGGGCAATAAAAAAGCCGCTCGTTTCGGAGCGGCCTTTATATATTATCTCATATGCATTACAGCGTACGTTTTACTTCTATTTCTTCGAAGCCTTCTATGATATCGCCAATGCGCAGGTCGTTGTAGTTTTTCACCATCAGACCACATTCGTAGCCCTGATTCACTTCCTTCACGTCGTCTTTGAAACGTTTCAGTGAAGAAAGCTCTCCAGTGTATATGACAATACCTTCGCGAACGATGTTCAGCTTGGTCTGACGGGTCATCTTGCCGTCCAGAACATAACATCCGGCAATGGTGCCGATGCCATTGATCTTGTAGATCTCGCGTATCTCGATGTTGGCAACTGTCTTCTTCTCCACCTTTGGTTCCAGCAGCCCCTCCATCGCGCTCTTGATCTCTTCGATCGCGTCGTAGATGATAGAGTACGTGCGGATCTCGATGTTCTCCTGCTCTGCCAGCCTCGCAGCCTGGCTTGATGGACGAACCTGGAAACCGAGGATGATCGCGTCTGATGCGGTGGCGAGCAATACGTCGCTCTCCGTGATCTGACCCACACCCTTGTGCACCACGTTCACTGCTACTTCTTCTGTAGACAGTTTCTGCAACGAGTCGCTCAGCGCCTCTACAGAACCATCGAAGTCGCCCTTGATGATAACGCCCAGTTCCTTGAAGTTTCCGAGTGCCAGACGACGACCGATCTCATCGAGTGTGATGTGCTTGCGTGCGCGGATACCCTGCTCGCGCATGATCTGCGCGCGGTGGTTGGCCACTTCTTTTGCTTCGTTTTCGTCTTCGAACACCTTGAACTTCTCACCTGCCTGCGGCGCACCGTTCAGACCCAACACCTGTACCGGTGTAGAAGGACCTGCCATCTTCACGCGTTGTCCGCGTTCGTTAAACATCGCCTTGATCTTACCGTAATACTGTCCGCAAACGGCCATTTCGCCTTGGTTGAGCGTACCATTCTGTATCAGGATAGTGCTCTGGTAACCACGACCTTTGTCGAGTGATGCTTCTATCACACTACCCGATGCCATTCTGTTCGGATTAGCTTTCAGTTCCAGCATTTCGGCTTCAAGGCCTATCTTTTCAAGCAGCAGTTCTATGTTCAGGCCTTTTTTAGCTGATATTTCCTGACTCTGGAATTTACCACCCCAATCTTCAACCAATATGTTCATCTGGGCAAGCTGCTCCTTGATCTTCTCAGGATTAGCGCCCTCTTTATCTATTTTGTTGATCGCGAAGATCATCGGTAGGTTGGCTGCCTGCGCGTGCGAGATAGCTTCCTTCGTCTGAGGCATTATCGCGTCGTCTGCAGCAACTACTATCACCGCTACGTCGGCCACCTTGGCGCCACGGGCACGCATCGCGGTAAACGCTTCGTGACCCGGAGTATCGAGGAAGGTGATCTTCTTGCCTGTTGCTGTTACAACTCTGTAGGCACCAATGTGCTGGGTGATACCACCCGCTTCACCTGCCACTACGTTTGCACTTCTTATGTAGTCGAGCAAAGAGGTCTTACCGTGGTCAACGTGACCCATGATGGTAACGATAGGGGCGCGCGGCTCCATGTCTTCTTCGTTGTCCTCTTCTTCCTCTATATCTTCAGCTTCCTGTTCCAGATTAATGAACTCTACATCATAACCAAATTCGCTGGCCACCAGTTCTATCACCTCAGCATCAAGACGCTGATTGATAGACACCATGATACCCAGGCTCATACACTTGCTGATCACTTCTGCAAAGCTCACATCAAGCAGGCTGGCCAGTTCACTCACCGAAATGAACTCGGTCACCTGTATGAGGTTGCCTTGCTCTGAATTTTCGGCGGCTGCGCGTTTTTCAGCCATCTCGTCGCGTTTGTTACGACGGTATTTGGCTTTGAGGTTCTTACCACGGGTCGATCCCGTCAGTTTAGCCTGTGTTTCGCGTATCTTATCCTGAATTGCTTTTGTGTCAATTTCCTGCTGCTGTGCCGATACAGGTGCATTGCGCATGTCCCTGCGGCCATCCCTGCCTGCCGGTCCGCGACGATCGCCACCCGGACGGTTGTCTGGGCGTTGACCCGGTGCTCCCCCCGGACCTCTACGGTCTCTGTTAGGGAAACCTCCCGGTGCACCTCCCCGGTTGGGCTGACCTCCGGGGCCACCCTGACCGGGTGCCCTGTTTTCTCCCGGTTTGCCCGGTTCCGGTTTCTTGTCCACGGGTATGCGCTTGCGCTTGCGTTTTTCGCGCGGGTCTATCCTGCCCGAAGCCTGAGATATCGGCAATTCTATCTTGCCTATGATCTTCGGACCCTCCAACCTTGGTGCACGCATTTCTATGTGCTCCCGCTTGTTGGCGTCGTCAGTATCCGGCTCATCTGCTTCCGTTTCTGCCACAGGTTGTGCTGGTGGCGGTGCTACCGGTGCCGGTGCTGCCACCGGTGTAGGATCTTCGTCCACAACAACTGCAGGTGCTGCCGCTGCAACTTCTTCTATCTTTTCGGTAGGTTCAGCAACTTCTTTTTTAGTAGTCTCCTTTTTCTTCGCGGCACCTTTCTTAGGCCTCGATTCAAGGTTCAGCTGATCTAGGTCAATTTTGCCTATTATGTTTGGTCCGCCAATTTTCGGTGCCTTCACATCTACATGTTCAGGCTCGGCGGCTACCGGTGGTGGAGCAGGTGCTTCTGCAGCCTTTTTAGGAGCTTTTACCGGTGCAGGAGCTTCTTCTGCTTTCGCTGCAACCGGGGCTGGTGCCTCTACTACCGGCTTGGCAGGTGCTTCTGCAACTACCGGTTGTGGTTCAGCCGGTTTCTCTTTTGGCTTTTCCTCAACCGCTGGTTTCGCCTTCGCTTCAGGCGCTTTTACTGCAGGTTCTTCCTTCTTGTCTTTTGCAGTGATATCGAGGTCTTCCTTCGACTTCTTAATGCTGTCGAGCAATGAACCCTTTGGCAACGCTATGTTCTCACTGCGTTGTTTGTCTTTTTTGTCCTGGGCAAACTCCACTTGCAGGGCACTATACATCTGCTCTGTAAGTTTCGTACTCGGGTTGCTGCTTATTTCAAAGCCTTTCTCGGTCAGGAACTCAACAAGTGTTTCCTTTCCGATATTGAACTCCTTCGCTGCCGCTAGCAACCTGGGTGTATTTGTTGTTGTACTCATTCTTGTTTTTCCTTATCAGATATTTTGTCAAAAAGCCCTGCGAGACCCTTGCCCAGTCTACAAACCTACGCCATTTTTCACTGAAAACGGCATAATGGGGCATTACTTATTCGTTATTACATAAGAACAATAATGGTTTAAAGGTTATTGTTCTTCGTTAAATTCTGCTTCCAAAATCCTGCGCACATCCCTCACCGTTTCTTCCTCAAGGTCGGTACGGCGAACCAGTTCATCGGCCGACAATTCCAGTACGCTCAGTGCGGTATCGCAACCAATACGCTTGAACTCGTCTATCACCCATGGTTCTATCTCATCGCTGAATTCGTCCAGATCGATATCGTACTCAACATCTTCCTTCACATCGCGGTACACATCTATGCTGTATCCTG
>JBIKSN010000048.1:0-15818 GCA_044348585.1 Flavipsychrobacter sp.
CCTCAGGGCATCGCTCACAGTTGTCACCCCGTCAACCCTCGAAATGGTTTTGGTCAGATGGTCAAGTAACGAGTTATAGAGAATACTATCAGCACCTGTAGCCTTTTCAGGATACTCAATTCCTTTTTCGTAGAGTTTTTCAGCCGGCCAGAATCCTCTCACATCCAGCACCACCTTATCGCCCGGAAACAGGTCACGCATTTTCAAGCCCCATTGAGCCGCGCTCTCGCCCCGGCAATGGAATATTACCGGTTTTTTGCCCAACCTGCGGCGGTAGATCTTCATGAGTTGCACCATAGGAAAATACCCTAAGCGACCGACACCATTGATCATTCGGACACTTATGTGCGGACAACGCTCTACGAGTGACCTTAATTTCGCCTGCGCTGCCGCGTCGGTGTACTCGCGCATTGCTCCGAGTATCCAAGCCTCCACTTTATCGGGGGCAGCCTCTCCACGATCCATGGCCTGCCATTCGGCCTGATCGAATAATTGACTGGCTACGAGTGGTGCTCTGTACTCTCCGTCAACAGTAATGTGTACAAGGCTATACCCTTCATTCATGCTCATGCGCTCACGTAAATTTCTATTATGTAAAAGAAATGAAAATCGACAAGAAAAAATAGACCGGTTTTGTTATTAGCTTTGGCATTGCGGTGCAGAATGATGCAAAGGTCACCATATTCCGCACCAATAAACAACCGTAAGCAAATGAAAAATAATGTCTTTATAGCGATAGAGGGTACCGATGGGAGTGGCAAGAGCACCCAGGCTAAACTGCTTGCAGAAAAGATGTCAGCAAACGGCCACAAAGTGCACCTTACGTTCGAACCCACCAACCGGAAAATAGGCAGTCTGTTGCGAAATATTCTGAAAGGAACTGAAATAGCTGATCAGACCACCATTGCCGGCTTGTTCTTGGCAGACCGCCTCGATCATTTGCTCAATGACGAAGATGGACTGGTAAAGAAAATGGCAGATGGCTATACCGTTATCTCAGATAGGTACTATTTCTCGTCATATGCTTACCATGGCGTGTACGTAGATATGGATTGGGTAATAGCCTGCAACGAAATGTGTGCGAGGATTTTGAAACCGGACCTAAATATCTTCGTGGACGTGCCAACAGACGAATGTATGCGAAGAATTGTTGCTAACAGGGAAAACGCGGAACTGTACGAAACGAATGAGATATTAAAGAAAGTAAGAGACAATTACCTCAAAGCATTCAGTAAGCTTAGCGATAAAGAGCATATAGTAACCATAAACGGAGGTAGGCAAATTGCTGAAGTTGCAGCCGAAATATGGGAAAAATGCTCGGAATTATTAAAATAGAGAAATTGACCGACCTCGTCAGAATACCTTTGTGAAACCCGCGAAAATGACGATTACCCCCACACTGGTCAGACCAAAAAGCACGAAATTGTAAGCGTCACCCGACACAGCACTTGTCACAGTAAGTAAGAAACTGATAAAGCAGATCACTGCGCCAACCAGTATCAATGTAAGACCTGTGGATCGGTTGCTTGCATCCCGCATCTTGGCTATCTCGTCAACTAGCTCCAAAACGTACCTGCGATCATGCCCGAGTGCAATCAGAGATTTCTCAATCTCTTCCTTCTTTTCGCCATTTTCCAGCATCCGTTCCACATACTTGCCCGGCTTTTCGTCTCCGTGTAATTCCAACATAATGACGCATTATTTAATATTAATAAAAAAAGGCGACTCGGGTAAAAAGAAATTCTCGATACAGGTGATTCATCAAAATGTTCTGGTGCAACCCTTGGGCATAGCTATCAACACCTGTACTTAAAGACCTAAAACAAATATACAAATTCGAACAATAAAAAAGTGACTCTACTCATATTTAGTTCAGGGTTGATTTTTCGTGTTTCCACACCGACCATAAACACCGGCAATGGTACTTTTTGATAGTTTTACACTTACTTTTGCGCACAATGCTTTCGAAAGATCTTCTCCTAAAGGCCTACCGGCTGATGATGACCGCCAGAGCTATGGCGGAAACATATGATGCTAATCGCCAAATATGCAAATACGTCCATAGTACATCACGAGGACATGAGGCTATTCAACTGGCAACAGGATTCCTGTTGCAGGGGTGCGACTTTGTAAGCCCCTATTACCGCGATGAAAGCATTATGCTGGGTATGGGATATCGTCCTTATGAACTGATGCTGCAATTGTTGGCCAAAGGCGATGATCCGTTCACCGGCGGCCGGGAATATTACAACCACCCCAATATAAAGCGGGAAGGATTCCCCACGATGATCCACCAAAGTAGCGCCACAGGAATGCAGGCCATTCCCACAACCGGTGTTGCACAGGGCATAAAATATAGGGAGAGACAAAAATTGTCCCACTACCCTGTTCCACCGGTCACAATATGTTCTTTGGGAGACGGAAGTGTAACAGAAGGTGAAGTTAGCGAGGCTTTTCAGTTTGCGGTACTGCATCAGCTACCAATTATTTATCTGGTACAGGATAATGACTGGGGAATATCTGTAAGCAGTGATGAGGCCCGCACAATGGATGCCTACGAATACGCAGGAGGATTTAAAGGAATGGAACGTGTGCGTGTGGATGGAAGCGATTTTTCGGCTTCATACACTTCTATGGCCAACGTGATAGACCATGTACGTAAAAACAGGACACCGGTGCTGGTACACGCCAAGGTGCCATTATTGGGCCATCACACATCAGGGGTAAGAAAAGAGTGGTACCGCACAGCTGAAGACCTTGCTAAACATGAACAGGATGACCCTGGCCCGAAACTTCGTAAAGTGCTCTTAAATGACTACGGGGTAAAGGCATCAGAACTTGACAAAATAGAGAAAGAAGAGCTTGCCTTCGTTCAATCTGAATTCACTGCCGCTGTAGATGCGCCCGACCCTGACCCCGCAACAGTAACTGACCATGTGTACAGACCCAGCGGAGCGACAATTGAGACCGGGAACAGAACGCCTGAAGGAAAAGAAAAAGTGGTAATGGTGGATGCCGCTTTACATGCGGTTGAAGAATTACTGCAGGACCACCCCGAAGCGTTGTTTTACGGTCAGGACGTGGGCAAAAGGCTGGGTGGTGTTTTCCGAGAGGCAGCTACGCTTGCCGACAAGTTTGGTGATACCCGAGTATTCAACACGGCAATTCAGGAAGCATACATTATCGGATCTACTGTAGGCATGAACGCTGTGGGGCTGAAACCTATTGTAGAAGTTCAGTTCGCAGACTATATATACCCGGGGCTCAATCAGCTGGTTACCGAAATAAGTAAGTCCTGCTACCTCACGTGCGGGAAATTCCCTATATCGATGATCCTGAGGGTTCCTATCGGGGCTTATGGGGGAGGAGGCCCTTACCACAGCGGAAGTGTTGAAAGTACGCTGGCAACAATAAAGGGCATTAAGATTGCGTACCCAAGTAATGCGGCCGACATTAAAGGACTGATAAAGGGTGCATTTTACGATGGCAACCCGGTAGTGATGCTGGAACACAAAGGACTCTACTGGAGTAAGGTGCCGGGTACAGAAGAAGCTAAAACTGTTGAACCTGACCGCGATTACATCCTTCCGTTTGGCAAAGGAAACGTGGTACTGAGCGCTGCTGACGAGAGTGTTGAAAATGGCGAATCAATCTGCGTGATCACCTATGGCATGGGTGTATACTGGGCGAAAAATGCGGCAAAACAATTCCCGGGACAAGTGGAAATTGTAGACCTGCGCACAATTTATCCGTTAGATGAAGAATTGATCTATTCCACAGTACGTAAGCACGGAAAATGTATGGTACTGACCGAAGAACAGCTCCGCAATTCATTTTGCGAAGCCCTCGCCGGTAGAATCGCGCAGAACTGCTTCCAACACCTCGATGCCCCGGTGCAAACTGTTGGCGCGCTGGACCTGCCTGCTGTGCCAATGAACATGGGTCTGGAGGCAGCAATGTTGCCCAGTGCCGAAAAGGTGGCGCAGCGGATAGCGGACCTGTTGCAATGGTAGTATTCCGTCATGGGATCTTTATCAGCTTCCGGCCTCTAGCCCTTGCCTGCTCCCAAAACCAGGCTTCGCTGGTCACGTTGCCGTAACTTCGTATTCCGTTCTCCTGATGCTGCAATTTCAGGTAACTATCATACACGTTACTTGTGAAACGGGTAAGAAATCCCCTATGTGCGGCACTCATTGCCTCCAGGGTATCCAGATGGCGCAATGTAAGCGCATTCAGCTGACTTTGATAATCATTGGCCATCCCGGAATCATATCGGTAGAGGCGGTTGTTCGCATAAAGCCACAAGTTAAGGTAGGCAGAGTATCTAAAGACATCATCGTTTCCCTGTGTACATACTGCATAGGCCATCAGGTTAGCGTCACCCTCGGCTGCAATACCTGCCTGATGCGCCATTTCATGGCATGTAATGAACGGCATCATAAACCCTGGAACTTTTTCATTCACCTGCCCTTCTGCAGTTAGCGGATTGTAATAACCATCAACCGACATCGATAGCATTAAAGCACTATACAAACTCATCTTCACGCCCAGCCCTCCATCCTTCACACGGCAATCAGTATACTCTCTATAATAAGCGATCGACCTGTCGTTAATGTGTGAGTTGGGCAGTGTCCTGTAATTTAACGCCGTTCGGTTGAGTTTCCCTACCAGAAATTGGTTCACGGCAACCGTCACAGCCATATCATGAGTTCTTCGGTCCTGCCTGGTCCCTTTAGGTGCTGAAGGTAATCCCCAAAACCTCGCCAATGGTACTTTACTATAATTAGCGCCCCAAAAAACGATGAACACAATGTATACTGTCAGAAATGTGTTGAGACCGTTTAAAGCTATGCCCAACACCCTTTCTTTATGTCTTCTCCATCGGGTGGCAAAATAAACAAACCTGATAACCGAGACCAACAACCAGAGGCCAAGGAGAAAATAAAGCACGTCTCCCATACTGACTGAGGTGATCGAGAAAACCGAATTCCTGATGCTTTGCAGTCCCGGGAAGACGGTTTGAGAATACCATTTTACTACACCCGGAAATTGCTCCAGCCCAAAAACCATTCCCCACAACACCACTATCTGGCAGGAAAGTACCCATATTTTAGTGCTGTTTTTCATAATTGCTCAAATATCAAATTTACCGTCAGCAATTCCAAAAGACCTTTTTTCATTAGAAAAACCGCCGGAATTTTGCGTTATTCGCAATCAATAACTAATAAGCTTTGAATTCGGAAAAGATCATAGTCATCACAGCGCCTTCAGGGTCGGGTAAAACAACCTTGGTCAAGAGGCTCCTTGGCCAAATGCCGAACCTGCAATTCTCTATTTCCGCATGTACTCGTCAGCCCAGGCCTGGCGAGGTGCATGGGAAGGACTACTATTTTTATGATGAGGAGACATTCAGGAAGCTGATAGCTGATGGCGCATTTGTGGAATGGGAAATGGTATACACCGGAAAATATTACGGAACTCTGCGAACTGAGATGAACCGGATATGGAAAAGTGGCAACACCCCTCTTGTAGACATTGATGTGATGGGGGCATTAGTGGTTCGCGACAAATACCCCGACCGTTGTATCACAATATTTATAGAGGCACCATCCATGGAAGAGTTGCGCAGACGCCTGATAGCCCGGGGCACCGAAACGCCCCAAAGCCTGGAAGAGCGTATAAACAAAGCGACCCACGAACTGACAGTTGCAGCCAACTTCGATAAGATAATCATCAACGACGACCTGGAACGGGCTACGGCAGAACTTGTCGGGATAGTCCGCTCTTTTATTGAAAAATAGATATTTTTGAATACGACTACATCAGACATTTCTTCCAATTGACAAGAATCATACTCAACTAACAACATGGCCAAAAAGCAACGTACGAACATTACCCAGGAAACTCCCGTCGTAGAACAGAAGTCTCAGTCGTTACCTGTTGTGCATGATCAGGAACCATTCAATTTCGGTGATATCAGATCCTGGTTCACCCATTTTAAGGGACAGGCTATCATTGTCGCCCTTCTGGCATTCGCCCTTTATTGCAACACTTTCAAACATGAATTCGCTCATGATGATGGCATTGTGATAGTGAAAAACGAATATGTGTTGGAGGGCTTTGCAGGTATCAAAGGTATTCTCACAAAGGACGCATACGACAGTTACTACAGACAGCTGAACACAACCAATCAGCTGAAAGGCGGTCGTTTTCGCCCGCTCTCAATAGTCACATTCGCGATCGAACAGCAATTTCTGGGCGCGGTAAAAGAAGAGAATGTAGATAGTGTATTGAAGCAGCAGATATCTTATGGGGTATCCGGACCCGGCCAAAAACAGCTTGTATACAACATGAATGTCCGCCACGTATTCAATACGCTTTGGTACATGTTGTCGGTCGTGGTATTGTTATGGTTCCTGCGATATATAGTATTCAAAAAGGACCCCGTAATTGCATTGATAGCAACCATATTGTTTACAGCCCACCCGATCCACACGGAAGTTGTTGCCAACGTAAAAAGTCGTGACGAGATCATGTCACTGCTGTTCATGTGCCTCACTTTTATATACGCATTCAAGTACGAGGAAAACAAAGCAAACAAGTGGCATCTTGCGGCCGCTATGACGAGCTTCTTCATGGCGTTCCTCTCCAAGGAATATGCTATTTCAATGATGATACTCCTTCCATTGGCATTCTATATCTTCCGTGGTTATTCCTTTTTCAAAAGCATCACCACTACACTGCCCTATGTCATAATAGTAACATTGTATCTTGCTGTAAGGTTGAATGCAGTAGCACCACCCCCTGCAGAAGGTGATGCGGGAGGCGGAGTGCGTACACTTTTCCCGCTGCTTGGAATCGCCGCAGCTGCATTTGCAGTATTCAAATTCCTGAAACCTACCAACACCCCCAAAGACGACAGAGCTACGTTCTTTAGCAAACTCATGCCTTTCATTCCATACTTTGTCATTTCGGGCATCTATCTGATGGTGCGCTTTTCTGAATTGCCTGATGTGATCGAAAGTGCAGCGCAGGAAGTACTGAACAACCCATACCTCTACGCAGAAGGGAGTCAGAAACTGGCCACCGAAATAGCATCAACGCTCTATTACATTAAGTTCCTGTTGTTCCCTCATCCGCTTTCTGCCGACTATTCATACGCGCAGATCACCTACAAAGAATTCACACACCCCATGGTTTGGGCATCGATCATCATTCATGCCGGTATCATCTATGCAATGTTCAGGTTCTTCCCGAAACGCAAAATGAATACCGGGGTGGAGTCATCAGACTATGTAGCTAACGGTGCTCAGATGATCTGTTTTGCCATTGCGTTTTACATGGTGCACCTGCTCATGGTCAACAACCTCGTTTTCGACATAGGCGCTACACTCGGCGAACGTCTGATATATCACTCATCTGTTGGTTTTGTAATGGTGGTGGCGTGGCTGTTATACAAGGGTTTCGAAAAGTTGCAACCGGCACGCTCAGCTCAGGTGGGTCTGGCTTCCGTGGTCATCATCATAACAGCTCTGATGAGTTTCAAAACAATAGACAGAAACGTAGCCTGGAAAAATGACAGTACCCTTTTTGGCACCGATATCAAAACCGTACCCAATAGCGTATTGGTGAACGCGAACGTTGCGGCTTCCTATATTACCTTGGCCGACTACGCAAAAGACTCAACCGAGCGCTCAAAATACCTTACTGATGCTGTAAAGATACTTGACCACACACTTTCTATACATACCAAATTCGTGGCAGCCTATCTGAACCGTGGTATTGCCTGGTACAAACTTGGAAACATTGACGAAACGAAGTCAAATATTGAGAAAGTGCGCGCCCTGTACCCCACCTATCCTACTCTACCCGGCATGTACAAACTCATCTGCGACTATTATCTGAAGGTAGGATGGG
Organism: Flavipsychrobacter sp.; assembly: GCA_044348585.1. Taxonomy (GTDB): domain Bacteria; phylum Bacteroidota; class Bacteroidia; order Chitinophagales; family Chitinophagaceae; genus Nemorincola. The sequence goes on from JBIKSN010000048.1 coordinate 7,918, forward strand.
AGAATTACGGCAAAATGGGCAGGTACGCCGAAGCGATCGAAGAGTACAAAAAGGGCCTTCAGGTCGACTCGAACAATATAGATCTTTGGTACAACATGGGCGGGGCCTATTACACAAACAAGCAACCCAATGAAGCACTCGTTGCGTTCCAGAGAGCCCTTCGCCTTCAACCAAATAATCAGCAGGCACAGGCAGGAGTAAACGCATGTGTGCAAATGCTGAACGGCCCGGCAACGCCCGTACAACCCGGCAAAAACTAAGTAGAATAGACAATAAACAAATCAGGAAAGATGAAAAGGCTATTTTTCGTATTGGCAGCAATGACCGTCACACTTTTTTCTTCAGCAGGTGAGGTAGAATATTTCAATAAGCCATGGACTGAGGTCCAAGCAAAAGCTAAGAATGAAAGCCGAATGATTGTCATTGACTGTTACACCGATTGGTGTGGCTGGTGCAAGACCATGGATAAAGAAACGATGACATCGCCGGACATAGCAAAGATCCTGAACGAATATTTCGTACCTGTAAAAATGGATATGGAAAATGGCGAAGGAATTAAGCTGGCGATGAAGTATCACGTTTCGGCATTCCCTTCGTTTCTGTTCTTTGACCCTGAAGGCAATTACGTATACCAGATCGCAGGATACCAGAAACCTGATGAGTTTAAAAAGCTCTTGAAAAATGTCTTGTCCGGCACTGTCACGTTCCGAGCTACAGGCATGAGTAATTCTATTGATGAAGAATACCCTGACTTTTATGTGAAGGCATTTGCAGGCAACGGAAAACGCACCTTCCCCAAAGCTGAAGAAGTAAATAGTTTTCTCGCAAACCAAAACGACCTGGCAGCAGAGGTACCATGGGCTGTGATCGCTCGTTTTCAGGTTGGCGAAAAATACAACAACTACTTCTTCGAGAATATTGAAGTGTACCGGCAGAATTTTGGCCCTGTTATGGTCGCCGACAAAGTAAATTCAGTTCTCGGTAACATGCTCGACAATGCGATCAAAACCAAAAATGATGCCGCATTCAATAAAGTGTTGTCGATGATCGAAAGGTATGTAAAAGACGACCCGTCAGGCGCAAAGATCTACACCAGCCTTGCATATTACGAGGGTATAAAGAACTGGCCGAAGTACTTTGAATCGGCGAATATGTACATTAACTTAAAGACATTCACCAATACTGAATTTATCAACAAAATTTGCTGGACTATTTACGAGAATATGTCCGAACGTCAGACGCTTAGAACGGCATCAGAATGGATGAAAAAAGTAATAGAAGCAGAACCCAAATACGCCTACCTCGACACATACGCCTCATTGCTGTTCAAGTCTGGTCGCAATACTGAGGCCAAAGAATATGCAAAACTAGCAATCGCAGCCGCCAAGAAAGACGGCACAGATGCCAAGGCCACAGAAGAATTGCTGAAGAAAATAGAATCAAAAAAATAAAAGCTATTTTTTATAAACCTGCTTGCCGTTCAGATAAGTACATATTACCTGTGTAGGAAGGAGGCTATCTTCCGGAACTGTCAAAATATTGCGATCCAATACGACAAAGTCTGCATACTTACCTTTCTCGATACTTCCGGTTTCCTGTTCCAGAAAGCATGCTTTGGCAGCCCAAAATGTCATGCCGAAAATTGCCTGCTTTCTGGTTAGCTTATTCTCCGGCTGAAACCCTCCCTCGGGAAAACCCTTGCTGTCCTTGCGAGCAACAGCTGCATAGAATGTCTTTATCGGCGAGATATCCTCCACCGGAAAATCAGTGCCCAATGGCAACCAACCGTTCTCATCAAGCAACTGCCTATAGGCATATGCACCCTTCATCCTTTCTTTCCCTAACCTGTCACCAGCCCAATACATGTCGCTGGTAGCATGGGTAGGCTGCACTGAAGGCACAATTGAATGTAATCCGAACGCGCCAAAGTCAATGCCATCCACCACCTGTGCATGCTCTATGCGCCACCTTTTATCGTTCTTTCCTTTCAGGTACTTTCCATAAACCTCGAGCACAAAATGATTGCCACTGTCTCCTATAGCATGTGTACACATCTGCAAGTCTGTATGGATCAATGTGGCCGCTAAAGAGTCAAAATGTTGCGGTGTACTCAATAAAAATCCCACCCAACTGTGCTGATCCGAATACTCTTTCTTCAGGCAAGCACCCCGGCTGCCAAGTGCACCGTCGGCATAAGCTTTCACTCCTTTCACAAACATTCTTTGCGTCTTGTATGGCCCCTTACCTGTGTAACACTTTTTCAGTTCAGAATTACCAGATGCAAGAACTCTATCTCGCTCCTTCATATAGTCAGTGTAGGTAGACCCATCATCACTCAGCATCACATACATCTTCATATCCAAAGAGCCTTCCCGTTGCAAAGAGTCCACTACCCTAACATCGTAATAGGCAAGCCCGCAATCAGATACAGTAGTTAGTCCTTGGGCGAAACAATTCTCTTGCGCCTTTTTAAGCCACTTTCCATAATCAGCCTTCCCGGCCTTCGGGATCACATTACTTACCAGATCAACTGCATTATCTATCAGTAATCCGGTAGGCACACCACCCGATACTTCTATTTTTCCGCCATTGATGCCGGATGAACCCGAAACGCGCCCCAACTCTAACGCCTTAGCGTTGGCAATGGCCGCATGCCCGTCAACCCGCTGTAATAGCACCGGTCGTTCAGGAAACAATTCACTCAACTCCTTGTTGGTGGGGAATTTCTTATCTGGAAATTTATTCTGGTCCCATCCCCTCCCTCTTATCCACTGCTCATCCGGATGTGCCGAAGCAAATGCTTTTACCTTCTCCACCACCTCAGCCCATGTCTGGCAGTCGTACAAATTCACCTGAAAGAGTGACCGCCCGTAGCCTGCAAAATGAGAATGGGCATCAATAAAACCCGGGAAGACCGCTTGTCCCTTTAGATCGATCTTCTCCTCAGCATCATATTCTTCAAGCATTTCCTCGGAACTGCCGGTAGCAAGTATCTTTCCGTCTTTAACCACAAAAGCCGAGACGTTTGAAAATGCACTATCAACAGTATAGACTGTGCCGTTGTAAAATATAGCGTCCGATTTAGTGCGGTTATTACACGATGCAAACCCCAGCAGCACGATGGGCAAAAGCCCTTTGAATATTTGTTTCAATTCAGGTTATTTATTGGTACTGTATATACATTGGTTTCGGGTACAATTTCAAAACATCGTCAGGTTTCATAATTGTCTTCCACGGTGGCGTCTTGATGTCGTTCTTATAAAACAACTTGAACCCGGTAAATTGGATCGGTTCACTTACTACGGCCAATTTGTATGAATTCACCTTTTTGGCAGGGAATCCCCACCCATCCATATCCATCACGATCTGCACCTCCGGTCTCGTCTTTATCTGCTTATAATTGGTTACCATTCCCTTCGTGAACCTGTGCACCACAAGGATCTTCGGTGGAAGATTGTGTTTTCGAACAAGGTCTTCAAGATATTTCGTTGCATAATTTATGTCTTCAGCATCAAACGTACCGATAACCGTTCCGGGCTTTTTACCCGACTTCATTGAAAATTCCGGATCAATAGCCAGATGGACATTCGGCATAGCGAGATACTGCTCCAACTGAGGGATCTCTTGCTGCAATGTGCTGAGACCCACCTGAATATCAAGGAAAACGATTCCCTCGATCTTTTTGGCGAGCTCCAGTGTCTTATCGATCTGTGTGAAAGGCATTCGCAATCTGTAGGTATTACCCTTTCCCGGACTACCCTGCGCTGAGACAACAATGTAATGCAGTGCCGGTATCGTCTTCACCATTGTATCTGCTGCCTGCCATGCCTTAACCTCACCCATCAGTTTCTTCAGCATATCATCCGGCGGAATTTCCCCCAGAATACCCATCCTGTTTGAGTAGTAATTGCCGTAATACGCAATGATCCTATTGAACGGCAACAATGCACCCGGCAAAGGGTATTCTGTCTTTACCGGCCAATGTACCTTGGCAGTGTCATGCACCATGTGCATCAGCAGTCTGTTATAGCGTTGTGTATCCAGCACTGGCGGCGGAGGCGGCGGAGCTGGAACAGCCGCAGCAACAGATTGTTTAGCGGGTTCAGGTGCGGGAACCTTCTTTTTTTTTGCTGCTTCCGAGTTGGAACATCCGGCCAGCATAATTCCCAACAGCACTTTAGCGGCACTTCTTGAAATACCAGGCATGAATCATTGTTTGTTGTGCAATAAAGGTAACAGGTTAAAACTGTCAGCACTACAAACTAATTATAAGGCATAGACACTTTTCCACATGTTATTAGAAACTGCCCCCACAAGACAAGTTTACTCAGCAACGCCAAGCCTTTTATGCAGCACGTGCACTATCAATCTGATCGATTCTTTATTGAGAGGTTTTACCAGGTAGTATTCAACATATTTGTTGGACTGAGCACGGATCATGTCAGACTTATTAATAGACGAAGAGAGTATGTATATCTTGATCTTGCTCTTGGTATTTTCATCCAGTTTATCAAACTTCTCAAGAAAATCCCACGCATCCATTACCGGCATCATTATATCGAGAAGCAAAATAGCACGTCCTTCGAACTCAGGATCGCCGTACGTCTTTGCTATATAATCGAAGCCCTGCAACGGGTCAGTAAAATCATTGATGACAGCCTCGGGATAAGCCTTTTGCAAAATAACCCTACACAGTTTATTATTGAGCTGGTCGTCATCAATTATTATAAAATTCTCTAAAAAGTTCATTTTTAATACAGTTTTTCAGGCCCGGCGATAGCATCAGGTGATAAAACTACTAATTACCACCTGTCTTTAATGCGTAAATATTGTAAAGTCGTCGCTAACGTATTCAAAACGTATTAACGAAAACACAAAAAACATTTCCCCAATCGAAGTACAAAACAATTTTTTAGCAATGGCGAAACGCCATCAAAAACTGTCCTGTACGTAATTTATCTTTGCCAAATGAGTAAAGAGATTGTTGTTAGTGGTATCCGGTCCACCGGATATCTTCATTTGGGTAACTATTTCGGCGCGATTCAGAATTATGTAGAAATGCAAAATTCCTACAATTGCTATTTTTTTGTTGCCGATTACCATTCCCTCACTACCCATCCCGACCCTAAAGACCTGAAAAAGAACGTTTTCAGGGTAGTGGCCGAAAACGTAGCCAGCGGTTTGGACCCTGAAAAGGTAGCATTGTATGCACAAAGTGACGTGCCCGAAATACCTGAATTGTATCTCATGCTCAACATGCTGGCGTACAAAGGGGAACTGGAGAAAGTACCTACTTTCAAAGACAAAGTGCGTATGCAACCCGATAACGTGAACGCCGGACTGCTCACCTACCCTGTGTTGATGGCCGCAGATATCCTTATCCACCGCGCAGTAAAAGTGCCGGTTGGTAAAGATCAGGAACAACATCTGGAAATGGCACGAAATTTCGCCAATAGGTTCAACACCCGTTATGGAAGTGAGTTTTTCCCCGAACCACAGGTTTATCGCGCCAACCACGAGACCGTAAAGATCATGAGTCTGGACGGTAACGGCAAAATGAGTAAGAGCGAGAACATTAACTCTACCATTTACCTCAGCGACGATGACGATACTATCCGCAAAAAGATTATGAAGGCCAAAACTGATTCAGGCCCCACTGAGCCGAATTCCGAAATGCCTGACTATATCAAGAACCTTTTCGTACTGTTACAGGTAACTTCAACGAAAGAGAATTACGATTCCTTCCTGAATGCGTACAACAATTGTACAATAAGGTTCGGTGATCTTAAAAAACAACTAGCCGAAGACATGGCTGCTTTCATTCGTCCGATAAGGGAGAAAGCGGCCGACCTACAGAACGACGAGCAGATGATAAGCAAGATACTTAAACAAGGTGCCGAAAAAGCCCGTGAAAGTAGCCTTGCGACAATAGCAGGAGCAAGAAAACTGATAGGAATCAACTACTATTAGACCGAGCTACGGATTCAACAAATAAAGAAGGGCTACATGAATACATGTAGCCCTTCTTTATTTAAGTTCGATATATTATGCCATATTATGGAACACGTGCTGAACATCGTCATCCTGCTCCAGGCGCTCTATCAGTTTGAAAACGTCTTCAGATTGCTCTTCAGATATCTCTACTGTGTTCAGCGGGAGCCACTCCAGTTCCGATGAAATAGGAGTGATACCCTTCTCTTCAAGTGCTTTCTGCATGTTTCCGAAATCAGTGAAACCGCAACGAACAATTACATTACCCTCACTGTCTTCACCCACTTCCTCCAGTCCGTAATCTATCAGCTCCAACTCCATATCGTCCATATTCAACCCTTCAGGCTTTAGTTTGAATACACCGAGGTGTTTGAAAAGAAAACCAACCGATCCGCTGTTTCCAAGTGTACCTCCACCCTTGTTAAAGTGAGCACGAACGTTGGCCACAGTACGGGTAGTGTTGTCTGTAGCAGTCACTACAAGGATAGCAATACCGTGCGGGCCATAACCTTCATACAACACCTCATCGTAGTTGCTGGTGTCCTTTCCAAGGGCATTTTTGATAGCCGCCTCTATCCTGTCCTTAGGCATGTTCACGCCCTTGGCATTCTGCATTACCCTCCGCAGCATAGGGTTATTGTCCGGATCCGGTCCGCCTTTCTTTACCGCTATTGCCACTTCCTTACCAATGCGGCTGAATTGCTTCGCCATACGGTCGTAGCGCGCGAACATTGAGGATTTACGTACTTCAAATATCCTACCCATATAGATCAGTTACTTTGTTTTTCAGGGCGCAAAAGTAGCAAAGATGTTACAGTTTTGGCACATATACCACGTATTTTTCTTCAAAAAACGGCTCCTGAAATATGTCATGCACCTTCCAGGCCTGCACTATACGCTTCATGCCTGTATCGTTGATCTCTTGTGTCAGATCACCCCCCTTCAGGCATATCAATCCGTTAGGAAGCTCATCGCTTTTCTGTCCTCTTTCTAATTTGTTATTTACCCACCTCCACAGATCGTTCAAAGGGGCTACAGCACGCGACACAGCATAGTCAAAAGTCCTGCCTTTCAATTCTTCTACTCTTGAGTGAACGGCTGTCACATTCTTCAACCCTATCGCGTCGGCCACTTCCTGCACCACCTTTATTTTCTTACCAATGCTATCGGACAGAACGAACTCAACTTCCGGGAAAAAGATAGCAAGCGGAATGCCGGGAAAACCGCCACCTGTTCCTATATCCACAATACGGGCACCGTCATCAAATGGGCATATTGCAGCAATGGCAAGGCTGTGCAATACGTGCTTCTCATACAGCGAATCAATATCTTTCCTGGATATCACATTGATCTTATCATTCCACTCCTTGTACAGCTCCTCGAGCATGCCAAATTGCTGCATCTGCGTATCTGTGAACTCTCCAAAGTACTTCTGTATTATTTCCAACTTGTTTTGTTTTTCCACGTTATGTAAGGAAGAAAGGCAAAGTTATACATCATCCATCCAATATCGAACAAAGGATACAGAAACACCGATCCTGCTTCTTTTACCCTTCTCGCTCCCAGATACCATTTGAACCATACGTACAAACAGCGGCTCACCATAAGGACAATTACCGCTGGTGCGGCAAACGTGAACAAACAGAAAACAAACGCCACCCACATACCTGCATGAGAAGCCCCATATAAACCAAGGGCGACTTTAGTTCCCAACCGATAGTATTTGCCGGTAGACAGGTGACGCTGCTTTTGCGCGACCCATTCTTTCCATGTTTCTTTTGCCGGCGAATACGTAAATGCCCTGCTATCTGAAACTACAGCACAGTTTACCTTACTTCCTGCTATTTGGACAAAAAGGTCGTCATCCCCCGATGGCAGCACCTCCCACAGTGGCTCATTCATCGCCCAAC
>JBIKSN010000277.1:0-4029 GCA_044348585.1 Flavipsychrobacter sp.
CTTCGTGCCGCGCATTTGCTGCAGCAGGAAGTGCATCGCCTCGTCGGTATTCATGTCCGAGATATGGTTGCGCAGCAGCCACATCTTGTTCTGTACATCTTTATCCAGCAGCAGGTCGTCGCGGCGGGTAGATGATGATGTGATATCGATAGCAGGGAAAATACGCTTGTTGGCCAGCTTCCTGTCCAGTTGCAGTTCCATGTTGCCGGTACCCTTGAATTCTTCAAAGATCACCTCATCCATTTTAGAACCGGTGTCTATAAGCGCTGTTGCCAGAATGGTGAGCGAGCCTCCGTTCTCTATCTTACGCGCAGCACCAAAGAACTGTTTTGGCTTCTGCATCGCGTTTGCTTCCACACCACCGCTCAGCACCTTGCCGCTTGCAGGGGCTACTGTGTTGTGCGCACGCGCCAGACGCGTGATAGAGTCCAGCAATATCACCACATCATGACCCACCTCTACAAGGCGTTTCGCTTTCTGTAACGCAATGGTTGAAACCTTCACGTGCTTATCTGCAGGCTCGTCAAACGTAGACGCGATCACCTCTGCGCGCACACTGCGTTGCATATCGGTCACCTCCTCAGGACGTTCGTCCACCAGCACTATCATCAGGTAGCACTCAGGGTGATTGGCCGCAATAGCGTTTGCCACCTCTTTCAGCAGCATGGTCTTACCTGTTTTAGGCTGTGCCACTATCAGTCCGCGCTGACCCTTACCTATAGGGGTAAAGAGGTCCATGATGCGCGTGCTGTAGTTGTTGCTGGTAGAAGTAAGATTCAATTTCTCGAACGGGAACAGTGGCGTCAGATAATCGAACGGTACACGGTCGCGGATCTCATCGGGGTGTTTGCCATTGATGCTTTCCACCTTCAGCAGCGCGAAGTATTTTTCACCCTCTTTCGGCGGACGCACACTACCCTTCACAGTGTCTCCGGTCTTCAAACCGAAGAGTTTCACCTGCGATGGTGATACATATATATCATCCGGAGAGCTGAGGTAGTTATAGTCGCTGCTGCGCAGGAAGCCATACCCGTCGGGCATCATTTCCAGTACGCCTTCGCTGGCCACCACTCCTTCAAACTCCAGATTGAAATTACTTTGTTGTTGTTGCTGCTGCTGATTCTGCTCGCGGCGCTGGCGGTTATTGAACTGCTGGTGCTGCGGGCGTTCAGTCCTTGCCTGTTCGGCGCCTTCCACATTCTGCTGCGGTGGCTGCACATCCGGCGTATCCTGCTCAGGCATCGTGATGCCATTACTTTCTGCTACAGGCTCTGCGGCAGTTGCCGGTGCTGCGGGTGCAGGGGTAGGGGCAGGTGCGGGTGTCTGCTCGGGACGGTTTTGCTGTGGCCTCGGCTCGTTGTTGCGGCGTTCGTTCCACTGCTTTTGCTGTCCCTGATTACCACGACCCTGCATTTCTTCTTTCGGCTTGCGCTGACGACGTTTTTTATCATCGCCTGCAGCGTCTGCTTCAGTGTTTGCATCAGTTGTTGCCGGTGCCTCCGCTACGGGTGCCGCCGGTGCTACAGGAGCAGGGGCCGGTGCAGGTGTGGCAGGTGCAGCCTTAGCTGCAGGCTTTTCAGCCGCCGGTGCTGCTTCTTCTTTGGGCTTGCGACCACGCTTCTTCTTGCCCTCATCGGCAACCGGTGCCGCGGTCAATGCCTGTTGGTCCAGTATCTTGTAAATGAGCTTTTGTTTCTCCAGTCCTGCTGTATTGGCTATCTTCAGTGAATTGGCTACGTCTATTAGCTCAGGAACGAGCATGTCGTTGAGCTGCGTAATGTCGTAAGGCATGCGTGTTATTTTTCCGTGGGAATTATAATATGTGAATAAAAAAGGTCTGTTTAAATGAACCTGATTGACTAAAAAATGATAATCGGGGATTTTCTCAGAAATTCTGAAAGAAAGGAAGGAACTGATCGTTCCGGTATGCAACATTACAACTGTTTTTTCAAATAACGAAAAAAACAACCCCATATTTAGGGATTTTGCAAAATTATTTCTTCATAACTGCTTGTAGATCACACAAATATCACCGGCAGTTTATAAATTCTACCCCTTGTGGTCTCGCTTGAAGGCAGCCGCCATTTCGGCAATACACTGCTCTATGGGTGTGTAGGAAAAGCCCTTTAGCGCCTGTAGTAACTTGCTATTGTTGTACTGTGAGACACTATGTGCGGTTGAGGCAGTTTCGCGGGTAATGACCGGGTTTGCCCCCGTTATACGCGACCAGATCGCGTTGGCGCGCCAAATGAAACCTGTCATCATCGGCGTAGCCCTTATCCGGGGCGGCTTCTTGCCCAGCGCGTTTGCCATCATTGTAAATATCTCGAGATAAGCATGATTGCCCTCGTTCACTATAAAACGTTCTCCTTCTATGTCACTCGCCATCAATTGCACCATAGCGTTCACAACATCACCAACGCCCACCCAGCCATTCACGCCACCGGTATAAAAAGGGAATTCCTTGTTCACCACCGTCATGATCTGCGGCGAACCCGATGTCCAGTCGCCCGCACCCAATATCAGCGACGGGCATACTATTGCCGCGCAGAGGCCCTCGCCCACGCCGCGCCACACCTCATTCTCCGCCAGATACTTGCTGATACCGTATGCAGAATTATACCCGCTTTCGCCCCACTCCTGCTCTTCGTCGGCCTCTTTATTCATATGCCCGCTACGACCCAGCGCCGCTACCGAGCTCACATACACCAGCTTACCTATGCCCTGCTCCACCGCCTGGTTCACAATATTAGCAGTACTCTCGGGGTTGAAGTGCAGCATCTCCTCCCGCTTTGCCGGGTCGAAGGAAACAATGGCGGCACAGTGATATACGTCGGTCACGTCCTTCATGGCTGCCTCCACATCAAAGATATCCAGCAGATCGGCCTGCATCCAATCCACTCCGGGCAGCGAGGCCATGTCGCCCCCCGGCTTCCGGGTGTTATACAACGCACGTACCCGCGCTCCCCTACGCGACAGTTCGCGCACCAGGTGCCCCCCTAAAAAACCACTACCGCCGGTAACAAGAATCATCTGATGGATGAAGTAGTATGACTGAATTGTCTATCGGTAAAAGTAGTGAGTAGCGGGTACATGGCAAAACTAAGAGTAGCAGACGGCAGGTGGTTTGTGTTATGGTTTTTGTAAAGCTTGTCGCCCCGCATCCTTTTGCCCCTCTTAAACCGATTATTCCGCACCTTTGCACCATGCCGTTCAAAAAGATCGATCAGGAAGACATCCGCTTCTTCACCTCGGTGGTGGGCAGCGGCTACGTACATACCGACGAAGAACAACTGTCGCGCTGCGCATCCGACCATACCGAGGACCTGCACTACCTGCCCGAGGTGGTGGTGCAGCCCGACACTACCGATCAGGTAGCCGCCATCATGCGCTACTGCAACACACACCATATTTCGGTAACGCCGCGCGGTGCAGGCACAGGCCTCAGTGGCGGCGCATTGCCGGTAACAGGCGGAGTAGTGCTGGACATGAAACGCTTCAACCGCATTCTGCATGTAGATAGCCGCAACTTTCAGGTGACCACCGAGCCGGGCGTCATCACACAAGAGCTGCAGGAACACGTAAAGGCACAGGGACTCTTCTATCCACCCGACCCGGCGAGCAAGGGCTCATGCTTCATTGGTGGCAACGTATCAGAGAACAGCGGCGGCCCACGCGCCGTGAAGTATGGTGTGGTGAAAGATTATGTGCTGAACCTGGAAGTGGTATTGCCAAACGGCGAAGTGATATGGACCGGCGCCAATGTACTCAAGAATGCCACCGGCTACAACCTCACACAACTGGTAGTGGGCAGCGAGGGAACATTGTGCATCATCACCAAGATCGTACTCAGGCTCATACCTGCCGTGCAGCACGACCTGCTGATGCTCGTTCCTTTCCGCTCGGCCGTGCAGGCGTGCGAGGCCGTGAACGCCGTATTTCGGGCGGGCTTCACACCATCGGCACTCGAGTTCATGGAGCGCGATGCCATTGAATGGTCCATGCGATACGTGCAGGCCACTGGCATCA
>JBIKSN010000049.1:0-15810 GCA_044348585.1 Flavipsychrobacter sp.
CAACGGCATTATGAACCCCGCAAACGGCAACGCAAGCGCCACTGCATTCAATGGGGCCGGCAATGCCTACCCAATGTTTGGCACGGGCAGCAGCGTCTATACACAGCTGGGATTGCGTTTGCCCAAGGACCTGCTGGGCGACAATGGCACACTGCTACCGTACGTATCGTGGAGACAAGGCACTTTAGATAAACTGAAAGACCCGGTAAATGTGTATGACGCGGGCATCAACTGGCTCATCAACAAGCACATGTCTAAAATATCGCTGAACTATCAATTACGACCCGCTTTCACAACTCAGGCAAATGGCGACATCACCCGCACTTCCAACGCAAGCAGCGTGTGGGTGCAGTACCAGATATTTATCTAACAGGATTAAAGACAAAGAGAGCGGACCAAGGTCCGCTCTCTTTTTTTATCAATAATTAGTTAGCGACTATTAAACACTGAACTTAATACCCTGCGCCAGTGGCAACTGGTCGCTGTAGTTGATAGTATTGGTCTGACGGCGCATGTATGCTTTCCATGAGTCTGAGCCGCTTTCGCGACCGCCACCTGTTTCTTTCTCGCCACCAAACGCGCCGCCTATCTCGGCTCCGCTTGTACCGATGTTCACGTTGGCAATGCCACAGTCGCTGCCCTTGTGTGACAGGAACCATTCTGCCTCGCGCATATTCAGCGTCATGATAGACGATGAAAGTCCCTGCGGCACATTGTTCTGCATAGCGATCGCTTCTTCCAGCGTGCTGTATTTCATTATGTACAGTATAGGCGCGAAAGTTTCGTGCTGTACAATAGCCCACTCATTCTTCACTTCGAAGATGCATGGTTTCACATAACATCCGCTTTCGTAACCCTCTCCTTCCAGCACACCGCCGGCCACAACCGCCTTGCCACCCGATTTCTTCACCTCAGCAATTGCCTTCAGGTATGCCTCAACAGCATCTTTGTCGATGAGTGGGCCCACATGGCTTTTTTCGTCCAGGGGATCGCCTATTACCAGTTGCTTATATGCGGCAACCAGTTTCTTCTTGAACGCGTCGTACACGTTTTCGTGTATGATGAGCCTGCGTGTAGTGGTGCAGCGCTGACCTGCTGTACCTACAGCACCGAAGATAGCCGCACGCAGCGCGATGTTGAGATCGGCATACTCAGAAACGATGATTGCGTTGTTGCCACCCAGCTCCAGCAACGAACGACCGAGACGACCAGCTACTGCCGCGCCTACAGCCTTGCCCATGCGGGTAGACCCGGTTGCGGACACCAACGGCACACGGGTATCGTGGCTCATCCACTCACCTGTTTCGCGGCCACCTATCACCAATCCGCACACGCCCTCGGGCACGTTATTGGCTTTAAACACTTCTGAAATGATATTCTGGCAAGCAATGCCCGACAATGGTGTCTTCTCAGATGGCTTCCATACGCAGGTGTTACCGCATATAAACGCGATCATGCTGTTCCAGCTCCACACGGCCACAGGGAAATTGAAAGCGCTGATAACACCAACAACGCCCAGCGGATGCCACTGCTCGTACATGCGGTGCAGCGGACGCTCGCTGTGCATAGTAAGACCATATAACTGACGCGACAGACCAACGGCGAAGTCGCATATATCTATCATCTCCTGTACCTCGCCCAGACCTTCCTGCAGGCTCTTACCCATTTCGTACGATACCAGACGGCCCAGTGGTTCCTTCTGCTTGCGCAGAGCATCGCCCAACTGACGAACGATCTCGCCACGCTTGGGTGCAGGCCACATGCGCCACTCAGCAAATGCAGACTGTGCTTTTTCTATAACGGCATCATACTCTTCCCTTGTGACACCGGAAACAGACGCAATCCGCTTACCATCTACAGGCGAAAAAGAGGCAATCTTTTCTCCCTGTGACTTGATCCATTTTGTGCCGGTCGAAGCACCGTCGTTATTCTTTTCTATACCGAGCTTGCTCAGCACTTTATCCATTTTCATATTGTCATCCGTTTTAAAGTCGCAAAATTACAGCTATTTAGTGGCCCTACGAAATAAGGCAACACGGGTCTGCCGGCACCTAATTATTTTTTGGAATTGCATTAACTACCTTTTAGCTAAAACACTATATTTGATGCCATAAAATATATACGCATGAAAAACAATATACTCTGCTTACTCTCTATAATGGTTCTGTTCTTTGCTGCGACACCTGCACATGCAGGATTCATAATGAAAAAACAGGCAACGGTTCAGGCCACAACAACAGCAGGTAAAGCAGCCACTGTAGTAGAAACATTGAAGCATTCGGCCGAAATGGAACAGATCAACTCCAAACTGGAACAACTGTCGTCACCATCAAGGTTCTTTGTAGGCCTGATGGCGTCAGGAACTCTGGGACTCATCGCGTTGCTGTTTGGTGCACTCGGCTTTTTGCTTCCTGTATTTTCAGTAGGCGCCATCATGTTCGGCTTCATCGGCATGAAACGCTTCTGCCGCAGCCGCGGACTGGCTATCGCAGGCTTCATACTTGGTCTGGCAGTTATTGTACTGTCTATAGCCGGTGGATACGCTCCACTCTAATCAACTGAAATTATCTTTCCGATCGCACTGATCTCAAAACCCTACCGTGCCTCACGGTAGGGTTTTATATATTACCACCCCTTCATTGCGGTAAGCAAGTTGCAAATGACGTCCCGTAACCGGGGGGTAAATACCCTGCTGTGTTTTCAGGTACAGATACGCTATGTTGCTTGCATCGGGCACGGGTTCATCACCTCGCAGAAAAGCTTCATTCAAAAGCAGTTCCTTTACCATATCCGAGAAATATCCGTAAAGAGGTGTCACGCTATAATGAGACGCAACAACTGCGTTCGACGTATATTTTGCTATGCGTTGAGAAGCTGTATCATCCGCCAGAACCACCGTGCCAGGTTGTGTGTTGGTTTTCAACCACCTGCAAGCATCCAACTCATACTTGGAAACATAAAATATATCGGGTGTAACCGCACCCGTAAATCGCCGTGCGTGATAGGACACTACAAAAATGTTACTCAAAAGCAATGTGACAATCATTAAAGGCACCAGCACCCTGTGCATCATCAGGGGCATCCGCAAAGCTTCAGAACGCACCGATGCGGCGGCAATAGCCAGCGGAGCGGCCAGGTACACACCTATCTGCGGGCTCCACCCTATTACGGGAAGGAAACGCCCTACCTGTATCACAATGAAAGTGAGGCCAAACCACAGTAGCAGGAATATGCCCGTTTTTCCAATACCCTGCTTTCTTGCCTGAAACAAACGTATGGTTGCCATGACACCCACCACTCCATAGGCCAAATAATGCCACAACGGACCGGGCAACTTACCCGCGTTGTGCCCCTGCAACGACCAATACTTAAAGATGTCGTGATAGCGGAATAACCACAGATTGTAAACCAGAACCGGCAATATGAATATTAGCGGCAATGCACGCTGCCATAAAGTCCGCCATGTGAACTTCAATCCGTCTACCGCAAGTGTATATGCGGGGAAGATGATGAAGGGTGAAATGAGATCATAAGGACGAATGAGCCCGATGAGCGCGAACATAATCCCGGAATACACATACTTCCGGGTCGCATTACTGCGCTCTCCCTCCAGAAAAAGGGCATAAGCAATAAGCAACAAGCCATGTGGCAAAGAAAAATGCGGATTGGTGACCAACTGCTGCAATGGCACCATGCCGTAACGGGCATCTATGATGCCTGCCTGCAAAAGGTCCCCGGGCAGAAGACCCATTTTCCCGAGAAAGGCGAACAGAAATCCGAAACCACCGGTAAAGAAAAAAAGCGCAAAGGCAGCCAGGCGCCGCCTTTCGCTTCTTAGCGTCACACTTGCGAGTCGGGCAAATCCGAACGCCAGCCAGATAATGCCCAGCAATCGCCAAACCTGATAAACTGCGTTCTCTGACAGACCTGACAGTCTTTGCACAGTTCCTATCAACCAGTATTCTAAATTGAGAAACACCGGCTCATTGTTCAGAGTGATAGCGGTCAATTTATTCTTAAATAGAAATGCCCCATCGCGTGCCTGGCTGATGAACGAAAAGTACATGTTCTGATCGGGTGCATAGGCCACCTGACCCGAGAATACATACCCGTTGGGGGCATTGTTTTCGGCCAGCCAATACGGCAGACTGGTCTCAGCAAATACGACCAGAGCAATCATCACCATGAACAGTAAAGTATTGCGGGGCGTTAGCTGCATAGGTCGTAAAATTACCCTATTTGTCGGGTAAAAAAAACGGTGACATTTTTGCCACCGTTTGCTTGCTCATTTTGCCTATTTCATTGCAGGATGATCAGCAGCATCCGCTTCCCGGGTCGCAACAAGATGGCTTGCGACCAAACACTGTAACACTGTATATGCCCACTCCGCTCTCCTTAAACTCTTTGATCTCGTCGGCACTCAGGTAATTACTTAGTATATCGTCCGGTATCGTGATCACTTTCTCCTTCTGCACGGTTATCGACTCAAATCCCGCCTCTTTGATAAGGTTCAGGTATTCATCTTTCTGAATAGCACCGCTGATACAGCCTGCGTACATCTCTGCTACATTGCGCAAACTGTCGTGCAACTCGCCCACCAGCACCACATCAGAGATACTGAAGTGGCCACCGGGCTTCAACACACGAGCTACCTCTTTAATAACATTCTTCTTGTTGGGCACCAGGTTCAGGACACAGTTGCTTACCACCACATCTGCCACGCTGGCCACTACCGGCATCTTTTCGATATCACCCTGACGGAACTCAACATTGTTGTACCCCATCTTGTCGGCATTGGCGCGCGCCTTCTGTATCATTGCTTCGGTAAAGTCTATGCCTATCACCTTTCCTGTTGGTCCGGTCTGCGACCTTGCTATGAAGCAATCGTTGCCGGCACCACTGCCTAGATCTATTACCGTATCGCCCGGCCTTATCTGCGCAAACTCGGTTGGCAATCCGCAACCAAGTCCCAGATCGGCATCTGAATTGTAGCCCTCCATCTTGGAATAGTCATCACTCATGATGTTGTATACCTCTGTGCTGCAACATCCTGATCCGCAGCACGACGAGGCATTTGTCTCTTTATCCTGCGAGGCGATCTCACTGTATTTCTGGCGCACCAGTTCTTTCAACTCCACATCTGTTTTCATATTCCTTCTTTTTACGGTTATTAAAATTTATTTCCAATAGTTGTTCGCTTTCGCTTCGGCAACATATCCCTGTACACGGGTGCGTATCTGCTCCCTGATCACCGCGATGCGCGCCAGCTTCTCTTCCTCAGTTCCACCCAGCGCCGACGGATCGTCAAAGAACCATGCCATTTTTTTGACGTTCCCCGGAAATACCGGGCACCGTGCAGCATTGGCCTCATCACACACAGTGATCACCGTGTCGTATGTCTTGCCTGCCTCCAGCACACTTGCCACCGTCTTGGCATAGTGAGCAGTCATGTCAATCCCAATGTCCTGCATAGACCTTACAACCAGCGGGTTTATCTTCCCGCTATCAATACCGGCACTCTCGGCGATCAATTCACCATTTCCGTAGTGATTGGCGAAAGCCTCAGCCATTTGGCTGCGTGCCGAATTGTGGATGCATACAAATAATACCTTGTACATATTGCTATCAGTTTTACATCGCAATATTGCGATAATTAAGATCAAAAAAAATCAACAACAGCTGCCCTGTTCATTCACAGGCACAAAGAAACCGGCCAGCAGTTCCCTATACTTGTTCCATGTCTCCGGTTCTATGCAGTAACACACACTTGTACCTTCCACATTGCCCCGCAACAATCCGGCATTTTTCAGTTCCTTCAGGTGCTGCGAAATGGTGGGTTGTGCCAACCCCAGCTCTTCCACCAGACTGCCGCATACACAGCCCTGCGTACGCAACACCTTTTGCAATATGGCTATGCGTGCAGGATGCGCTATGGCCTTCGCCATACTCGCCAGCTCATTTTGTTTTGCCGTGAACAGATTTGATTTAGTAGCTCCCATTTTCTTATTTCATCGCAATATTACGATTGAATAATGAAACAACCAAAAAAATCTTTCACCAGACCAATTTAACAAAGTACTATATCTGCCATTTTTACTTTGGTAAGTAATTTGCAGTAACTAACTAAACAAACAAGAATGATAGGTTATTATTTACTCTCGGGCATTCTCTTTCTGATAGGGATGGCTGTGAGCTCAACACTAAAGCGCAAATTCCAGGAGTATGGCGAAATGCCTCTGTCGGAGGGACTTAGCGGAAAGGAAGTAGCAGAAAAGATGCTGCGCGACAACAACATCCATGACGTTCGTGTCATTTCGGCTGATGGATTTCTTTCAGATCACTACAACCCCACCGATAAAACAGTGAACCTGAGCCCCGATGTTTATTCAGGTCGCAGCATATCTGCCGCGGCAGTAGCTGCGCACGAGTGCGGCCACGCGGTACAGCACGCCACAGCATACAGCATGCTTCAATTGCGCAGTGCGTTGGTACCCATAGTGCAGATAAGCACCACAATGGCGCAGTGGGTGATACTGGCCGGCCTGGGTGTTATGGGCTTTGGTGGTGGCAACCAGACCATACTGCTGATAGGTATTGTGTTGTTTGCAGCATCTACAGTGTTCTCGCTCATCACACTGCCTGTAGAGTATGATGCAAGCGCCCGCGCACTGCGCTGGATGGAGAACACCAATCTGACCACACGCTATGAACACGATAAAGCTGCAGATGCACTGCAGTGGGCTGCACGCACCTATCTGGTTGCAGCTCTGGCTTCGGTGGCACAACTGGTCTACTTCGTTATGGTATTCCTGAACAGGCGCGACGACTAACAGACGTATCGCCAAATAAAGAGAGAGGCTGCATCATACAATGCAGCCTCTCTTGTTTTATTGGTTGTCAGCGTCTGTGAATTACTTCACATCAGGCTGATGGAACGGATATCTGTAATCGGTTGGTGACACATAAGTCTCCTTGATGGTGCGCGCACTCAACCAGCGATACAGGTTCAGTGCAGAACCCGCCTTGTCGTTGGTACCCGATGCACGTGCACCTCCGAACGGCTGCTGACCTACCACGGCACCGGTAGGTTTGTCGTTGATGTAGAAGTTACCGGCACTGTTCACCAGTGCCTTTGTCATATACTCAATAGCGTGCCTGTCCTGCGCGAAGATGGCACCCGTGAGCGCGTATGGCGAAGTGTTATCCAACACATCCAGTGTCTGTATCCATTTGTCTGTTTCGTAGGTGTAGATGGTCAGCACAGGGCCAAAGATCTCCTCGCACATGGTCACATAACCCGGATCGTTCGCTTCTATAACTGTAGGTTCAATGAACCAACCCTTGCTCTTGTCGTACTTGCCGCCGCACAATATAGATGCAGCGCCATTGCTGTTCTTTACACCATCTATATAACGGGTAATGCTGTTGAAAGACTTCTCGTCTATAACCGCATTAACGAAGTTGGTGAAGTCATCTACCGGTCCCATCTTCATAGTCGCTAATTCAGCAACCAGCTTCGACTTGATCTCGGCTGCAAGATTGGCAGGCAGATACGCCCTCGATGCTGCCGAACACTTTTGTCCCTGATATTCGAAAGCACCACGTGCAAGTGCAGCAACAACAGCGTCCACGTTTGACGAAGGATGAACGAACACAAAGTCCTTACCGCCGGTTTCGCCTACAATGCGTGGGTAAGATTTGTAACGGGCTATGTTGCTACCAATTGTCTTCCACATGTGCTGGAACACACCGGTAGAACCTGTAAAATGCACACCGGCAAACTGAGGGTGCGCAAAGCAGATGTCGCCCACCACAGGACCCGACGGGTAAATGAGGTTGATAACGCCATCAGGCAGACCCGCCTCCATCAAGATCTCCATAAACACACTGGCACTGTAGATCTGCGTATTTGCAGGTTTCCACACTACCACGTTTCCGCACATAGCCGCACTTGTTGGCAGGTTGCCACCGATAGCTGTAAAATTGAACGGAGTAACCGCAAGCACAAAACCTTCGAGTGCACGATATTCCAGACGGTTATTCATACCCACCGGAGACAGTGGCTGTTGCTTATATATCTGGCTCAGGTAATGCACATTGAACCTCAGGAAGTCTATCAATTCGCACGCGCTGTCTATCTCGGCCTGGTAGGCGTTCTTGCTCTGACCCAGCATTGTTGCCGCGTTCATACGGAATCGATACTTGTTAGCCAGCAATTCGGCTGCCTTCATAAATATAGATGCACGGTGCTCCCAACTCATAGCCGCCCATTTGTCGCGCGCGCGCAGCGCTGCATCTATTGCATCGTGCACATGCTGCTCCTCACTTTCGTGGTAGTGACCCAGCAAGTGGGCCGTTTCGTGCGGTGGACGCATTTCCTTTTTGTTGCCGTTGCGCACTTCTTTACCGTCAATATACATCGGTACGTCGCGCACCTGGCCTTTCAGTTCGGCAATAGCGGCCTGCAGGGCTTTGCGTTCCGCGCTACCGGGAGCATAATTAAGCACTACTTCATTCTTGGGTTCGGCGTAATCGAAATAAGCGTTATTCATTATAATGGAAGATTGTTTTTGAGAAAATCAAATGAGGGCACAAAGGTAGGTATTCCCCACCATCGAAAAGATGACCATAGGCACACCAACACATTCAAAATACCCGCACTATGACAGTCCAAAATGCGGAATACGGAAAACTTTCCATGAGAAATACGGGAAAAATACGGTGTTGTTGGACGGCTAATAGTAGTAGGTTTGCAGCAGCAATCAGCCCCAATGTAGATTTCCGTTCACCGTGAGAATATAAACAGTATGCCGCAGCCTCCGTCGTCTGCGGCATATTTTTTCTGTCACTCTGAATTAATGAATACACCCGAAGCGTCCTCTACTGACTAGACTTGAAAGCCACCCACCCAAAACATTTTGTTAATTTTCTCTATATCCGCCGCTTTCCCTTGTCAGAATATAGGTAAGCTTACTTTTGCACCCACAAAAGATAATTCATGCGCTTCCTCGTCACTACCCTCCTTTTTCTGTCTTTCACCATCACCGCCCTTGCACAGCGTGTATCGCTGAGCGGCTATATGCGCGATGCTGCCACCGGCGAGTCGCTCATTGCGGGCACCATATACATAAAGGAGGCCGATCAGGGCGCTACCACCAACAACTACGGTTTCTATTCCATTTCCGTCCCCGCCGGCAAAAAATATACAGTCATCTACTCCTATGTAGGCTACACCCCGCTGGCACTGGAAATGGACCTGAGCAGCAACCTCTCCTACAATGCCGAACTGAAGAATGGCACTACCATGAAGGAGGTAAAGATCACATCGGGCCGAAAGGACGAGAACGTCAAGAGTGCCGAGATGGGAACGGTGAGTCTGTCTATCGGCCGCATAAAAACGCTGCCTGTGCTCTTTGGCGAGGTCGACATCCTCAAAACACTGCAACTGCTGCCGGGTGTACAAAGCGCCGGCGAGGGCAACTCGGGCTTTTATGTGCGCGGTGGCGGCCCCGACCAGAACCTTGTATTGCTGGACGATGCCGTTGTGTACAATACCGGTCACCTCTTCGGCTTCTTCTCTGTGTTCAACGGAGACGCGATCAAAGACGTAACCCTTATCAAGGGCGGCGCGCCGGCCAACTATGGCGGCAGGCTTTCAAGCGTAGTAGATGTATCTATGAAGGAGGGCAACATGAAGGAGTACCATGCCGAAGGCGGTATTGGCCTTATTGCTTCACGACTCACACTGGAAGGTCCCATCAAGAAAGAAAAAGGCTCTTTCATGATATCGGGCAGGCGCACCTACATTGACGTGCTGGCACGTCCGTTCTCCAAAAACCTGCAGAACACCGGCTACTACTTCTACGACGCGAATGTGAAAGCCAACTACCGTCTGGGCGAAAAAGACCGCATCTACCTGAGTGGCTATACGGGCGTAGATAAATTCAAATTCTCCAACTCGCGCGGTTCCTTCAGTGCCGATATACCCTGGGGCAACAATACCGCTACCCTGCGCTGGAATCACCAGTTCAGCGACAAACTATTCGCCAACACCACGGCAGTGTATAACGACTACGACTTCGCATCCAGCTTCAACCAGGCGTCTTTTGCGGTCAAATTATCGTCCGGTATCAGAGATTATAACATCAAAACCGACTTCGACTACTATACACCCGGCAACCATCACATAAAGACCGGTGGCATTTACACCTATCACACCTTCATCCCCAATCAGGTATCGGGCCAGCTCGACACAATAAAGCTGGAACCAAACAACGCCTTCACAAAGTATGCCCACGAAGCGGGTGTATACGTACTTGACGACTTTGAACCAACCGACTGGCTCAAGGTCAATGCAGGTCTTCGCTACTCCTTCTTCGCACAGGCGGGTCCTTACACCGGCTACCAACTCGACGCAACCGGAGCTGCAACCGACAGTTTCAAGTACAAAAAAGGCGAAATAGCTAAAACCTACGGCGGATGGGAGCCACGCCTCAATCTTCGCTTTGCGCTCAACAACGGATCTTCTTTCAAGACAAGTGTGTCTCAGACGTATCAGTATATACACCTTGTCTCCAACAACGGTTCTACACTGCCCACAGACATCTGGGCCCCCAGCACCTACCTCATTCAGCCGCAAAAAGCTGTCCAGTATTCTGCAGGTTACTTTCGCAACTTCCTCGATGACAAACTGGAGACCAGCGTAGAAGTGTACTACAAAGACATGCAGAACCAACTGCAATACCGCGAAGGGTATACTCCAAACACGCTGCGCGATCCTGAACTGGAATACGTGCGAGGCCGTGGCTATGCCTACGGAGCAGAGTTTTTCGTAAACAAGACCAAGGGCAACTTCACTGGATGGGTGGGCTACACACTTGCATGGACCAACCAGATCTTCACACAACTGAATGGAGGGGAACGCTTCCCGCTGAAATATGACCGCAGGCACAACGTGTCGGCTGTTGGCACCTACAGCTTTAACAAGAAATGGACTGTATCGAGCGTATTTGTTTTCGGCTCAGGAAATGCCATTACGCTGCCCACTGCATACTATTTTGTTGACGGAGAATTGGTGCAGCTATTCAGCAAAGTGAACGCCTATCGTGTTCCTTCTTACCACAGGCTCGACCTCTCGGCAACCTACACACCACAACCTAAAAAGAAACGCCGCTGGGAAAGCAGCTGGGCATTCTCGGTGTACAATGTATACAACCGCAAGAATCCTTACTTCCTCTATGTTGACAACTCAGGCAACGTATCGCAGGGCATCGATGTGAAGATCTTCCAGGTCTACATCCTACCTATCGTTCCGAGCATCACGTACAACTTCAAGTTCTGATCACACTAACGAAGGATAACGATGCGGTCTGACCGATCGCCATCGGTTGTGTGCACAGTTACATTGTAGACACCATCGGGAATGTGCGAGATATCCATCGTAGCGGTGCCATCAGAATTTACCATTGAAAACGTGGCCATATACCAAACCCTTCCTGTTATATCGGTCACATACACATCAGCAATTGTGGCGGCTGTGTTCCTGAATTTTATGGTCACGGTTCCTTTCGCCGGATTTGGCTGCATCAGGAAAAGAGGCGATGCAACATCTATCACCGATACCTGCGTAGTGATGCCCGCAATGCATCCTTTGTCGCTGGTACGCGAATAGGTGACACTGGCTATACCCGGCTGGTGGCCCATTACATCTCCCCAACCGTTCACAGTTACCGTGTTAGGGTCTGATGACGTCCACACACCATCCGGCGACGACCCTCTAAGGTTAATAACGCTACCCTTCAGCAATACAGTCTTTCCCACCAGGGGATACATTTCAGGCAATGGATGAACGGTGATGCCTACTGATGCCGACGATGTGCCGCAACTATTACTCACTTCATACCTATACACTGCCGAGCCTGCCCTTAGTCCTATAAGATTGCCTGTGGAGTCGCGGGTAGCAACACCTTGGTCGCTTATACTGTACGCCCCGCCGGCCGTATATGATACATGCGACACCGATACTTCCGTACCTACACAACCTACCGCTGAGCCTGTTAAATAACCAGCCATCGGCTTGGGTAGTACAGTGAGTGAATGGGTAGCAGATGCACTGCCACACATGGACGTCAATTTGTAGGTAATAAGTGCTGTGCCCGCCTTGCGCCCTGTCACACGCCCATCGCCGTATACAAGCAACGTTGCAGCGTCGTTAGTGCTCCAGGCGCCGCCTGTCGGTGTGCCTGCGAATGTTACGATGGCGCCTTCGCACAGCGTGTTCTGAGTTGTCGTGATTACCGGTGTTGCCGGTACTCCCAAAACGCCTATTGGAGATGTAGCAGTATAAACACCACACGAGCCTGCAAGGGTATAGGTAATGATTGATGTCCCTGCGGTCATGCCGATTGCCCAGGCGTTAGCCGTACCATTCTGCACCATGGAAACATTTGCGTTAGCTGCCGACCAGGTACCTCCCGGCACGCTTGCAGCCGCATATACCGTGTCGCCTGCACACACTGTAGGGCTTATAGAAAGACTGATGGAGAAGCTCTCATTCAATACATTCAGCCACACTTCAAAGCGTGCTGTGTCTTGTCCGTCGCTAATACGAACAACTAAATTATCAGTGCCGCTATAGCCCGCAGTGGGCGTATAAGTGAGACCTGCAGGATTAACTACTGCTCCTGTGGAGGAAGTGGTATATGGAAACCCGCCCAGCGTGCCATGAAATGGCCCGCTTATAACCGTCCAGGTAAGTGGCTGCCCCGCGTCACCATCGTTCACACGCAGCAGTGTGTCCAGACTATTGGCTGTCGATGATTTACAAACGTTGAGAATAGCAGATGTACCCAGGGCAAACACAGGAGGAATATCTATGGTTGTGCTGAGCGACGAAACACGGCGGACGCCGAATATACCAGGGGCATATAGTCTACCCTGCCTGTCAATGGCTATTTGCCCACCACCACCTGCGAGCAAAGCAGCTGATGCAGGTCCGTTATCGCCCGAATAACCTGACACACCATTTCCCGCAATAACGGAGATATACTTATAGATGTCGTAACGCAATATCCGCGTACCATAGTTGGTATAGAGATTGCCCATCGTATCCACGGCCACCGTCTGCCCCCATATAGGTATAGTGGAAATGACGCCGGCAGGTGTAATCTTTCGCAAAGGATTCCCGCCTACATATATGTTACCGGCTCTGTCAAATGACACACCATAGGCATGGGCAAGTGCGGCCGCAGTTGCGGGCCCACCATCTCCGGGCGTGGTGGCCGTGTCGTTGCCGGCTACTGTGGTGATGATGCCTGTGATGGCATCTACACGGCGCAGACGTTTGGCCACATTGTCGGCAATGTAAACATTACCCGCACTATCGGCAGCCACTCCGTCGGCACTAAAAACGGCCGCCGTTGCCGGACCGCCATCTCCGGGACCACCTATTCCTCCGCCGGCAATCGTGGTAATGATACCACCGGGCGAAACCTTGCGCACATGATCGCTCCCATTTTCACCTATGTATAGATTGCCGGCATTGTCGAACGAGATAGAAGAAGGACCACTGAGGGCAGCAGCACTGGCCGGTCCGCCATCGCCGAAATAACCGGCAGCTCCGTTACCGGCAAATCTGGTGATGATGCCCGTTCCGGCATCAACCCTACGAACAACGTTTGCAGATGCGTCCGCGATATATAGATTTCCCGCTGCATCAGAGGTTACCGCGCTTATGGAAGCGAATGATGCTTCAAGCGCATTACCACCATCCCCTGCACTGGCCGACGGCGGCAACCCGGTACCCGCGGCAGTACTTATGATGCCCGTGGTTGTCACCTTCCTGATCCGCGAATTATTGTAGTCTGCAATAAAAAGTTCGCCCGACGAGTTTACGGCTATACTACGCGGACCGCTTAGCTTCGCAGCCGTTGCCGGTCCGCCATCTCCACTGCTGCCCATAGTACCATCGCCGGCAACTGTAACAATAATACCGCCACTCACTTTGCGCACTTTGGAACCGATGAGCACAAACAAATCTCCGCCCGGCCCCGACCTTATAACACTTGCCAACGACAATGACGCAGCTGTTGCCGCCACCCCCTCGGCAATTGAGCCGCCACCACCCGCAAACGTCGAAATTATTCCTGTTGATGAAACGTACCTTATTCGTCCCGCCGACTGGTCTGACACATAAACTCCGCCACCCGGTTCTACACAAATAGATACAGGAGTATTAAACGTTGCAATCAATGCCGTTCCTCCGTCACCGGCGGAACCAGACATGCCCGTTCCTGCTATAGTCGAGATCACACCCGCGGGTGTCACTTTTCTTATCCTGCGGTTGTTTTTGTCGCAGATGTACACGTTCCCTGTGGCGTCAACACCCACATCCGACGGATTCACGCCCGCAAGCAGCGCTGAGCCACCATCGCCTGAATACGTTGATGAACCATTACCGGCTATCGTGGTAAGTGCACCGGCAGATGTCAATTTCATTACTTTGTTACCCGCAACAAAATACCAGTTGCCGGCACCATCAAATGCACCGATACCTCCTGAGGGAATCGCCTTTACCTTGCCGGTTGATGCTTCCAGCACCCGCCAGCCTGAAGGGCCCAATGTGGCATCGCTAAAGTAGATATTACCCGCACCATCGCACACAAGTGTCGATGGCTGCGTTGTCCGACAATACGGAATCGCTGCGGTGTCATTGCCGATACCTCCGGCAACGGTAGTAATAACCTGTGCGTGTATTTTTGGAAATGAGACGTTCGCGAGAACAAACAGCAGCATTAGCCGGAAAGGGCGGGGAAGTTCACACATTGGATATATTTTAGTGTTACGCAGAAACCCGCGCAACTGATAGTTGTATATAAAATTCGATAATTATATACAAAACACCAAAATACCCGCAATCAATTACTGAACAAATATCTCATCGCACGCCAGCATAGGTTTCTTGCTGTCGTGTTGGCGCCATGATGGGAGCGCCGGAATGTTCTTTGCCGTCACCCGTATAAAACGCGCGCGTGCCTTTGCCTCGGCTGCGTATGGTTTCACAGTTACTTCGTAGTGTTCATCCGGCATTGGTTCGGTAAAGGAAGCAAAAGGACGATAAATAACACCGTCATCAGACACTTCAACCACAACCGACGAAGGAACGAATATCCAATGCCTTGGGTCATCAAGAAAGTGCATTTTCATGCCGCTGATGTTCTTCGCCGCACCCATATCAATCGTCGCCACCATATCTGTGCCATAAAAACAAAGCCAGTTATAACTGAAGTCGTTGTACCCCGAGGTGCCGTCCACCAGAGTTTTGGTACCCTTGGCAGGATAGTCAGGAACATTAGGATATTGAAGTTTCACAGTTGCACCGGTGGCTATTGTAGGCGTTACACCCGCGGCAAATATCGCATCCCATTCAGCTTTATAAGCATCGGGCGAAGGCCCTCCTTCCGAGAGCTCAGTCACACCGGCCTTCTTACAAGTAGCCACAAACCGGTCCACCATTTGTCTGATCTGCGGCTTTGCCTCCCACTTACTTCCCTTCTGCTCAAATATGCCGTACTTCTCGATACCGAAGAAACGCGCCTGTTGCAGCACCACATAGTCAAGCGATAAACGCACACGCGCCACCCGCTCTTTATACACGGTCTTGGTCTCTACCGATCCTTCTGCCACATCCAATATCTTGCTGTATGCATCCAGTTTCTCAGGCGACAACCAGCTGTTCCAGTCGTTCACAGGATTGCCATAAATATCCAGCCTTGTCTTGGCGTCTGCCTGGTTGCTGTGTAGCTGACCAAT
>JBIKSN010000278.1:0-4022 GCA_044348585.1 Flavipsychrobacter sp.
ATGCACTATGCACCCAACCTCGTAGCAGCCTACCTGCCCGACGTTCCACGCACAGTGAAACTCATCAAAGAAGTAATGTACCTCGCCAAATAAGCGACCGATACTATAAAAGGAGAAGCCTGCAAGACAACTTGCAGGCTTCTCCTTTTATAGACTAACGATCAGCGACTTTAAGATCACTAAACAGCGTCCTGTATCTTACGGGTCATCTTTACTACAATCGACCTCGGAACAAACCTCACCGCATTAGCCAGCAAACGGTTATTGAATCCATGTATCGCCACCGTCTTTCCCTTCATCATAGCGGCATACCCATATTCAGCAACCTCTTTTGAGGTAGGCAACTTCCTGCCCTTCACCAGCCCGCTGTTCTCCATAGCCGCCGCAGCCTGAAAACCGCTTTCAGTGGCACCCGGGCATAATGTGGTCACCGTCACTCCGTTGTCCCTCACTTCGTTGTCTATCGCCTCAGAGAAACTAAGCACATAGGCCTTCGTGGCAAAGTAGACCGCCATCGTAGGCCCCGACTGAAACGCCGCGGTAGATGCCACATTCATTACTTTGCCGCTACCCCTCGTTACCATATCCTGCAGGTATAGTTTAGTAAAGTGTGTCAATGTCGTTATGTTCAGATTGATCATCTGCAATTGCTTGTTCCAGTCCATTTCAGTGAACATCCCGAAATCGCCGAAACCCGCATTATTGATCAGATAATCTACCTGCAGACTACGTCTCCTGGTTTCGTCGTATACATCCTGTGCCGCATCAGGCAGCGACAGGTCCTTCGCTATCACCGTTACAGATACTTTATGCCTTTGCTCCAGTTCTGTTTTCAGTTCCGCAAGCTTTTTCTCCGACCGGGCCACCAATATCATATCATCCCCCTTAGCCGCATGTACCCTCGCCAGTTCCAGACCTATTCCGTTCGATGCACCCGTAATTAATGCTGTTGCCATTTGTGTGTGTTTTATTTGAATGTAAAATTCATTCAACTTTCTCAAACCAACAACATTAGAGTATAGTCTATACTTCGCTTATTTTTTTGTTAATTCCTATTTTTGCCCCGTTATGCTGATAAACGAATTGTCAAAACGCACCGGACTAAGCACCCACACCATCCGCTTTTATGAGAGGTACGGACTCGTAAAAGGAACACGCGACACCACCAAAACATCAAACAACTATTTTCACTACGATGAAGACGCAGTAGAAAAGCTGCTGTTGGTACGCGATGCAAAATCAGTCGGATTCACCCTCAGCGAGATCGGCGAACTCATTGATGCATGGTACAACGAAAAGATCACCATAAAAGACAATCTTCAGATACTCGACAACAAACTCGCAGAGATCGATAACAAGATCAAAGACATGAAAAACATGAGAAAGCTCATTCTGGAATTCAAAAGAAGTGTCGAAACAGAGGAATGCTAAGCCACAGGGCTACGCCCTAAGAAACATTACTCATTCACCCGCACCTCCACCTGCATATCAGGCTTCACCTGCATAATGCCTGTTACCAGCACAGTATCACCTGCAGCAAGCCCCTGCAATATCTGCACCTTATCGCTTGTGCGGGCACCCAGCAACACAGGTGTCATCACCGCCTTTCCGTTCTTCACCACCGCCACCATCTTCTCGCGGTTGGTTGGTATCACCGCCTGCGATGGCACCATCAGGGCATGGTCATTGTTTTTAAACGGCAGCACTATGTGCGTGAACGCGCCTGCACCCAATTTGTTGTTTCTGTTGTCCGTCAGCGCGCGCACCTTCAACGTCCTTGTTGCGGCGTTGGCGGTAGGTTCTGTAGCTGCGATAGTTGCGGTGAATGTATCTGCCTGCCCCGTCACCGTAAAGCGCAACTGCTTGCCCGGCTTCAGTTCGCTCCGGTATTGCTCCGGCACATTCATATCCATCTTCAGTTGGCCCGTCTGTTGCAACGTGGTTATTACCGATGCCGGTGTCACCACAGCCCCCACACTCACATTCCTGATGCCCGTGCGGCCCGAGAAGGGCGCGCTGATAGTCGTCTTACGCAACTGCGCTTCCGCATAAGCAATGTCAGCCTCTATCGATTGTATCTGTGTAGTAGTCGTCTCATACTCCTGCTGACTGATGCCGCCCACTTCCAGCAATGCGGCCTGCCTGCCCTTTATCTTCACCTGCAACTCGCGCTGAGCCCGCAACTTCTGCAGTTGCGCCTTCAGGTCTTCATTATATAGCTGCACCAGCACCTGCCCCTGTCGCACCTCAGCCCCCTCTTTAAACGAAATGGAAGTGATACGACCCGAAACTTCCGGCATCACGCTCACCTCTTCATTGGGCAGCAATGTACCTGTCGTAGTATAGTTATCCTGAAAAACAACAGGCCTCACCACTATGCCTTCTGCATGCAGCACCTTCGGCCCCTTAGGTCCGGCCGCAGCAGGTGCTTGCTTCTTTTCCTTGCATCCGTGCAGCAGCAGCACTCCGGCAACGGGTAGCAATATTCTGGCGATCCGGCTGATTTGTGTTCTCATTTCCCGGCAAAGATATTGACCACACCCCATCTGCAGCACATCTTTCTTTTATCGCGACATAACCTTAACGCTTCCCTATCCGTATTTTTGCAGCCATCCACAGACAAATGCAGATCGTATTGCTCACTCCCGAAAATGAAATGCCGCACGAGACCGGCATTGTCAACAGCCTCTTCGCAGCAGGACTGCAGCGGCTGCATCTGCGTAAATATGGGGCATCAGAGACGCAGCTCACACAATACATTTCTGCTATACACCCCCAATTCCGCCAACGTATCGTCATTCACAGCCACTTCCACCTGCTGCACGACCTGGGGCTTGGAGGCATCCACCTCAATACCGCTACCCGCCTGTCGCCCACCCTGCCGTCATTAACGCACGGCATTCCCACCAAAGTTACCTCTACCTCATTCCATAGCTGGCAAGAGATCACAGACAACACCATCCCCTACCGCTACGTCTTCATAAGCCCGGTATTTAACAGCATCTCCAAACCCGGCTATCTGGCCGGCATAGATCGCAGCCAATTATCTGCCGTAAAGGCACAACAGAATGCCTCCGGTATCGCCCCGGCCATTTATGCGCTCGGCGGCATCGATCACACCAATATTATCACCTTGAAAAACGAAGGGTTCGACGGTGCCGCGCTGCTCGGCAGTATATGGCAGGCACAAGATCCCCTGCAAGCATTTACCAACACCCTTAAAAAATTGGGATAACAAACCTAAACGGGCACTCCGTTCATCCCCTCATGCAGATGGCTCACGCGGCCAAACCCCAACTGCTGCAACATCAGCACAGCATGTTTACTTCGCACACCTGTGGCACAATACACCACTGTATGTTTATCGGGATCCAGTTGACCTGCTTCCGCGTCCAGCAGCCAGATAGGTATATTCACGCCGCCAATATTGGCAAGGGCGTGATCCTCTTCCGGCCGCACATCCACCAGTTGCACCTCCCCGGCTTGCAGCAGCCGTTGTAGCTCATCATATGTCAGCTGCGCCTGTGGCACTGCACATTGCTCAGGCATGCTTACAGGCAACTCCTTTATATTTCTGTTGGCTTCATTTACTGCAAATGAGAACATACTTGTCTGCATGGTCAACACGTCCATCACCAGCAGCTTGCCCGACAGCACAGTACCGGCACCTGTCAGCACTTTTATAACTTCATTAGCCTGTATAGCCCCCACAATGCCGGGCAGTGTGGCCACTACGCCTATGTCGGCACAGTTCGGCGACTCCCCTTCTCCCGGCGGCTCGGGAAACAGACACCTATACGTTGGCCCGCCCTTATAATTAAATACAGATACCTGACCCTCAAACTTATATATCGCCCCCGATACCAATACCTTTCCTGTCAATACGCAGGCGTCATTCAGCAAATATCGTGTCGCGAAATTATCTGAGCCATCCACCACTATATCATAGTCGCGGCACAGGTTCAGCACATTGCCCCTGTCCACAAAGAGCTCATGCAGCACAAACTGCACATGCGGATTCA
>JBIKSN010000279.1:0-3993 GCA_044348585.1 Flavipsychrobacter sp.
CGGTATCGGGCGTGAAACGCATCCCTGTGTAGATAACAGTGCCATTCTTGTTGATCTCGATCTTGTAGTCGGGGCACTGACCAAAACACAATGTGCGGTGGATGCCAACAGAGACGATATCTTTAGCTACAACTTTATTCTTTTTTTTCTTATCGCTGCCTATGAATTTTGACTGAGCCATTGCCGGAATGATGCCGGCGAGGAACAAAATAAGCAAAGAGAATTTCTTCATTTTCTTAAATTTACCGGTTCAAAGATAACATAATAGCAGCACCACACCTACATTAGAAAATCACAAAAGAACAAGTACAACCCGCGAACCGCCAATACCATGAACACGCACCCTGAGAACGACCATGAAGAACTGTACCACCAATTAGCACTTAGCTACGTAAACGGCATTGGCGGCAAGATGGGCCGCATGCTGATAGATAAATTCGGTAGTGCAACCAATGTATTTAAAGTGCCGCTGAAGGAGCTGAAAAATACTGACGGGATAGGCGAAATTAAAGCAAAAGCATTCAAAGACAGCGAGGTATTCTCCTACGCGGGAAAAGAAATGGAATTTCTGGTGAAGCATGATGTGAAGGTTTTTTGCCTCGCCGGTGCCTACCCGCAAAGACTTACGGGATGCGCTGACGCACCGCTGCTGATGTTTTACAAGGGCACCGCAGACCTGGAAGCTAAAAAGATAGTAGCCGTTGTGGGGACGAGGAAGAATACCGACTACGGGCACAAGCTATGCGAAGACCTGATAGAGGGGCTGCAGTCGCTGGAAGGACTGCTGGTGGTGAGCGGCCTGGCTCTGGGCATAGACAGCATTGCACATAAAAAGTGTGTGCAACTGGGTATACCAACGGTGGGAGTACTGGGGCACGGACTTGACACCATATATCCTTATTCGAACAAGGCTGTTGCCGGACAAATGGTAGAAAACGGCGGGCTGCTTTCGGAATTTCCCTCAGGCACCATACCAGACAGGACCAACTTCCCGATGCGCAACAGGATTGTTGCAGGCATGAGCGATGTAACCGTGGTAGTAGAAAGCAATGCCACAGGTGGCGCGCTGATAACAGCCACACTGGCAGCAGGCTACCACCGGGAAGTAGCCGCATTCCCCGGGCGGGTAAATGATACCAGAAGTGCAGGCTGCAACGAACTGATACGCACTAACATGGCCGCTATGATAACGAAAGCCGACGACCTGGTGGAACTGATGAACTGGGACAAAGACCGAAAGCCAAGGGCCGTGCAGAAACAGCTATTCCTGAACCTTTCTGACGACGAACAGAAGATTATGGACCTGCTGCAGACAAGAGACAATGTGCATGCAGATGAATTGTTCCACCATTCGGGCCTGGCCAGCACCATGCTTGCCGCCACCCTGCTGCAACTTGAAATGCAGGGGCTGATAAAAGCACTGCCGGGTAAGTTTTACAGAACCAACTAAATACCTGTACGAGCCGTCTTTGGTGCTGCAGCAAAAAACATCAGGGAAGTAAATATGGAATAGAACAACACGCCCTGCTGACGGGCCAGTAGTGACTCTGTAAAAAACGTGACGCCAATGGTGATGAGCAAATAGAGGTAAATAACGTTACGGGAACGGACCGCCCTGCGGAACTGCACGAACAAGACAGCCGCCATTGCAACGATACCGGCAATACCAAACGACAACCAATCGTAGAAATACTGATTGTGCGGATCGAAGTAGCCTACCCAATACCCTCTGTAGACAGAGTGAAAGAAATAGCGGTAATGGAGTTTATCGAGCATGGTGCCGGGGCCTGTTCCGGTAAGCCAGTAGTGCTGTAACATGGTCTTATCGGTGTGGAACAACAGCTTGCGCATGTTCACAGAATTCTGGATCAGGTCGTCTGCATCCTTTTTGCTGAAAAGGCCGGAGAGCTCCAATACACGCTGTCGGAAGAACGGAATAAATGCATAGGCCGCTGCCACAACACCCACCAACGAAAGGAACACCCATTTAAGGCGGGCTATCATGCGCATGTCGCTAATGAGAAAATGAGCGGCCGCCAGAACCAGTGCGATAATAGGAGACTTGGCAAACAATGCCAGCATAAATACCAGCAGCGTATACACGATTGCGTACTTGGCAAAGACATCGCGACGCGAACGGGTGGTAAAACGGAATATGGTTATGTACAATGCGAAGCACAGATACATGGCCATGTAGGTGGGGTGAATGCCCGTGAAGTTCTCGAAGATGTTGCGATAGGCAACATGCGACAACTCGCGACCCGGACCGCCTATCATAAAATGGTTATACAAATAATCGACATTGGCCAATAAACAGGTGATGATACAACCGTACACGAAGAAACGCAGCTCATTGACAATGACAAGACGAAACTGCTGTCCCATGATGGCAAAAACAAAAGGCAGTAGCAGGTAGGCCGACTTCTGCTCGCAAAGCATGTGCGCATAGGCGCTGTTCCGCTCGGGTGTGAAGAACAGAGCAATGACATAAAGCACGTAGCTACCACCCAGTACTGCCGCCCACTTTAGGTTGGATGCCATGGGGCGAAGACCCGAGCGCAACGAACGGAACACAAAATACACACTGGTACCTATTGCCGCCAGCACTTGCAACTGAGGAGGCATAAACAGACACATCGCCAGGATTCTGGCTGCTACCACGTCGGCTTTATATAACGGAACGGTGTTTTCCTCCACTGCGGGATCGAAGCTATTGAAAACGAAAATTAACAGAAAAATCCGACTATGTATTGAGATTATCCGCCTGCGATCAGAAATCTGTGCCAAGCGCGAAGTAAATGATGGGCTTTTTGTCGCCCTCGGCATTCCACGCAACATCAGTTCTGATGAAGTAACCAAATAGCGATGTACGGACACCACCACCAAAACCTGCTGTAAGTGCCGATCCGTAAGGAACTGTCAGTGTTAGTATTACGTTGTTCAGCGACCTCGGATCGCCGTATTGAGGGTATGTGAACGTGTTGGACAGATTGTCTTTGGTGGGAAGGAAACCTTTCCAAGTGGTACCCACATCAGTAAATGCAACGATCTGCAAATTCTTCAAAGCAGCAGATTGAACCGGACGTTTCACAAAGGTTGCTGCCACCGGTACCCTTACCTCTGTTGATACCACTGCGAAGTTATTGCCTGCCCTGGCCTTCTGCTTGTAGCCACGCAGTGATGTAGCGAGCATCTGGAAGCCGTAGTTTTCACTGAATTCGGTTGTAGCCGTACTGGTCTGAGGGAACATCCAGTTGTCTACCCCACCCAACAGGTATTGAACCATCTTGTTGCCGTCCGAATGTGCATAAGCGATCCTGTTGGCAAGAATGATGTTTTTATATAAAGGCTGATAGTTACGGAAATCGACACCTATGTTGTAACAACTTTTGTTGCCCTTGTTCAGGCCATACATATATTCGGTGTACACTTTATAACGTGTACCCCGAAGGATGTTCGTCATTGGGCTGATAGTGTTATCGAAGACAAATTCGAAACGGCTCACCTCGGTATATGTCTTGTTCTTAGGGAAGTCGATTGCATGACTCAGCGTATCTGTCACCTTCTGAATGAAACCATCCTCGCGCACACCGGTATGGAACCTCAGGCTGCGCATTCGATCAAGCGGATAGCAAAAGTCGGCCTGAACCATATTGGATACGCTCTGGAATAATTGTTGGTAAGGACCGTATGCGATACCCGATGCACTGTCGATATAGGCGACACCTTTGTAGTCGCGGTTCTGCCTGCGCAGGGCCATAAGCCCCCAATCCAATCGTCTTTTGTAATTCTGGTACTGTAGAAAATAAGCCGAATAATTGAGATCCAACGGCAGCTGGAATCCTATATTTACTCGTTGGTCCTCAAGCAGTTCATTGAGGCTAATGGTTGGCATCAGTCCTAGGGCGGGATTGACGAACTCACCGCCATTTGCATCTATAGACTGGTACTGGTTGAACAGTATGCTGTTGTCGAGCTTTACCGAAATGAAAT
>JBIKSN010000373.1:0-3982 GCA_044348585.1 Flavipsychrobacter sp.
AATATGAACCCGCAAATAAATATTTGTAGTATGCAACAAAGTACAATTACAGTAGTGCAATCCCGAATGAGTTCCACTCGGTTTCCGGGCAAGGTAATGAAAGATATTTTGGGCAAAACGCTACTCGAACGGATGCTCGAACGAATGAGTTTTTCTAAAAAATGTGGCACAATCGTAGTGGCCACCTCCACCAATCCAAACGACGATGCACTTGAAGCGTTGTGTAAAAAAATTGACATTCCTTGTTTTCGGGGCAATGAAGAGGATTTGCTGGAAAGACATTATTTGTGTGCAAAAGCATTTGGCGCAAAAGTAGTAGCCAAAATTCCCTCGGATTGTCCCTTGATAGATCCTACTATTATGGATAAAGGGTTTGATTATTTCTTTGACAATGATTTTGATTTTATCAGCAATCTTCATCCTGCTACCTACCCCGATGGCAATGATGTAGAAGTGTTTAGCTTTGAAGCATTGGAAAAAGCTTTTTTGGAGGCCACAAAAAAAATGGAACGAGAGCATACCACGCCCTATTTTTGGGAAAATCCAGATAAATTTAAAATTGGAAATTTTAAATGGGAAAAAGAACTCGATTATTCTATGAGTCATCGTTTTACGATAGACTACGAAGAGGATTATTTTTTTATCAAAACTGTTTTTGAAAAATTATATCCTTCCAATCCTCAATTTGGACTAGAAGAAATTTTAAATTTATTAGAAATCAGCCCCGAAATCTATGAACTCAATGCAAAGTTTGCAGGGGTTAACTGGTATCGAAATCATTTGGACGAACTCAAAACCATCGACGCAAGCAAAACGAAAAAGATATAACGGTAGAAATAGACTATAGATAATTAGATTATAGACGTTAGATTAATAGGCGGTGAAGAATTTTTTACCCAATCTGATTTTTAAAAATATAGAAACAATGTAGTTTTTGAAATGTTATAACGATTAAAGAATAACCCCTAAAGTTATTGTTATAGATTTGGATCATAAAACCAATATGGAAAAAGGAAATATGTATGCGCTTTTATTTGAAAACAATGAGTTTAAAATTACAGATATATATATGGAAACACAAAACCATTAAAATAAGATTCAATCCGTTTTTCTAAGATCAATAAACCATTTCTTTTGGTGTTTTTTGTGGCTTCTTTGAGTCTTTAGTGTATAGCTAATCCTCAAAGTATCTCATAAAATAGAATTCTAATTAAAGGCAAGCCTTCACAAATCGCCATTTACTTTTATATAATGTATTACTTTTGTACAATATTTTGATTCTAAAAAAGTTAAATTCATTAAACAGTATTATTCAATGAAAAACATCCAGTTTCTTTTATTAATATTGACTTGTAGCATCACGCTACACGCTCAAAAGCAGCCGCCATTGACCATTAGCACGCGCAGTCAATTGATTTCCATTGAGAAAAAAATGCAACGCGTGTCGGAGCGTATGATTTTTGATACCAGTCAAGAAATTCGTCAAAAATCGGTTTATGAATATATCAAATTACTCAAAGAAGCCCTGAAAGTAGACGGCTCTTTTTATTTTAATTTTGACAGCATACAATATATGTCTCGTGTAGCACCCGACGACAGTACCTTTCGTGTGTTGACATTCCAGCTAACCCTAAATGATAGAACCGTAAGGCATTATGGCTGTATTCAGCTCAATAAGAAAGCCTCACGAATTATTCCGCTTTTGGATTATTCCGACACCTTTCCACTCGTTCCTCAAATTACACTTTCCAATAGAAATTGGTTTGGTGCGGTATACTACAAAGCAATAACCAAAAAAGTAAAGAACAAAAATATATATTTCTTGTTTGGATATGACCAAAACGATGTATTTTCTTCTCGAAAATTAGTAGAACCCATGTGGATAGAAGGCGACACAATGGCACGATTTGGAATGCCCATATTTGAAAAAACATCAAAATCAAAAGACTTGCTAACCGAAGAGGTAAAGACAAAAAATGAAATGCTATACCGCTACAAAATTGAGTATGCCTCACAAGCCAGTGTAATGATGCGATACGACGAAGAGAAAAAAATGATTGTTCACGACCACGTCATGTCCAAAAATCCAAAACATGACGATTTGGCATTTACAAAAATTCCCGAAGGTTCTTATGAAGGATTAAAATGGGAAAAAGAGCATTGGATATGGGTGCCTTATGTGAGTATAGGCGAGAAAGAAACCAATACCCCCATTCAACCAGTACCTTTTAAAGAAAAAAAACAGTTAAAGCATTTACCCGTTGGCAAATAAAATAAGATCTGTTTTGTTCTTGTCTAGCTGGTATCCCAATAAAAAAGACCCTTTAGACGGAAATTTTGTTCAAAACCACGCACGTGCGGTAGCTACCCTATTGCCTGTAACGGTTTTGTTTGCTACGTCTTTAAAAAATCTAAAAGCTCGTTATTCCGTAGAAACCATAGTTCAAAATCAATTAACCGAAGTTCGTGTATATTTCCGATGGCATCCTTGGAAGTTTATACGTTTTATGAGAACTCTAAATGCATATTTTTTAGGATTGAAAAAAGTAGCCCCTTTTGACATCATTCATGCCAATGTGTTTTTTAATTCAGGCATTTTGGCCGTATTAATAGGTTTGTGGAAGTCAAAGCCCGTAGTAGTTTCGGAGCATTCTAGTGGGTTCAATACCGTAGAAAAAATTTCTTTTTGGAAACGAAAAATGCTTCAAATTTTTCAAAAAAACATACGTTTTTTTATGCCAGTAAGCAAAAGTTTGGGAAACAAGCTAATTGAACTAGGTGTTGAACCTTTTAAAATTGCCCCTATTCCCAATGTAATAGACACAAATGTTTTTTATTACAAACCTAAGCAGGCCAATGCTAAAACTACTTTTTTGCATGTGTCAAACTTTAAGGAACATCATAAAAACATAGAAGGTCTTCTTAGAGCTGTAAAATCTTTGGATAAATTAGGATATGATTTTCAATTTATATTTGTAGGTGATGGAGATATAGAGGCATTAAAAGGAAAAAGCCAAAAATTAGGGATTGATACTAATAAAATAATTTTTCATACTACCAAAATAGGGGCCGATTTGGCGAGCTATTATCAAACGGCCGATGCCTTTGTATTATTTAGTAGATACGAAAATTTGCCTTGTGTGTTACTAGAGTCTCTGTGCTGTGGCACACCTATAATTACTACGCGCGTGGGTGGCATAGCCGAAATAATTGACAAAAATGGGTTTTTGATTGAAAGTGAAGATGAGATAGCGCTTTTTGAGGCAATGCGCTCGTTTATAGATAATAAACAAACATTTTCTAAGCAAGAAATAGCTTCAAACGCTCAAAAACTATATAATATTCAAGCTATCGGCTCCAAATTAATGGCGATATACCAAAAAACGACCTAAAAACACCCTTTTTTATTGTTATTTTTGTTGTGCAAATGCCTAGAAATGGGCGATTTGTCTATATTAGTAGACAAAAATCAGTTCTAATCCCCACACTTAAAATGCGTTAAAAAAAGCTAATTTACAAAATTTAACAATTTTTTTTTGCATTCTACATGCTTTTATTTTCAATACTTTAAGAACAACACACACGTAATTTTTTTTTAAAAATGCAATTTTTTTTAAAAAAAGTTATATAATAAAAAAATTTAATCTTAAGTTTACAACGTTTTTTAAACGGGAATTTAAAAACTGAAAAAAGTTAAAATATGAAAAAAATCTACAAGAACGCATCTTGGGATGCAACAAAAATTATGAATGGGTTCAAACACCTACTTTTGATTTGTGGCCTTTTTGTGGCTGGGAATGTTTGGGGGCAGAGTATATCTAATTACTCCTTTTTCACAAATGCTACAAGTTCGTTGACGACAGATAAAAATGGAAATGCTTATACTATGGCATCAGGTACAACAGAGTTGTCTTTGGCATCGGCAACATTGCCAAATTCAGTTTATCATGATGATGATGCGAGTGGTGTGGTTAACATTGGG
>JBIKSN010000050.1:0-15587 GCA_044348585.1 Flavipsychrobacter sp.
TAGATGAAACGTGGGAGGGTTCGATACCGGCCACCCTGATCGTTCAGACAGGGAAAGGATACCGCAAATTTGTGGAGGGGCAGGTGACGGAAAGGCAAATAGCAACGGTGGTTGACATGCTTCTCGAATAATAGGCTTGCGGTGGTTTCCTTTTTTGCATTATCGGAATATCCATCGTAGTTTTGTACGACCGTTTCAGCTACTTCCCCCAATTTATTTTAATATTAAGCTGCGCACGTGTCTTGAAAACAGGAGCGTTATGACTAAGTTTATATTTGTAACCGGAGGTGTTACATCATCTTTAGGTAAGGGTATTATTGCCGCCTCGCTGGCCAAATTGTTGCAGGCAAGAGGTTTTTCTACTACCATTCAGAAATTTGACCCCTATATCAACGTCGATCCCGGTACACTGAACCCGTATGAACACGGAGAGTGTTATGTGACCGAAGACGGAGCAGAGACCGATCTGGATCTGGGGCACTACGAGCGCTACCTGAATACTTTTACTTCTCAGGCCAATAACGTTACTACCGGCCGCATTTACCAGCATGTTATCAACAAAGAGCGCGAAGGCGCTTACCTGGGCAAGACAGTGCAGGTGATACCACACATCACCGACGAGATAAAACGTCGTGTATTACTTCTGGGAGAGGGGAATAAGTATGATATAGTTATCACTGAGTTGGGCGGAACAGTGGGCGACATTGAGTCGCTGCCATATATAGAAGCGGTACGCCAGTTGAAGTGGGAAATGGGTAATGAGAATTGTCTGGTGATACACCTGACGCTGATACCTTACCTGAAAGCTGCGAAAGAGCTGAAGACCAAGCCTACACAACACTCTGTGAAGATGATGAGTGAGCATGGGCTGATACCGGATGTGCTGGTGTGCCGTACAGAGGAGCCCTTGTACAAAGACCTGAAACGTAAGATAGCCCTGTTCTGCAATGTGACGCAGGATGCTGTGATAGAGGCATTGGATGCCGACACTATATATAGCGTGCCGCTGGAGATGATGCGCGAGCGACTGGATGTTATATGCCTGGAAAAGCTGGAAATGCCTATGGGCAAGGAGCCGGACCTGGCGCGCTGGAAAGAGTTTTTGAATAAACTCCGATATCCGAAGAGCAAGGTAGTGGTGGGATTGATAGGTAAGTATGTGGAGCTGCAGGACGCGTATAAATCGATCCTGGAGGCGCTGATACATGCAGGCGCGATGAATGAGTGTAAGGTAGAGGTACGTAACATTCATTCGGAGTACCTGACCAAGGAGAACGCTAAAGAGAAGCTGGAGAACGTAGACGCTATATTGGTGGCACCGGGTTTTGGCAGCAGGGGTATTGAAGGAAAGGTGGACGCTATACGCTATGCGCGTGTGAACAAGATACCGTTCTTTGGTATATGCCTGGGTATGCAGATGGCGTGTGTAGAATTTGCACGGAATGTGCTGAATATGCCTAAGGCGCACTCTACGGAAATGGACCCGGATACCGACCAGGGCGTGATATGCATGATGGAAGAGCAAAAGGCCATCACGCAGATGGGCGGCACCATGCGTTTGGGAAGTTATGATTGCGAATTGCGTCCTGATTCCCTGACGGCAGCGGCCTACGGCAGCTCAGCCATTACAGAGCGTCATCGCCACCGCTATGAATTCAACAATGAATACCTGGAGCAATTTGAGAATGCCGGTATGATACCTGTAGGTAAGAACCCTAAGACCAACCTTGTAGAAGTTGTGGAGGTAAAAGACCATCCGTTCTATGTGGGCGTTCAGTATCACCCTGAATACAAGAGCACCGTAGAGAATCCTCATCCTTTGTTTGTAGCATTTATAAAGGCTGCAAAAGAAGCACAGGAAAGGCGCAGCGGTAGTTCGAAGCGTACATATGAAAAGGGCGCCTGATACTTTTAACAACAGCAAACAAAAAAACATGCGGTCACGTATCTTATTCTTACTTCTTACTTCTTTTCTGGTTTTTTCCTGTGCACAGACTCGTATAACGGAGCACAAAGAGTGGGGAGCATTCTTTGAGAAGCAGGGCATCAAGGACGCGTGCTTCATCATGCGCGACAATAACCACGAAGCGATTCACTATTACAACAAGGAGAGGAGCACTGCAAGGATGCTTCCCGCCTCAACGTTTAAAGTGTTTATCTCGCTGATAGCGCTGGAGACAGCCGTGGCGCCTGATGACCGACTGGTGATAAAATATGACAGTGCCGATGGCGGCAAGCCTGAATGGCAACATGACATGGATATGCGCGAGGCGCTGAAGACAAGCTGTGAGTGGTATTACAAGAAGTTGATAGCCCGCATTGGCGCTGAAAAAATGCAGCACTACGTTGACACGATCAGGTATGGTAATATGAATATTTCGGGAGACCTTGCCCGTTGCTGGGTAAATGACTCGCTGCAGATAACTGCCGATGAGCAGGTAGGTTTCATCAAGCGTCTTTATTTTGCGCAGTTGCCCGTTTCTGAACGCAGTCAGCGCATAGTGAGAGACCTGATGCTACGTGAAAATGAGCCGGGATATAAACTCTATTACAAAACCGGTACCGGCTTGAAAAACGGCAAGGCCATTTATTGGGTGACGGGTTTTGTGGAGCGCGTACAGAAAGTGAAAGAGCCCAAGGGTTCTATGAACAAATCGGACGAGCGCAACTATCCTTATTTCTTTTCTTCAAATTTTGAGATGCCTGAGACGGATAGTTCCAAGAACTGGTACGACACGCGTATTGCCATTGTAAAAGATGTGCTGCGCAGTTACGGCGCCATTCCCACCAATAAATAGCAGCATGTGCAGCTCCGGTGATGTGTTTGTTCCATTTTCATTGATTTTTTATATTTTACAGGCAAACACATTCTATGCAGTTCAGTGCACAACAGATAGCAGGCCTCCTTGGCGGGGTGATTGAAGGCAACCCGGAAGTTACGGTAAGTAAGCTCTCGAAGATAGAAGAAGGAGTGCCTGGTTCTATTTCGTTTCTCGCCAATCCCGTTTATACCCACTACATCTACACTACGAATGCATCGCTGGTGATAGTGAATAAAGATTTTGTGGCCACGGGTCCCATCAGTTCCACGCTGATAAGGGTGGAAAGTGCGGCTGCTGCATTCGCTAAGTTGCTGGAGATGTATAACCAGGTGAAGCTGAATAAGACCGGTGTATCCAAACAGGCCTACATCTCTGAAACAGCCACAGTGGGCACCAACATATACGCCGGTGAGTTTGCGGTGGTGAGCGACAATGCCCGCATAGGCAATAACGTAAAAATATATCCGCAGGTTTACATTGGCGAC
This sequence comes from Flavipsychrobacter sp., assembly GCA_044348585.1. Lineage (GTDB taxonomy): Bacteria > Bacteroidota > Bacteroidia > Chitinophagales > Chitinophagaceae > Nemorincola. The sequence continues at coordinate 3,308 of JBIKSN010000050.1, forward strand.
AATGTGACCATTGGCGATAATACCACACTGTTTGCAGGCGTGAAGGTCTATTCTGATTGTGTGATAGGCGCGAACTGCATCATACACTCGGGCACTGTAATTGGCAGCGATGGTTTCAGGTTTGAGCCACAGAACGAAGAGGGACAGCGCAAAGTGCCGCAGATAGGCAACGTGATCATAGAGGAGGATGTGGAGATAGGCGCCAATTGTGCCATAGACCGTGCCACGCTGGGATCTACCATACTGCGTAAGGGAGTGAAGTTTGATAACCTGGTACACATAGCTCACAACGTGGAAGTGGGAGAGAATAGCTATCTGGCGGCATGCAATGTGGTTGCAGGATCTACGAAAATCGGCAAGAATTGTATGTTTAGTGGTCAGGTAGGTATAGTGGGGCATCTGCAGATAGCGGACAATACCATTATCACCGCACAATCGGGAATTTCAAAGAGCATCACCAAGCCGGGCGAGGTATACATGGGTTCTCCGGCATTTGATGCCAACAAGTACCGCAAAGCATACATTCATTTCAGAAACCTCGACGGGCTTGCGCAGCGCATAGATAAGCTGGAGAAGCAGTCTAAAGGTCAGTAAGAGATACGGATGGTGTGATAGTCGAGTGCACCTGCATCTGTGGCGTCTATACCGAACAGATCTGTAGCGGCGCCGTGGTTGACGGCTATTTCCATAAATCCGAGTTTATTAAAACGGCAAAGCGGAGCGTCGGGTGGCACATCGCTGTAATGACGGCTGATGGCACTGATGAGTCCGCTTCGGAAGGTGCGGATGCGGAACGGGCGGCCGCTTGTGTGTTGATCGAATTCTTCTTTTCTCAGATTCAGTACGAGATTGTTGTAGCGGTCGCGGCGAATGATGCGGCATGCAATACCCACAGGGGTGACCTGAGGTGCAGGCAATGGCGGTAATATGTAGGGCGCCACAGGCGTGAATGCAATGGTTGCGGCGGTCTCTATAGCTTCCATTGCATTGATAGCCTCCTGCAACCATTTATCGGTACTATATGGCATGGAGAAGCGGGCTACAAGCAATGCTTCGGAAGGGGCGAACCCTGAAGGCATCCCGGACAGGATCCCATTGTCGGGCAGAATGAAGTAGTGCCCGCGGTGAGCGGCCAGAAGCAGCGCAGGCGGATTCTCTTTGTCCATGAAGATGCCCGTAAGCACTACATGTATGGTGCCTGCCGGGTAGCTGTAGCAGCTATCGGCAAGCAGATAGCCGGTCTCGCGCCGGTCGTGCCGGGGCACATGATGGCAGATGTCTGTTACAAGCGCATGAGGCATACGTTGTGTGATAGCCGCTTTGATGCGTGCCACTGTACCATCGCGGGTGCCGAGGTCGGACAGAAGAGTGATGATGCGTGCCATTAGCGCCCCTGCAGCATAGCGTAGTATGCCGGATCTATTTGTTTAAAGCCAAGAGATAAAGCCTGCTGCACATCCTGTAATGCTGCTACTCTGTTGCCCTGCTGGGTGTGGCAATACGAGCGCGCGTAGTAGATCTCGCCCATCTGAGGATTGATGCGTAACGCGTTCTCGAAATCGCGCATGGCCTCGTCGCAACGCTTGAGCCTGTGCAACAGGCGGCCGCGGTTGAGGTAGGGTGCGTACATATCGGGGTTCTGCGACACCGCTATACCATATTCTTTCAATGCCGAATCAGGCATACGCATCATGTCATATAGGTTGCCGAGATTACTATGCGCCTCGGGGAAGTGGTAGCGATAACCAATGGCATTGCGGAAGCAGATGAACGAAGAATCAGGCTGACGGGCGATAGCATAAATAATGGCCAGGCCGAGGTAAGCATTCGCATTGCCCTCCTTGTTATTGATTTTCAGCCCGTCGTAGTAATAGACACGTGCTTCTTCGAACCGGTTTGCTGCGCGGAAAAGCTCGCCCAGCGACACGCGTGGATTAGCGAAGTTGGGGTCGAGCTCTATGGCACGCTTCAGCAGGGAGTAGGACGAGTCGAAGTAGACCTTTCTTTCCTGTTCGTTCACGCTCTCGTTGAACAGGTTGAAGTACTGGAAGCCCAGATTGTTGAACGCGTTGGATGCCTTGGGTTGTTTCTCTATCTCGTCGCGCCACAGGCTGGTGGTGTCATACCATGCCTTGCAGCGTTCGCTGGTCTGGAATCCGAGGTAAAGTGAATAGGCTGCGGTGACCGCCAGCAGCAGATTGCCGGTTGTACGGTTAGCGCCCTCTTCGAAAAAGTTGGAGATGGCGTAGCCCGCCATGAAGAATAATCCCATGTAGGGGATGTAAGAATAGCGGTCGGCAACGATAGCGCCACCCACCGGAATGAACTGCAGCAGCAGGGCGATATTGACCAGGAAGAAGAGTGAACCGAATAACACTACTTTGTTCTTTCTGAAGAACCAGACGAGGGCTATGATGCCCAGTGCTATAAGCGGATAGATGTAGTAATACAAAGGCAATGAGCCATTGTCCTTAGAGGGATAGGGGTAAAAGCAACTGAGTCCGAGCGGCGCAACCGCTTTCCACAGGTAGGTGATGAAGGCGTAACCACCGAGGCCGATGCGCTCGATGAAGTTGAACGAAACGTACTTGGTCTCCAGCGATCCGAATGCCTTCTGGTCGATCATGGACCTGATGCCGAATGCTGCTGAGATAGCTAGTAGCGGCAGCTTTTCAAGGAACATATTCTTGTTCCATTCGTTGCGTTCGTAATAATCAATGAGCAACAGCACAAGCGGCAGCGTCACCGCGACCGGTTTTGCAAGGAGAGAACAAATGAAAAGCAGGATGACACCCGCGTACCATCGTTTTTTGTTACTGCCCGCCGCCCGCAGATAGTATAGATGCGCAAGACAGGCAGCCATGTAGAAGGTACCGTACAATACATCTTTGCGTCCGGCAAGCCATGCCACAGATTCTACGTGCATGGGATGCAGACCAAATAGCACAGCGGTGACGGCGGCCGCTACAGTGCGTTGTGTGAGTGCCTTGGTGAAGAAGTAGACAAGCAGCGTAACGACGATGTGCAGTAAAACGCTATCCAGGTGATATAGCCAGGGTTCCAGTCGCACAAAACTGTATTCTATGGCATAGCTGAGAATGGTAAGCGGGTGATAGTTTCCCATGATGGGGGTGGTGAAGATCTGCTTCAGGCCGTCACCGGAAAGATCCTTAATGAGGGCATTGTCGCGGATGTAGCCAGGATCGTCCCAGTTGGTCAGCAGATTGTTGGTGCTGGTCTTATAGAACAGCCATGTAACGAGTGCGATGGCACCGGCAATAAAAAACTGCAACCGCCTGCCCGAGAAAAACGGAGCAGAGGGTGTGGCTGATCTTGTGTTCTCGTTTTGTGGTCTTGGTCGGGCGGGTGCCGGTTGGTTGGGCACCACCTGCCGTGGTTTGTTTTTTGCCATGCACCCTAAAAATACTTTAAGATGTTGATTGTAAAAAATACTGCCGACCCTAAACAAGGATGGCTGCCCCTGAAAGAGCAGCCATCGTATAAGATTGTGGTAACTGAATTATTGTTTTATCAACTTCTGCACCTTAAGTTGGTGGCCGTCGGCGTCCAGTATAGACATCAGGTACAGGCCGTTGGCAAGACCGGTGATGTTCACTTCGTGCGCATCAGCAACATCGGCAACTACCTTTCCGTCTACAGTTGTGATAACCGCGCGGACAGATACCGGAGATTCGATGAATACCGTTTCGCTGGCCGGGTTAGGGAAGATAACGATGTCTGATGCCTTCAGATCGGCGATCCCTGTTGTGGTGTTCAGGACGTAGACAGCACTCATTGACTGACAGCCATTGGTATCGGTAACGGCTACTTTATAATTACCGGGACCGGTTGATGGTGTCATGTAAGACGTTGCACCAGGTATAGCTACAAGATTCTTATACCACTGGTAAGTGATATAGTAGTTGCCTGTTCTGAGGGCTGTGCCTGTGAAGCTGATCGGAGGATCGGGCAGTGGCACCTGCGAAACAGCGATTGGTGCGGTTGATGCCGTACAGCTTGACGGCACCGATATAGTGCAAGAGTAGTTGCCAGGTGTGGTAGCGTTGTAAGTAGGATTGGTTGCTCCCACAATGGCGCTGGTGTTGAAATACCACTGATAGCTGATGGCATAGCCGAGTGATGAAGCGCTGGTTGAAAGGAGCGCGCTGCCACCCCAGCAGAACTTAGCAGGTGTAAGTGCGATCACTGAAGGTGATGCCACAACGTTCACAGTGGTGTCGGCATGGGTCATGTCGGTACAGCCGGTGGTTGTGTTGGTGACACGTACACGGTAGCCGCCTGTTGTGTTGGCAATGTAAACCGCATTGGTGGCACCGGCTAAGGCAACGCCGTTGCGGTACCACTGATAATTGAAGCCCGGAGCGGCAGACAGAGATACTATGCCCCCGCTGCAGAAGATGCGCGGACCACCCGGAGTGATGGTAACGTTCGGAAGCGGATTGACAGTGATGATGCTGTTTGCAGTAGTAGTGCTGCAGCCTGATGTATTGCTGACAACGCAGTAGTAGGTCTCGGCTGTTGTGGCGGCGTACGAAATTGATGTAGCGCCGGTGATAGCGCCGGTGCTGTTGTACCATTGGTAGGTATATCCTGTACCTGCATCAGCCGTGAGTGTAACGCTGCTGCCATTGCAGATAGTAAGAGGACCTGAAGCACTTACCACACCGCCTGGTGCCGGAAGCACAGTGATAGTTTCCGGGGCGGACATGGCCCAGCATCCTGCACTGTTAGTGACACGTACACGGTAGGTGCCTGCGGTGATGGCGCCATAGGTGCTGGTTGTAGCGCCGCTTATGGCAACGCCGCCCAGCTCCCATTGGTAGGTGAGCCCCACGCCGGTATTAGCGTTCATTGTTACAGGAGTACCCGCGCAAGTGGTTGTAGATCCACCGGGGATCGTGATCGTTGCTGTTGCAGGAACTACAGTTACACCCACCGGTGAAGACAATGTTGCGCAACCTGCAGTTGCAGAAACACGCACACGGTAGGTGCCCGCTGAGCCGGTTGTTAATATTGGTGAAGTGGCCGTGGTGATTAGTGTAGCACCGTTGTACCACTCGTAGGTTACACCTGCTGAAGTGGTCGATGTAAGTGTTACAAAATCACCCGGGCAAAGTACTGTGTCGCCGATGATAGAGATAACTGCCGTTGGCGCAGTTGTTACTGTTGCTACTGTAGTAGTGAGACAGCCGGTAGGCAGTGTGTAAGTAATAATGGTGGTTCCTGTAGCGATGCCGGAAAGCACACCTGATGTGCTGCCTATAGTGCCTGTAGCCGCGTTGCTGCTACTCCATGTGCCACCCGTTGATGGGTTGGTGAGGGTTACGTTGGTAGCTGGACAAAGTGTGGTGGACCCACCGATGGCGGCAGGAAGCGGGTTGACGGTAATGTTACGCGCACGGATACAGCCATTTGTCGGGTGCGTGTAGGTAATGGTAGCTGTACCCGCGTTGTTGCCGGTCATCAAACCTGTGGCAGAGCCTATAGATGCATTGGTAGCATTGCTGCTGGTCCATGTGCCGCCGGTTGGAGTAGACGTGTATGTCAGTGTTGCACCCACACACAAAGCGTTTGTTGTAGGGGTGAATGCGGCAGGGCGTGCGTTAACGGTAACCACTGTTGTCCGGATGCAACCGGCCGCGCTTGTGTAAGTAATGGTAGTAGTACCTGCGCTAAGACCTGTAACAACCCCGCCTCCGTTCACAGTGCCGGTGGCAGGAGTGCTGCTGCTCCAGGTACCGCCTGCAGGGCCTGACGACAATGTTGTGGTAGAGTTCTCACACACTGTTGTGCCACCTGTGATCACTCCGGGTAAGTTGTTCACTGTAACGGTGAGTGTTTCGAAGCAGCCGTTGGCGGTGATGTAGGAGATGGTTGTTGTGCCTGCTGCAATACCTGTTACAACTCCGGCTGCGTCAATGGTGCCGGCAGCTGTGTTGCTGCTGCTCCATGTGCCTCCTGCTGTTGTGTTGGCGAGTGTGGTTGTCTGACCAACGCAAACTGATGGTGTACCGGTAATGATGGCCGGAGAGGCGATCACTGTTACAGTGCGCGAGGCAGAACAGCCGGTGCCGATGGTGTAAACAATATTAGTGGTGCCAACGGTGAGGCCTGTTACCAAACCTGTAGCGTCAATGGTGCCTACTGCTGTGTTGCTGCTGCTCCAGGTGCCACCCGCGCTGGAATTTGTCAGTGCCGTAGTTCGTCCGGTGCATACAGTTGCAGTTCCTGTTATGGCAGGCGGAGGCGGTGCCACTGTTACTACAACAGTGCGCCTGCAGCCTGTGGCAAATGAATAGCTGATGGTAGTGGTGCCAGTTGAAATGCCGCCCACGATACCGGTGGTTGCACCGACAGTGCCTACAGCTGGAGTGGAAGACTGCCACGTGCCGCCACCCGAGCTGCTGAGTGTAGTAGTGAGCCCAATGCAGACCGAAGGAATACCGGTAATTGGTGCCGGAGTTGGATTCACGGTCACCGTAATTGTGCGGAAACAACCTGATGGCATCATATAGGTTACTGAAGAAGTACCTGCGGAAATGCCGGTGAATACACCTGTTGCCGGGTCTATGGTACCCACTGTTGGTGCAGTGCTGGACCATGCACCGCCTGCGAGTGCATTGGTGAGTGTTGTGGTAGACTCAACGCATACGGTTGGTGTGCCGCCAATGCTTAATGGCTGGGCATTTACCGTGATTGTCAGTGTTACCATACAACCTGTTGAAAGCTTATAGGTGATGAGCGCAGTACCAACTGAGTTGCCTATAAGGAGGCCGGTACCGGATACGGTTGCAACAGTCTCGTTGCTGCTGCTCCAGAAACCGCCCGGAGTACTGCTGGAGAGTGGTGTGCTTGCGCCTTCACAAACTGTGGGTGTGCCGGTTATGGGGCCGGGCAATGGATTCACAGTAAGCTCGACGGTAGAAATGCATCCCCCCGGAGTGGTGTAGGTGATGAACGCATTTCCTGAGCCAACGGCTGTTGCTACGCCTGTACCAGGCGTGATTGTTGCTATAGTAATGTCGCCGGAGGTCCAGGTGCCACCCGAAACAGCGTTGGTGAATGTGGTAACGTCTCCTTCACACATCATCGGGAAGCCTGCTATGGATGCTACCGGATTGACGGTGATCGTTCTTATAGAAAAACATCCTGTAGGGACCCTATACGTGATACGAACGGTTCCTGCACTTACACCAACAACAAGGCCTGTTGTGGAACCAACTGTAGCAACCGAAACATTGCTGCTGCTCCACGTGCTGCCTGCTACTGCCGGTGCAACGCTGAGGGCAATGGTATCGCCGACACATACCGTGGAGCTGCCCGTAACGGGTGGAGGAACAGGGAGAGGATTGACTGTGACAACTGCCGTAACCACGCATGTTCCTACTGTGTAGGTAATGGTTGAAGTTCCCGAAGAGATGCCCGTAACGATACCTGTGCCCGGGGTTACAGCAGCGACAGCCGGTGTAGAGCTGCTCCAGGTTCCGCCCGGGAACGGATGTGTGAGTGTCGTGGAAAGACCGATACACGTGCTGAGCCCGCCTTCTATCTCGGGGCAGGTAAGCGTTACCGTGAAGTTGTCAAAGTAGGCGTTCTGAGCATCGGGTACGAAGCTCGTGTAGAGGAGGCTGTAGTTGCCATAAAAGCCGAAATGAGTTGCTGCTGTACCGGTAAAGGTTGCATCAACTGCAGAACCAACAAGTGTAGAGACGCCGGTAGAGGGGTCGGAGAAAGCGCCGGGACCGTCATCGCGCAGGTACATGCGCCAGGTGTCTGTGATTGGATCGTAAAGCACGCGCACGCTGGCATAGTTGGTTGCAGCTACGAGTGCAGAAGAAGTTGAGATAAGCGGCGTTACTGCCCCTGTGAGGCCGCCTGCAAAACGTACGAGTTGGATGCCTGATGGTGATGAAGGATTATAGATCACAGCGTAACCTGACCCGGCACTGCGCACATCTGCGTCGGTGGAAGTAAGCACCACGGCAGCTTCGTTCTGGCCGGCAAGGAAGCCGCTTGAGGGCGTGCTGGTCCTAATGTTGAATGTCCAGTTGACGATCTCAGTATTGGATGCGAGCGTTGTGTTGAACGGCGCGGAATATCCCGCCAATGGAGCAGTGGCATAGGCATGACCGTTGTTGGTGGTGCCCAGCACGTTGGCCACACTCACCCATGCTGCGAGCATGTTGTCGGTGAGTGTCATAGCGCCTACTGTACCACCTATCTGTGTTCCCGCTGCGCTACCCGGCAAGGCATCGCTGCTGGCCGATACCTGGGTGAAAGTAAGAGATGGAGTACCACCCGGAAATGGTGACACCCCCCCGACACCCGGAAACGCATTGGTGTAAACAACAGTCTGCCCGTATGTGTTCAATGCCAGAAATGAACATACAGACAGAAGAGAAAATAGTAACAATTTCTTCATGACTCAATTTTTTGTCCGTCCAACAAGCAAGATAAGAAAATAATCTGCAAAGCGTACAAAAAACCAGATATCACTATGTATTACAGTGAGTTGGAGAAGTATTAATGATGAGTTATATTATTATTTTACACTATTGTGCCATTTCCCGAGGCAAACGAGCCGCCACGGCACGAAGCTGAAAGGAGCTTTTCCGTCGGCGATGGCCCGAACGTGCGCCAGGGTCTTTTCCTGGTCCAGCAGATGGCCGAATTTATCGCAGGTATCAGATACGCCGCGCAGGAACCATTCGCGCCCATCGCCCTTTAGCCATACCTCTTCGGGTGTCACAAAGCCCATTTTGTCTTTTCTGCCCGAAATGGCAGCCGGCAGCACATTTTTCATTGCCGATCGCAGTATGGCTTTGCGGGTCCCATTCTTATATACGAAGCGTTCGGGCAAACCTGTAGTGAATTCTACCAGACGGTAATCCATGAATGGGGTGCGCGACTCCACGCTCCATGCCATAGAGTTGCGGTCCTCATAGCGCAGCAGTGCCGGCAGTGGCTCCATATATAACTGTCGCAGGAGGTTGGCCTGCAAAGACAGCGCAGGCTGGTCGTGCAGTGTTGTGGGTTGCGCGGGACGAAGCCAATCGGCCATTTCTTTGCCAATGCGGCTACCCGTATTCAATTTGGCTGCGTTCAGCAGAAACCCTACCGGCCAACGGCCATGTTCTTTTTTATAATTAGTTGCCTCGTCTATCAAAGCGCCTATTTTCAGGCCCCGCATCAGACCACTGTAGAAAGAGATGTCGTTCCCCCCGTAGCCAGCCAGTTGCTCGTCGGCGCCTTGTCCGTCCACCATCACCTTTAGTCCGGCATCGTGGCTGGCCTTAAAAACAGCCCATTGGCTGAACTGTGAGGTGCTTCCGTTTGGTTCGTCCTGGTGCCAGATGAACTGATCGGCCTGTTCAAAAAGGTCGTTGAATTTGGGAAACGTACGGTGGGAGGTGGCATTCGTCTGTTTGATGACCTCCTGTGCAAACTTCCATTCGTCATACTTGGCCTGCTCGTAGCAAGCGGTCACTGTCTCCTGTCCGGCTGTTTCGCCACGGTCATTAAGCAATTGGGCCACAAGGCATACGATGCTCGATGAGTCGAGCCCGCCGGACAGGCAGGAACCCACCGGAACATCAGACCTGAGACGAACGTTCACTGCATCGGTAAGTATCTCGCGCAGCCTGTCGGCAGCATCATCATACCCGCCCGTCCATTTTTTTGGCTGCAGCGTGTACCATTTATGTAGCGTGAACGTGTGCGCACTGACGTTGAGGTCTATCTTGAGGTAGTGACCCTGCGGCAGATATTTTACAGCCGTATCAAAGGTATTATCGTTATAATCCACAGCACCTGATGCTAAATATTGCCGCACCGCATCGTCATTCAACGAAAGACTATAGCCGGGCGCGGTCCTTATCTGTTTTATTTCGGATGCCAGATACAGGCAGTCGTCGCCCTTGTAGTAATAAAGTGGTTTTACACCAAAGCGGTCGCGAACCGCGAATAATTCGTTCTTTTTGTAATCGAGCAATACGAAGGCGAACATGCCGTTGAAGCGGTGCAAACATTCAGGGCCCCATTGTTGCCATGCATGCAATATCACTTCTGTGTCGGATCGTGTAGCAAATGTGTGCCCCAGTTTCGTAAGCTCTTCCTTTATCTCGAGGTAGTTGTATATCTCTCCGTTGAAGGTGATGGCCAGTCCCGCGGGGTCGAAGCGCATAGGCTGATGCCCGGCAGGCGACAGGTCAAGAATAGATAACCGGCGGTGGCCGAACCCTACTTTGAAGGTCTTGCCGGGTTGCAGGGTAGGGTATTTCCAGTGCTCGTGAGTGGAGGCTGCAGTGTCGGCCGCTGCCCAGATCACCGGTTCTTCGCCGGGCGCCCATGTGAGCATGCCTTCGTCATCGGGACCTCGGTGGCGTATAATAGTACTTGCCGCCATCAGGTGTTCCGATCTCGTTTTGGTTCCGTTATTGACAATCGCTAGTATTCCGCACATGGACTAAGGCTGTTTTCCGGTGCCCAAATTACTGCTTAATTCGGTGAGTTGTGAGTCCCTGCGACAAGTGAGCCGTTTATTTGAACAGCTACGCGTATGGTAAATCGTAATATTCAGGCGCTTTCTTGCTGTAACACAACTACTTTCTACATTTGTGGCGGTTTCATACCAGCACAATAATCAATAAAAATGGAGGTAATAGTATTGGCCGGCGGATTGGGCACACGTCTTCAGGGTGTCATAGGGGAAGCCCCCAAGTGTATGGCGCCTGTGAACGGGAAACCCTTCCTTGCTTGTATATTTGAGTATCTGACCCGGCAGAAGTGTGTACGGGTGATCTTATCGCTCGGCTACAAACATCAGGTGGTGTTAGATTGGCTCGCCCATCAGGACCCGCCCTTTGTCGTGGATACCGTGATAGAGCACGAGCCCCTGGGCACAGGTGGCGGCATTAGGCTGGCCATGGAGCAGGCCGTGGCTGATAATGTAGTGGTGCTGAACGGTGATACCATGTTTGATGTGTCACTTTCAGAAATGATGGCCGATCATCTGGCGCACCATGCAGGTACCACGCTGGCATTGAGGAAGATGTATAATTTTGAACGGTACGGTGTGGTGAATATCGGGGCCACAGGGGTGGTAGCGTCTTTCGAAGAGAAGAAGTTCAGGGAGGAAGGGCTCATCAATGGTGGTGTGTACATCATAGACCAGCGTTTCCTGCATGCAAAACACCTGCCACACAAATTCTCGTTTGAGAAGGATTATCTGGAGGAGTTTGCTGATGAACACAAATACTACGGCCACATCTCAGAGGGCTACTTCATAGACATAGGCATACCCGAGGATTATGAGCGGGCACAAACAGACTTTAAAACCATATTCGGATGAAGATAGCCATATTGGGTACCGCGCATCCGTTGCGTGGTGGTCTTGCCGCTTTCAATGAACGCCTTGCCTACCAGTTGCAGCAGCAGGGGCATCAGGTGACCATCTGGTCATTTTCCTTGCAGTATCCGTCGTTTCTGTTCCCGGGTAAGACACAATTCACCGATGAGCCTGCACCACAGGGATTGGACATACGCACTACAGTCAATTCCGTGAATCCGCTGAACTGGCTGTCAGTTGGTGCGGCCATGAACAAAGAGCAGTACGACCTGATCATTGTTAAATTCTGGCTGCCGTTTATGGGGCCTGCATTCGGTACCATCCTCAGACGTGCAAAGCGGAACGGCAACACCAAAGTGCTGTGTGTCGTCGATAATATTATCCCCCATGAACATAGGCCGGGAGACAAACAATTCACCAACTACTTTATCGGCGCGGTAGATGCGTTTGTGACCATGAGTAAGGATGTGTTGAAGGACGTGAAGACATTCACTGCCAAGCCGTCTTTCTTTACACCGCATCCTATTTACGATAGTTATAACGAACCTGTGTCTAAAGAGGAGGCGTGCCGCAAGCTGGGGCTTGACCCCGCAAAAAGGTACATGCTTTTCTTTGGCTTCATAAGGGAATACAAAGGGCTCGATTGGTTGCTGCAGGCAATGTCTGATGAGCGTATCATTCGCTCGGGCATGGAGCTGATAGCAGCCGGTGAGTATTACAACAAGGACGTAGAGATTGCCAACAATGCCATCATTGCTCAGTTCGATCTGGCAAAACGCGTGCATTTGGTAACCGATTTTATTCCCAACAGTGAGGTGCGTTATTATTTCTGCGCGGCCGATCTGGTGGTGCAGCCGTACAAACATGCCACACAAAGCGGCATCACACAGATAGCCTTCCATTTTGGCAAGC
>JBIKSN010000280.1:0-3967 GCA_044348585.1 Flavipsychrobacter sp.
TGAATGAAAAAAAACGAACGAATAGATTTCGGGTTCAAAGATAAATAAACTAAATTCGCTTTTTATTCAACCTTTCCGAGAGATGAAAAAAGTCGTTTATTCTGCTGCTGTTCTTTTTGTTGTAATGGCTTCTATGGTATCGTGCAAGCGCGTCTATAATTGCAATTGTTCCTACAACAACAAAGTGGTGTATACGAAGGATCTAGGTTCTATGACTGCGGAAGACGCGAAGAATAAATGTAGCAGCTACGACACCACAATTGTTGGTGAGAAATGGAACTGTACCCTGTATTAGCAGCCTGCCGTGGCATTTTGCCATCCGGTATATTATGACAACTTTATGAAAGGGGAGATAGGAAATGCTACCGGAGCATTGTTATTTTTATGCCCTGAATACAAACGAACGTTTCTGATATGAAAAATCTTTCACTGATCCTCAGTATTGTGGCTGTTGCCGGCGTGGGTGCCCTGTTCTTTATGCAAAATGGTGGCGCAAAGCAAGCTGCCGCACCTGCTCCCGTACACGCAACCGGTGGTGCAACTATTGCTTATGTAAACATCGATTCGCTGGAATCGAAGTATGAGCTGCTGAAGAGCAAGCGAGAAGAGTTCAGGAAGAAACAGTCACAAATGGAAAGTGAGCTGCAGCGTTCTTACGGGCAGATGCAGAACGACGCCAACGAGGTGCAGAAGAAAATGCAGAACAACACGCTGACACAGTCGGAGTATGAAGCTGCGCAGAAACGTCTGATGCAGATGCAGCAGACACTGGAGTCGCGCAAGGAGTCGCTGACCCAGCAATTGATGAAAGAGCAGGAAGAATTCAATATAGATCTCAAAAAGCGCCTTGATTCTTTTCTGGCTGAGTATAATAAGACCCATCAATTCGATTTCATCATGTCTTATTCAGGTTCGGGTTCAGCCATATTGTATGGCAACCCTGCCCGCGACATCACCAACGATGTTGTTGACGGCATGAATGCGAGTACAAAAAGTGAATAGTGTAAGAAATAAATAGTATTTTTCTGCAAACGTTCTGAATTTGGAAAGCAATAAAACCCCGGTACATGCCGGGGAAGGGGCACCGCAACGCACGCTGAATCTTTTAGATGGCGCCTTGCTGGTGATCGGGTCCATGATCGGGTCCGGAATATTCATAGTAAGTACTGATATAGCCCAGTCGGTGGGTAGTGCCGGTTGGCTGGTAGTAGTGTGGTTGCTCTCGGGCTTCATCACACTCACGGCAGCACTAAGTTATGGCGAGCTGAGTGGTATGTTTCCTCAGGCTGGTGGTCAGTACGTTTATCTGCGCGAAGCGTTCGGTAAATTGTACGGGTTCCTGTACGGCTGGTCGTTCTTTGCCGTTATTCAAACCGGTACAATAGCAGCTGTGGGCGTCGCTTTCGGCAAGTTCGCAGGATACCTTGATCCGAGGTTGGGTGATGATAATATTCTGATGGGCACTGCCATAGGCTTCCATATAAGTGCGGCCCAGATAGTGGGTATCGTAACCGTAATACTGCTCACCTACATCAATACATTGGGTGTAAAGAGCGGGAAGTGGATCCAATTCTTTTTTACAATTGCCAAGATAGGCGCCATGGCGGCGCTCATCGTTTTTGGTTTTGTTTTGTTCTCGGGTGCCAGCATGTGGCATGCCAACTGGGAGGATGGCTGGTGGGCCAAAGAGATCACCACAAGCGCTGCGGCTATCACGCATCAGAGCCTGTCGGGCGGCACACTGGTCATTGCTATATGCACTGCTATGGTAGGTGCCTTGTTCTCCAGCGATGCATGGAACAGCGTAACTTTTATTGCCGGAGAGATGAAACGCCCCGAGCGTAATATTGGTTTGAGTCTGTTTATAGGCACGTTGGTAGTGACACTCATTTATGTGTGCATGAACCTGATGTACCTGAACGTTATGACGGTATCTGAGATAGCTCAGGCGCCGGCAAAGCGTGTGGCAACTGCGGCGGCATTGAAGATATTTGGTGATAACGGGGCTACAATTATCGCATTGCTTATCATGGTCTCGACGTTCGGGTGCAATAACGGACTGATACTATCGGGTGCGCGTGTGTACCACACAATGGCAAACGATGGACTGTTTCTGCCGGCTGCCGGCACGCTTAACGACAAGGGGGTGCCCGCACGCGCATTGTGGATGCAGTGTATCTGGGCGTCGGTACTTTGTCTGAGCGGCCAGTATGGCAACCTGCTCGATTTCATCATCTTCACCGTATTGTTGTTTTATATCCTGACGATAGGAGGCATATTCAAACTTAGGCGCACCCGTCCCGACCATCCGCGCCCTTACAAGGCGTTCGGATATCCGGTGATACCGGCGTTGTATATAGCCATGGCAGCGTTTGTGTGTGTGATACTGCTGAAATATAAGCCGACCTACACTTGGCCGGGACTGATAATTGTGATAATGGGACTGCCTATCTATTACCTGCTGCAAAGACGTGCAGCCAGGCAATGAGGAGGCAGAAGTAAAAGAAACTGACGATGAAAAAGATAGAATTGCAGAACGTATTCGATCAGATGGCCGGCCTACATGTAGTGGTGGTGGGCGATGTGATGCTGGATAACTACTGGTGGGGCAGTGTGGAGCGCATATCGCCCGAGGCGCCTGTACCTGTGGTGGCTATAACCAAGCGAGAGAGCAGGCTGGGTGGTGCCGCCAATGTTGCGCTCAACTGCATTTCGCTGGGTGCAAAGGTTACGCTGGCAAGTGTGGTGGGTAAAGACAGTGACGGTGACCTGCTGGTGTCGTTGGCAGACAAGGCGGGTGTAGACACAAGCCTGATGATGAAGAGCAAGCATCGCCCTACAACTACCAAGGTACGCATACTGAGCCGCAACCAGCAGATGCTGCGGGTAGATGAAGAAGTGACCGACGAATTGCATACGGAAGAGGAACACCCGTTCATAGATATGGTGCTGAAGTACCTGCAAAAGGTGAAACCGCAGGCACTGATATTTGAGGATTACAACAAGGGGGTGCTGAAGGAGAATGTAATCAGGCACATAACCGCTCACTGCAAAGAGATAGGTATCGTAACGGTGGTGGACCCAAAGAAACGCAATTTCCTTTCCTATAAAGATGTAACGATATTCAAGCCCAATCTGAAGGAGGTGCGCGAAGGGTTGCATATGGACATGCACCGCACCGATCTGCGCGACCTGGGCGAAGCGCACAAGGCACTGCACAACGCGCTGAACCACCGCATTACGTTCATTACCCTTTCTGAGAAGGGCGTGTATTACAACAATGAGGGTGAGGCTGCTATTCTGCCTTCACATATTCGCAACATTGCCGATGTTTCAGGGGCCGGCGATACAGTCGTGGCCACAGCTACACTTGTTTATGCCGTAACAAAGAACGTGAAGCTGATGGCAGAGATATCCAATCTGGCCGGTGGGTTGGTTTGCGAGGAGGCCGGGGTGGTGGCTATCAATAAAGACAATCTTCTATCAGAGAGTATGGACCTTTTATGTCCGTGAGATTAGCCCCATGCACTACGAACTGATCCTGTTTTTCGGCATCATTTCATTTATATACGCCTCGGTGGGTTTTGGCGGAGGTTCCAGTTACCTTGCGCTGCTGGCGTTATATGCGCTGCCTTTTCAGGAGATGAAACTTACCGCATTGGTGTGCAATATTGTGGTGGTCACAGGTGGCACCTTGCTGTATTGGAAACGTGGTGAGCTACCCCTTAAAAAGATCATACCAATGGCGGCGGTAAGCGTGCCTATGGCCTTTGTGGGTGCGCGGCTCAAGATAAGCGAACATACTTTTTTTGTGGTCCTTGGTATATGCCTCATAATTGCAGGCGCATTACTTTGGGTGCGCACTACAAACGTTGCAGGGGATGGTAGTGGGAAACAGATAAACTATCTGCGCGATGGGGCGCTGGGTGGTGCCGTGGGTTTCCTTTCGGGGATGGTGGGCATAGGC
>JBIKSN010000281.1:0-3939 GCA_044348585.1 Flavipsychrobacter sp.
ATACGAACTCCAGTGCCTCGTGAGCGGTGCGCTCAAAAGAGTGCTCGTCCATAATGAGGTGATCGGCCGGTGACATAATGATGTTGGCATCGGGGTTCAGCGCCATGATCTTATGCGCGAAGTACGCTGCACAGGGTGCAGTATTCTTGCGCGACGGCTCGCTGATGATGTTAGCATCGCTTATCTCGGGTATCTGCTGGCGCAGCGTGCCCATGTAGGCCTCGTTGGTAATAAAGTAGATGTTCTCCTTCGGGCAGATGTGCTTGAAACGGTTGTACGTCCACTGAATGAGCGATTTTCCGGTGCCCAGCAGATCAAGGAACTGTTTGGGGAGATGGGTGCGGCTTTCGGGCCAGAATCTGCTGCCTATACCGCCGGCCATAATGGCCACATAGTTGTTCTGAATGTTCATTGAGTAGTGCCGGAACCGGGGGCTGCCGCCACCGCTTCTTACTTTTTATCTATTGAATAAATACATCTACAGCCTAAAAATAAGGCTTTTTCGTGGATTGAGGCCTTATACCGGCCAACACTGCACGCTGCCGCTATTCACGGCAATGTTTTGTCCCTTAATTTTGTAGTAATTAATAACCGTTGGCGCAGGCATTCAAAGACTATTATGCCATACTGGGCATCACCTATCCGGCTACAACAGCCGAGATAAAGGCCGCATACCTCAAGCAGTGCAAACACTGGCACCCCGACCGCAACCCCGGTGTGGATACCACCGGCAAAATGCAGGAAGTGAACGAGGCCGGAGACGTGCTGCTTGATGCAGCCCGCAAGAACGACTACGACTACCTGTACCAACTGCGCCGCAATAGCTCCGGCACTTCTTATAGCACCCAATACAACCGCCAGACATACGACTCAGCAGCGCAGGCCGACAGATATGCCGCGCGCTATGAGGCACTCAAAAGCCGCATTGCCGTCTTCAGGCAGCGCGACGCGCACCTGTTTTCGGTTTATGTGCAGCAGGTGCGCAGCCGCACCACCGCCGATCTTGTGAACTGCTGCGAGAACTGGTACAGCTACTCAATAGACTTTATGGACATGGTCATCAGCGAGCTGCACGAGAACCGAAAATTCCAGCTGATGCACATCTACGGCCGCATCAAAGAAAAACCCGCATCTGCCACGGCACGTACCACCACATTAAAAGAAGACAAAAACATTCCTTGGTGGGCAATATGGCTATTCCTTCTTATTCTGCGCGGATTGGCCGGACTGGCAAGCAAGTAAGCGCCTACAGTACTACAGGTTCCTCGCCCCGCTCTATTGCGGCGGCCTCCTCCTTGCTCTTCCTGTCCAGGATGATGAGCATGGCCACCGGAATGTAGAACAGCGCGGCCACTTTGTGGGTCTCTATCAGTTCTGAGAAGAAGTTGTTGATGAAGCCCACGGCTATGGTCATGGCCAGACCAATGGTCACTAACCGGTAGAAACGGTCGCGGAAGCGGTGGTAGATCTTCTGCGCCTTGTTGAACACCATCACCATAAATATGGCATAGAGTATCATGGCGGGCCAGCCCTGCTCCACCAGCATATACAGGAAGTAGTTGTGCGTGGTAGACTGTTCGGGGTTGCGGCTCACATAGGTACGGAAGGATGTTACCGCATATGGTTTGTAGTAGTAATAGAATGCGCGTGGCCCCACACCGGTCACCGGCCTGGCCTTGCTCATGCGCACAGCAGCTATCCAGCGATACAGGCGCTCCATCGACGACATATCCGTGCCGCGGAAGGTAGCGATCACGTGGTCGGCAAAGTCTTTGCGCATATAGGTGTGTTCAAAGTCGGGGCGGAAATCTATGTACTTGTTGTTGGGCACCATATACCCCATCAGCAATATGATAAGGGCATAAAAGCCCGGCATTACAAGGTTCACCAGGCGCAGCCTCATGGCTATGCCCACCACTATGGCAAAGATCACCGCCACCACCGCCGCACGCGCATAGGCGAATCCTATACCGGCTATAAATATAACGATGATCGCTATCACCACCGACTTCATCACTATGTTGCGCTTGCGTATCAGCGGCCACAGGGTCACTATCAGCAGCGGAAAGTACATGGAGATGACGGTAGAATAATCTACGTGGTTGTAATAGAGTTGGGTTATGGCGCGTTGTATCCTGTCGAAGCGGAAACCATAGAAAGAGTGGTGTATCAGAATGATGATAATGGTAAGCAGCATGGGCACCAGCAGCACCAGGAAGCCCCGCACAAAGTCCTTCTTTGTTTGGAAGATCCACACCGGGAAGAAGAAGAAACACACCAGCAGCCACGTCTTCACCAGCAGGAACTTGAAGGAGAAGAACACCATTTCAGAGAAGATCACCGCCACTATTGTCCACAGGAACTGTACTATTATTATCAGCACCATAGAGTCGCGCCACCACCATTGCGGCACTACTTTGGGGTTGCGTGCCAGCAACAGGATGAACACCCCCAGGAACAACCACATGATGGGCTGATCGGGTACGGTGAGCGACAGCGTGTCGCCGGCAAAGTAGAGCTGCGTGCTTGGCGGAATGGTGAAGAGGAATATCCAGTAGGCTGTTTTCCAGTTCACCCCCATCAGCAGGGTGAAGAGGTAACCGAATGGCAGCACAAGGAAGTACGGATTGCCCGTGAAGACAACCAGCAATATGGTGGCAAACAACACCGATAGCGATGCCGCCGTGAACCATTTATTTTCCCCTTGCAGTGCGAGCATTTATCTTTCTATGGCGTTCAGCTTACGGTAGTAGGCCATAAGCAGTACATATAAAGTGGCAAAAAAGAAAGAGAGCAGTGCTGCAGCTATCAGCGTCATCGTCATACTGAGGCCGGCCGGGTTAAGCGGTGGCAGCGCACGTGTGATCACCTTCACAAATTCAAGCGCACTGTTGGTAGTTGCGTAAAACTCATTGAGGGCCGATATGTAATGCGCCCTGTCGGCCACCAACTGGTCTTTTATAGATTCTATGTTCTGCAGCTCTTCTATGGCGCGGCCATAACCCTTGCCACCGCCTTTCAGCTCGCTCACCAACATGTTCTGGCGCGATGGGCTGATGATGGAGTAGATACCATACTGATCGCGCATGATGGCCAGCGTATCTGTAAGGGCGGCTATAGAACTGTCCAGCTTTATCACCTGGTCGTTTATAGACTTGTAGATGTCGTTCTTGATGTGGGTATAGTAGTTGCGGTAGGTCTCTTCCAGCACTTTTACCGACATATTGGCCACGTTGGCAGCCGTTTGCGGATCGTAATCGGTATAGGAGACCTCTACATCTTTATATTCTGTACGCTTGATGTTGAAGTTCTTTTTAAAGATCGACATCAGCTCAGCGTAGCCCTTGGGGGTGTTGATGTCCTTTTTATATACCGTCTGGAACTGGCAGTTGCGGATGATGCGGTTGCGCACCGTGTCGGATCCGGCAAAGGCCATTATCTTGTCCAGGTCGTCGTCGCCGCCAAAATAGTCTACATAACGGGTATCGCGGGCCCTGAAGAGGGTGTTACGGTCGCCGTAGAGGGGGTTATTTACCAGAAAACGGGCTTCCGCCTTGTATTTCTTCTTTTTTACCATGAGGCCGGCGCCTGCAAGTGCCATACCGGCCAGTGTGATGATGATAATAAAACGCTTCTGTTTCTGAATGGTCCTGATTATATCAACAAGGTCAAAAGAGATATTAGTCATTATATTAGGTATAACTGTTTAAACCGCTTAAAGGTAAGTCTATTTTCAAAAACCCGTCAAAACAAATTTGTGTTACATATGTGGTTGCAAATGCGCTGCAGCGGGCCGAATGGGAGTAGGGAGTCAAAAAATGTGCCGGTTTTTGGATGGGGGTGAGCGGTTAAACGGTCGATAAGTTAATACGTCAAAAGGTTCGGACCTTAATTGTCACAATGAGTCTGCCTGATGGTACCCGTCATTTCGACGGTAGG
>JBIKSN010000282.1:0-3923 GCA_044348585.1 Flavipsychrobacter sp.
GCCGAAACACCGCTGATCTCCACTTCGAAGATCATAACCGCGTTCGCAGGAATAGATGGATTAGGGCTCTGAGGGCCGTAAGCGATAGGCGAAGGCAGGTACAGCGTTGCCTTAGCACCTTTCTTCAACAGTGCCACACCTTCGTCAACACCCGGTATCATCTGGCCCATGCCTACGATGAATGTGAGCGGCTTCGCGTCGTGACCGTTTTTCTTTGCTACTTCAGCATCCTGGTTAGAATCGAAGATGTTGCCGTCCAGTGTTTTTCCGGTGTACATCATATCCACCTTCTGTCCTTTCTGGATCTGAGCGCCTGAACCCGGCTTCTGGATAGTATAGTACAGACCAGAAGCTGTTTTTTCAGCTTTGATATTGTTCTTAGCGAAAAATTCCTGAAGGATCTTGTCGTCGATAGGCATCTGGGCAGCTTTCGCTTCTTCCATCTTCTTCATCTCCTCAGCTTGTTTCGCCTCCATTTCAGAGCGGTAATCTTTCTCGCTCTTTATTGAGATGACAGACATGCGGATCTCGATCTTCTTACCTTTCTTCATCCACACAGGCACCTGGCTCAGCTGCTCAGCAGGGATAGATTTCAGGATAGAATCGCAAGAGATGTACGCCACCGCACTGTCGCCTGCAGAAAGGAATGGCAGGATAGCCATGAGGTCTGAACTGTTGCGTGCTGAATCAACACGGTTCACAGCCGGACGGCCTTGCTTCCAGGTATCGTTGATAACAGTAGTATCGCATTTTGCAACCAGGTTGAATTCTACGATATCGCCTATTACAGCGTTCTTACCCTCTTTGTCTTTTAAAATTGAGTATTCTATTCCTTTTACGGTCTTAAGGTCTCCGCCGCTCTTGCAGGAATTGAAACCTATGGCTGCTGCGCCCAATAACGCTGCTGTAATGATCCTGGTTGTCATGTTTGTTTGAATTTTTATTTTTTGCTTTTTATTGTTCGTATTATTTTGGGTGAATATCCGACAAAATTCTCTTAAAATAATCAACTGTTTCCGTCAGGGAGGCTTTGGACCTGCCGCCGGACGCATTGAAGTGACCGCCGCCTTCGAAATACAATCCGGCAAACTTACTCACATCAAATAGTCCCTTGCTGCGGAAAGACATTTTTATCTCGTCTCCCCTTTCGGTAATAAGCGTTGAGAATTTAATACCGGCTATGCTGAGCGGATAATTCACCAAACCCTCAGTATCGCCGTTCTGCACATTAAAAAGGTTCATGTCCTTGCGCGAAAGAGTTATGAGCGCCGCGTTATACTTGCGGAATATCTCCATACGCTCAATGAGGACATACCCCAGAAAACGCATCCTGCTCTCGCTCCACGCATCGTAGATATGCTCATGGATCTCGGTATGGTTGATACCGCGCTCCAGCAGGTCTGCTATCATGCGGTGCACCGAAGGTGTTGTCACCGGGAACTTGAATGAACCTGTATCAGTAAGTACACCTGTGTAAAGGCTCTTAGCCATCTTCTGATCTATAAGCGCATTGTCGCCACACAGATTGATGAAGTCATACACCATTTCGCAGGTGCTGCTCTTTGACGGTATGCTCACACCATAGTCCCACACATCTTTAGGAAACAAATGATGGTCTAGCAGTATCTTTGGTTGCGTCGCTTCCTGCAGCAACTGCTCCATATGCTTGGTGCGGTTGAAGTCGTTGAAGTCGACACAGAATATAAGGTCACACCCTTTTATAGCAGCAATAGCCTTATCAGGTGTGTCTTCAAAATTGATCAGTTTGTCGTTGCCGGGGATCCATCTCAGAAAATCGGGCACCTCACTCGGTGATACCGCAGTTACGATATGCCCCTTCGTCACCAGATAATGATACAGCCCCAGCATGCTGCCAATGGCATCACCATCTGGTTTGTGATGTGTAGTGATGAATATATTCTTCGGACTACTCAGTAATGGAAAGGCGTCTTGTATCGGCAGCATTGTATATTCCCCCTCTCAGCCGGGGGTAAGGCGGCCGTTCTTTTTGGGGCTGCAAAAATATGGTTTCCCCGTGTTATGACAAAGGTAAAATGTAAAAAACAGAAAATATATGGAAACACCCTACAACCACGTTTTCGGCGCACAACTTCGCGCATCGGACACATAATCAATCGATCCGGGCAATCATTTTAACATTTATCATGCGTATTGCACCGATTTTTGCCCTACTTTTGCACCCTCAAATAACAATCCATGTCCAATCGTACATTTACAATGATCAAGCCGGATGCAGTAAGGGCCGGCAACATAGGCAACATCCTTCAGATGATCAACGGTGCAGGGTTCCGCATTGTAGCTATGAAATACCTCCACATCTCTAAGCAGCAGGCTGAGAAATTCTACGAAGTTCACGCGGCTCGCCCATTCTATGGCGAACTGACTGAATTCATGAGCAGCGGCCCTATCGTGGCAGCTATCCTGGAAAAAGACAACGCTGTTGCTGATTTCCGCAAACTGATAGGCGCTACCAACCCTGCACAGGCAGAAGAAGGTACTATCCGCAAAAAGTACGCAGCTTCTATTGGTGAGAACGCGGTTCACGGTTCTGACAGCGACGAGAACGCGGCGATCGAAGGTAACTTCTTCTTCAACGGACTCGAGCGTTTCTAATTAACGATCTCCGAAACGAACATACTTCCCCGGTGCAACCACGCACCGGGGATTTTTTTGCCTGATACCTCCCGAAACGAAAACGGGCGAAGCAACCGCTCCGCCCGTTTGAACCATTTTATTATCGGGGATTAATCACCTATTACAAAGTGGAATACTTTCTGGTCGTTGCCACCGCTCACGCGCAGCATGTACGTACCATTGGCAATTCCCTTGTCCAGTTTCACCTGATGTTCTATAACACCACCTTTTGCAACTGTTGTTCCTTTGTGTATCACCTGACCCAGTACGTTCACTACTTCGTAAGAGATAGTGCCGTTAGCGTTGTTCACTGTACCACTCAGGGTAAAGTTACCTGTATTAGGGTTAGGGAACAGGCTCAGAGCATTGATCTTGTCTACCGGAGTATTCACTTCCAGGTAGTCACCGATGATGATGATCCTGTTGCTGGTAGCTATAGAACCGGTCTCACAAGGAGGATTACCGTTCACCATACAGTATACTGTATCGTTGTCATAAACGGCACGTGTGAATGAGTTGTTGGTTGCACCTGCTATTGGCTGACCATCTACCATCCACTGATAAGTAGCCGCACCGCCACCTGACGTCACCAACGAATTAAAGGTGATGATGTGACCCAGATAATTGGCCGTAGTGTACGTCTCACCACCAATGGTAGCTGTAGGCGCAGAAGTGGTAATGTTGATAACCGGAGCAACGTTAGGATAAATATTAAGCGCCATATCCACATAAGCAGGAGTTGGTGCAGAACAGATATCCAGACTGTTGAACAGGAATACCCTGATCACGTCGCCATGGTTTGGTGTATAAGTGAATACGCTGTCGTAAACGGTAGCAGTATCAAAACTCAACCCGTGGTTCTGCCATTCGAATTTCGGAGCAGCACCACCATTAACACCACGCGCAGTGAAGGTAACCGGAACTCCTTTACACAGAGTATCCATTGAAGGAGTACGTGTTAGTGTCACTGAAAGCGGCACAGGATTAGTTACTGTGAACGGCTTGGTACGGTAACAACCTGAGATAGCTGTGTATGTGATCGTCGTTGAACCTGTGCTCACACCGGTCACATCGCCTGTAGCAGCTACCGCCGAAGCGATCAGAGAGTTAGCGCTGCTCCACACACCACCGACAGATGAGGTTGTCATAGTTGTGGTACGACCCGGGCAGATGCTGTTGAGACCAGAAATAGGACCAGGCAGTGTATCTACGATGATAGGCGCACGCGCGTCACAACCGTTAGGCATAGTATAAGTTACAACATTCAC
>JBIKSN010000284.1:0-3922 GCA_044348585.1 Flavipsychrobacter sp.
TGTCATCAGGATAAAAAGGCATTCCCTCGGGCAGCAGTTGCAGTACCAGCGGCAATATCTTGTCGGTATTGGTCTGCTTCTTCGCCGATACCGGCAGCACGGTCCAACCCTTGTACTTTTCTTCATACTGCTTCACAATAGCCGGAATGGTGCTTTTGTCTTTCACCGTATCGGTTTTGTTCAGCAGTATTATGGCCGGCACTTTCAGTTTCAGTGGCGCGGCAATCATGTCAAATTCTTCTATCGGCCTGGTTATGTCGTGCATCAGAATGGCCACATCGGCATCTTCCAGCGCGCTCTTCACCTGCATCATCATTTTCTGGTGCAGCTTATACTTGGGCTCTATGATGCCCGGCGTGTCAGAGAAAACGATCTGGTAGCCCGGCTCCGAAAGGATGCCCAGTATGCGGTGGCGTGTGGTCTGCACCTTCGGCGATATAGCCACAAGCCGCTCTCCCAGCATCAGGTTCAGCAGGGTAGACTTGCCCGCATTGGGGGCACCGAAAATATTGACAAAGCCCGATTTATAGCTTTCCGACATGATGCAAAATTAGTGCAATAGTTTGGTATAGCTCGCCCCGGTGTGCAGGGTGCGCCTATATTGTGTTCAAGTGCTGCGCCTTTCGACTATTCTTTGTCAAAATTGATGCGCTCGCGCTCTATCACCAGCGGACGCTTGCGCACCTGTGTGTGTATGGCACCTATGTACTCGCCTATAATGCCGATGAAGAACAACTGCACCGACGCGAAGAAGAACACACCTATCACCAGCGGCGCCTGACCCACCTGGAACCAGTCCCAGTACACAAGCTTGTAAATAAAGTAGGCAATGGCCACCATCAGACTCACTATGGCTGAGAAGAAGCCGAAGAAAGCGGCCAAACGCAGCGGTAGCTTGGAGTGATTGGTAAAGCCAAGCATGGCCATGTCATAGAGCGTAAAGAAGTTGTTCTTCGTTTTGCCGGCGGCCCTTTGCGGTTGTGTATATTCTATCTCGCAGCGTTCAAAACCCAGCTCGGTGATCATGCCCCTGAAGTAGGGATACGGATCATCCAGCGTGCGCAATACCGACATGAATTTCTGATCGTACAACCCGAATCCGGTGAAGTTCTTCACAGGGCTTTCGCCGCTGTCCGACATCTTGGCAAGCATATTGTAAAATACCTTCCGCACGGCAAACATCAATGGGTTCTCGCGGCTGCGCTTCTTCACGCCTATCACTATCTTGTAGCCCTCTTCCCATTTCTGCAAAAACTGAGTGATCATCTCCGGCGGGTCCTGAAAGTCCGATACGATAGAGATCACCGCATCGCCCTTCACCGTCAGCATACCGTAGAACGGAGACCTGATGTGCCCGAAGTTGCGCGCGTTCAGTATCACCTTTACATTGGGGTCGGCAGCGGCCAGCTCACGCAGTATCTTCACTGTATTGTCGGTAGAGTAGTTGTCTATGAAAACGTGCTCATAGGTATATTGGGGTAGTCCCGCGAAAATGCCGGCCACCACCTTTGCCAGGTTGGCTACGTTCCCTTCTTCGTTGTAGCAAGGGGTCACTACAGATATGTGTTTCTTTGTCACAGTCGCAATTTATACGGTATAGAACTCAATGGTGCGTTTCACCGCATCAGCGAGGTTCGTGTGAATGGTCAAATTTAATTCTTCCTTCGCTCTTTGTACAGAGGGTACGTAGCGTTGCGCGGGTTGGTTGCCGCGGGGTGTCAGTACCTGTACCTGTGTTTTGCCTGTTGCCGATTGTGCGGCAATCAGGCGAGCCAGTTCTTCTATCGTCACCTCCTCATCCGATCCCACATTATATGGGCGCATGTTCTCGCCGCGCAGCAGTATGTACCACAGCCATATCGCCAGGTCGGCAGCATACAGGTAAGACCTGTAAGGAGTGCCATCGCCGGCTATCACTATGTCTTTGCCCTCCACCGCCGCCTTTATAAAGTTGCCCGCCGCAAAGCTGCCGTCCATAGGTACGTAGGGACCAATGAACGCGAAACACCTCGCTATCTTGGAGGGTACCCCATGGTTGTGGTAGTATATGTTCGCCAGCATTTCAGCCACCCGCTTACCCTCGCTATAGGCGGCACCTGCGCCATAAATATCCGGTGCGCCCTTGTAGTCTTCGGCTATGTGGGTTACCTCCGGTGGTTGCACACCATATACCGCGCCCGATCCCGTGTGCAGTACCGATACGGTCCCACGCTCTTTCGCCAGTTCCAGCACCCGGCGGGTACCGTCCACTATGCTGTCATACAGTCGTGTGGCCTGCTGCATCTGTCCGTAGCCACTCATGTCTGTGGCCGCGTGGATGATGAGGTCCACAGGTCCGTCCGGCACCACGAAGGAGGTAATATCGCCCTGCACATACCTGAAACACGCCTTCCCGAACTGCGGGTGCGCCGCCACAAACTTATCCGGGTCGCGGCTCAGCACCAGCATGGTGGCATTCAGTCCCATCGTCTCGTTGGCATGGGCAAAACTCTCCAGCATCCATTTGCCGAAGAAGCCGGTGCCTCCTGTTACCAGAATGGTCTTGCCCCTCAGTTCTTCCCAAACCGGTCCGCAATGTGCCGCTATATGTTGCAGGTCTTTTTCCGCTATCAATGGTTATCAGTTTGGTGTTGTTCGCTTACCCGGGGCAGCAGGGCGAAAGTACTCATAAAATGCAACGGTTACCACCTCGGGCGGCTGTCTCCAAAACAGCCACCCGCACAAGCAACCTATTGTTTTTTATTTATCTTTACCACAGGCAAACCCCGACGAATACATGAAGGTATCCGATTATATAGCTAAATATATAGAAAAAAGAGGCGTTAAGTGTGTTTTTGAGATCACCGGAGGCATGATCACGCATCTCCTCGACTCGTTTCTTCAGCACACCGATGTCCGCATTATAACGGTACATCATGAGCAGGCTGCCGCCTTCGCGGCCGATGCCTGCGGTCGCGTTACAGGTATTCCCGGTGTGGCCATGGCCACCAGTGGCCCCGGTGCCACCAACCTGCTCACCGGCATAGGTAGTTGTTATTTCGATTCGTCGCCTGCGGTGTTCATTACCGGTCAGGTAAACCGTCACGAGCAGAAGGGCGATCGCAACATCCGCCAGTTGGGCTTTCAGGAGACCGATATTGTCTCTATGGCACAGCACATCACCAAAAAGAGTTACCTCGTGCAACATCCCGAGGACATACCAGCCATACTCAAAGAAGCATTCGAGATAGCAGTAGAGGGTCGCCCCGGTCCGGTGCTCATAGACATCCCTATGGATGTGCAGCGCGTCGATATCGACGTGGCCGAACCTGAGTATACCGCACCTGCCACACCCGCTGTGCCACCGGCATTGGCGGCTTCGGTGCAGCAGTTGTCTGCCGCCATCAAGGGGGCTAAAAAGCCCTTGCTGCTGGTGGGGCGTGGCGTTCGCGCAGCGTTCGCTATCCCGCAGCTCAATGAATTTATTGACAAGACCGGCCTGCCTGTGGTTACATCACTGCTTGCCGTCGATGCTATACCATTTGCGCATCCGCAGCGGGTGGGCTTCATTGGTGCCTACGGCAACCGCTGGGCCAATATGACCCTGGGCGACTGCGATCTGCTGGTAGTTGTGGGCAGCCGCCTCGATATCCGTCAGACCGGTGCCGATGTGTCTTTCTTCGAGAACCGCGCCATCTATCATGTCGATTGCGAAGAGGCCGAGATCAACAACCGTGTTAAAGGCTGTGTTCCTATTGTGGCCGACGTGAAAGACTTCCTCAACGCGTTCAACTCCCTGTGTGCGGGCGAGCAGTTCTCTCGCCCGGCCGAATGGTTGCAGCAGATAGCCAACCTCAAAGCCGAATGGCCCGATATCAAGGAGGTGACCACCAAGGGCATCAACCCCAACTTCTTCATGCACACCCTGTCGCAGCACTCGGGT
>JBIKSN010000285.1:0-3918 GCA_044348585.1 Flavipsychrobacter sp.
TGGTGGTATGCGCACGATAGAAATGAACTTCCTGCCCGATGTGTATGTGCTGTGCGAAAAATGCAATGGCCGTCGTTACAACAGGGAAACGCTCGAGATCCGCTACAAAGGCAAGTCCATATCAGACGTTCTGAACATGACGGTGGATGATGCTGTAGAGTTCTTTGTGAATGTTTCTTTCCTGCACCGCAAGATCAAAACACTGCAGGATGTAGGGCTCGGCTATGTGACACTCGGCCAAAGTGCAGTGACACTGAGCGGTGGCGAGGCCCAGCGCGTGAAGCTGGCAACAGAACTATCCAAGCGCGACACGGGCCAGACCATTTACATTCTTGATGAGCCCACAACCGGTCTGCACTTTGAGGATATCAGGCACTTACTTGCTGTCCTAAACAGGCTGGTGGACAGAGGGAATACAGTCCTCGTCATAGAACACAACCTCGATGTTGTAAAAGTGGCCGACTACGTCATAGACATGGGCCCCGAGGGTGGCAACGGTGGTGGTCGCCTCGTAGGTGCCGGCACTCCCGAAGCCATTGCAGCCATCAAAGAAAGCCATACAGGGAGGTTTTTGTTAGAGGAATTGAGCTAAATGCAGAAAATTGTACGTAATTTTGTACAAAATAGTATCAAATGCAAGTCGTCAATTATTCTGATTTCAGGAAGAATCTAAAGGAAAACCTGGATGACGCTTGTGACAATAACGAGGTGATCGTTGTGTCCCGGGCGCACAACAAGAACGTTGTTGTGATCTCGTTAGACGAATACAATTCGTGGCAGGAGACCAATCACCTCTTGAGTTCAGATGCAAATGCAAGGCGTCTGCAAGCGGCATTGAACAACCTCGCTAAGGGGCACTCGGAAACTCACGACCTTATTGAGGGCTAATGGAACTTAGCTGGGACACACACGCCTGGGAGGACTATCTGTACTGGCAGCAGACAGATAAGATGGTGTTGAAAAGAGTAAACGACCTGATTAAGGATTGCCTGCGGGAACCCTTTGGCGGAATCGGCAAGCCTGAACCTCTCAAGGCAAACCTAAAGGGTTTTTGGTCACGAAGAATAACAGACGAGCATCGTCTGGTTTATACAGTGATCGGTAACCGTGTTCACATCATACAATGCCGCTTCCATTACTGATACCCAACAAAAAGCCCGATGTTGGTACACCGGGCTTTTGCAGTATCGAAATGTAATGTTGGATCAGCTTACTAATGTGCCTACCTTTTTACCTGTCACAACGTTCATCAGGTTGCCGTGTTTGTTCATGTCAAACACTATGATAGGCAGGTTGTTTTCCTGACAAAGTGTGAAAGCAGTCATGTCCATCACTTTCAGGTTCCGGCTGATCACCTCTGAGAATGACAACGATTCAAAGCGAGTAGCGGTAGCGTCTTTCTCAGGGTCGGCTGTGTAGATGCCATCAACGCGGGTGCCCTTCAAGATCACATCGGCGTTGATCTCTATTGCGCGCAGCGAGCCTGCTGTATCGGTAGTGAAGTATGGATTGCCCGTACCAGCGCCGAAGATCACCACACGACCTTTTTCAAGGTGGCGGATGGCCTTGCGACGGATGTAGGGTTCTGCAACCTGCTCCATCTTGATGGCGCTCTGCAGGCGGGTATTGACACCGGCTTTTTCCAGTGCGGCCTGTAGTGCCATGCCGTTGATGCAGGTAGCAAGCATGCCCATATAGTCGCCCTGTGCGCGCTCTATGCCTGTTTCTGCTTCGTTCATGCCGCGGTAGATGTTGCCGCCACCAATAACGATTGCTACCTGAACGCCTACTTCCACGATAGACTTGATCTCAAGTGCATATTGTTCCAGCATCATCGGAGAGATGCCGTAGTTGCGGTCGCCCATGAGCGACTCGCCGGATAATTTCAGAAGGATGCGGCTGTACTTTGGTAACATTATGTATCAGTAGTTATAATTGACTAAACAAAGGACTCAGTTATTTCTGTTAGTGACAGGGCAAACAGCACTACTGTACAAATGGTATCTTAACGACTTTCGCCTTGATGCCTTTGTCGCGGATCATTACGAATACTTCTGAACCTTCGGTAGCATGCGCTGTAGCAACATATGCCAGACCAATTGCCTTGCCCATAGTAGGCGATTGTGTGCCCGAAGTAATAACACCGATCTCCTGACCTGCTTCGTTCTGCAGTGTGTAGCCATGGCGGGGAATACCTTTATCCACCATTTCCAGACCTACCAGCTTGCGGCTTGTGCCTTCGTTCTTTTGTTTTTCGAAGATGGCACGTGAAGTGAAGTCCTTAGTGAATTTCGTGATCCAACCGAGGCCGGCTTCCATTGGGCTGGTTGTGTCGTCTATATCATTTCCATAGAGGCAGAAACCTTTTTCCAGACGCAGTGTGTCGCGGGCTGCAAGACCTATCGGCTTCAGTCCGTTTGGAGTACCCACGCGGAAGATTGCCTCCCATATTTTTTCGGCATTGTCGTTGATGTCTTCAAAATAGATCTCAACGCCACCAGCACCCGTGTAGCCGGTTGCGCTGACCAGTACATTTTCAACGCCCGCAAAAACACCCTTTGTAAAAGTGTAGTATTTGAGGTTGGTGATATCCATGTCGGTAAGCTGCTGCATGTATTCAGTCGCTTTTGGTCCCTGTACGGCCAGAAGTGCAGTTTTTTCTGATACGTTATGCATTTCTACACCATTAGTGTTGTGGCTGCTGATCCAATTCCAGTCTTTTTCAATGTTAGAGGCATTCACCACCAGCATGTAAACTTTGTTGGTTTCAACGCAGTAAACCAGCAGGTCGTCTACGATACCACCCTCGTTGTTGGGAAGGCAAGAGTACTGTGCTTTGCCGTCAGTGAGTTTTGAAGCATCGTTTGAAGTGACACGCTGGATAAGTTCCAGGGCGTGAGGGCCTTTAAGAATGAATTCACCCATGTGGCTTACATCGAACACACCGGCATTGTTGCGCACGCAATGGTGCTCTTCGTTGATGCCTGAATAAGAGATAGGCATGTTGTAGCCGGCAAATGGAGCCATCTTGGCGCCCAGCGCAATGTGTTTGTCTGTAAATGGAGTGTTCTTCATATCGTTATGTTGTATGGGGTGCAAAAATAGCTTTTTAACTTGTAACCTTTAGTATGGTTTTGCAAAACAGGGGGGAAATCCGGAAGCCACTTAATTATTAGTTTTTGCACTACACCCACCCATTCTTTTTGTACTGCTCGTAGCCCACTTTCATGGCGGCTTTTACCTCTTTCAACGTTTCGGTTTCTATTTTCTTAATATGAAAGCACGATTTGCCTTTCAGATGTTGGAGCAGGCCGGGGGCAATGAGGGGTGTTACCTCGGGAGGGTTGGTGTAAATAGGCATGAAGTAGAAGCCGACATAATTGCTTTGCAGTATCAGGCTCACGAACGAAAATTCATCATTTTGTTTGCCATGCACTGTGGCCGACTTGTGCGCCCCAAGGTCATATTTGCCTTCTATGTCTATATGTGGTTTCAGCACGCCTTTTTCGTAGGGTTTTACCACTGTTTTAAGCGCATTGAAAATGTCGAGCAGTTGTGCCTGCGTTAGTTTTGCCATAGACCAGTTTTTTAATAAAATGCCAATACTGCGCTAAATTAGCACCAAAACCGGCTTGGTATGCCTTTATGGCATTATCTTTATTCTGGTTTATAATTTGCTACCATTACCAAAAAAATAAGACAACCGATGAATCAGAACGAATTCCGCAAATATGCCATAAAGCATCATGGCATCAGCAGTCTCACTGTAGATAGCTATACCTCCTCTCTAAAAGTGCCGATGGGCCTCACCCCATACATCATAGAAGAGCGCCCGATGAATGTGGCCTCTATGGACGTGTTCTCGCGC
Source organism: Flavipsychrobacter sp. (assembly GCA_044348585.1). GTDB lineage: Bacteria > Bacteroidota > Bacteroidia > Chitinophagales > Chitinophagaceae > Nemorincola. Next base: position 3,869 of record JBIKSN010000285.1, read on the forward strand.
CTGATGATGGACCGCATCATATTTCTGGGTGAGGGCATTAATGACTACGT
>JBIKSN010000286.1:0-3871 GCA_044348585.1 Flavipsychrobacter sp.
GGAGCGCAAGACGGAGATCCGCCTGTTTGAGACCATACAGGCAACCACGGTGGCCATTGCCAATGCCAAGCTGTATGTGAACTACAAAGAGGGCTTCATTGGTACGGGTCTGAAGAAGGATGAATTCGCGTTCGATTGTTCGGACATCGACCACATCATCGCCTTCCGCAAAGACGGCAAGATGATAGTGACCAAGGTGGCCGACAAGACGTTTGTGGGTAAGGACATTATACACATAGCGGTGTTCCAGAAGAACGACGAGCGCACCACGTACAATATGCTGTACATGGACGGCAAAACAGGCATCACCTATGCCAAGCGTTTTAATGTGACCGGGATCACCCGCGACAAGGAATATGACCTGACGCGTGGCAATGCGGGCAGCAAGGTGCAGTACTTTACCGCCAACCCCAATGGCGAGGCCGAGGTGATCACGATCTCTCTGTCGCCGGGCAGTAAGGCGCGTACCAAGGGCTTCGACTATTACTTCGAAGAGCTGGAGATCAAGGGTCGCAGCGCCATGGGCAATCAGGTGACCAAGTATCCGGTGCGCAGTGTGCGACTGAAGGAAAAAGGCCGCTCGACCCTGTCGGCACCACAGATATGGTATGACGATAGTGTGGGCAGGTTGAACAAGGACGGTCACGGTATGTTGCTGGGCCGTTTCGACGAGACCGACCGTATCATAGTCTTCTATAAAGATGGTACTTATGAGGTAACGGGCTTCGACATCACCAACCGCTACGATGCCGATAATGTGCTGCTCATAGACAAGTTCCACCCCGAGAAGGTGGTAACGGCAGTGTACTTCGACGCTAAAAACAAGCAGTTCAACGTAAAACGTTTCCTTATAGAAAGCCAGACACTGAAGAGCCGCTACACCTTTATTAAGGATGGTGAGGGCAACTATCTGGAGATGGTGACCCTGCAGCAGGAACCTGTGGTGATCGTGCGCAAGGGCAAGAAAAAGACCGAACTGACGGAAGAGGTGGTGCCGCTGCACGAAACGGTGGACATAACCGGCTGGCGCACAGTGGGCAGCTTCCTTGCCGGCGACGACATGAAAGAGCTTTCCCTGCTGCCCGAGGCCGGCGAGGATGCCAGCCAGCGGGAGGCACCAACGCTATTTTGATGCCCTGTTTTTTGCGATAAAATGAGTAATTTCACACGTTCGTATTATAATAACCCATAAACACAGAAGCCGTCGCTTAGTGCCCTGATAAACAGATGAAAAAGGTAGAATTAGAGATCGTTGCATTGTCACACAGCATCACCCAGACCCACTCTTATGCGGTGGTGCTGGGCGAGGTGAGCGGATTGCGCCGCCTGCCCATCGTTATCGGTGCGTTTGAGGCGCAGGCTATAGCGGTGGCACTGGAGCGTATGCAACCCAGCCGCCCCCTTACACACGATCTCTTTGCCAATTTCATGGACACCTTCGCTATAGACCTTCTGGAGGTGCTCATCTATAAGCTGGAAGAAGGGGTATTCTTTGCCAAGCTGGTATGCCGCAATAATGACGATACGGTAGAGATCGACTCGCGTACCAGCGATGCGCTGGCACTGGCTGTGCGTGCCAACTGCAAGATCTATACCTACGAGAACATATTGGAGACAGCCGGTCTGTTCCTGGAGAACGAGGGCTCAGATACGGGCGAAGAGTCGGAAACGGCAGATGTGCCGGTATCGGGTAAGTCGCCATCGGCCTCAGACGCCGACATGAAGCGTATGTCGCTGGATGAGCTGAACGAACTGCTGCAGAAGGTGTTGGAACAGGAAGACTATGTGCGCGCCATCCACATCCGCGACGAGATCAACAGCCGCAAGAAGTAGGCAACGCGCCAACAACCACCATTGCCATACATTGTCTATCTTACACAATGAATGCAGCACATAGCTGCTGAATGCACATGCCGGAATTTCTGAAGAACAGATGGGTATTGCTGCTGGGTCTGATCGTGTTCATCGCGTTCAAGGTGCCGCACCTTTCGTATCCCTACTACTGGGATGAGAGCTGGCCCTATGCCACGGCCCTCAGGGCCATGGCACAGCACGGCATCAGCCTCATGCCCGATGCGGTGGATGGAGAGTTGTCGCGGGGGCACCCGTTGTTCTTTCACGCATTAGGGGCGTCGTGGGCCAAGGTGTTCGGCGCAGGGCATGTATCCATGCACTCTATGGCGTTGTTCATCTCGGTGCTGTTCCTCATATGCATCTACGAGGCGGCACTGCGTATGTTCAATGTGCGGGTGGCAGTGATGGCGTTCCTGTTGGTGGCATCGCAGGAGGTGTTCTTCATGCAGTCGTCCTATGTACTGTTCGAGATGCTGATAGCGTTTCTCTGCTTTATCAGCATGTGGGCGTGGGTAAAGGAACGGTATGTACTGGCAGCCTTGTTCATGACTATCCTGTTCTACACCAAGGAGAGTGGCCTGATCATGGGTTTTGTGCTGGGGCTGGACGCGTTGGCGTCTGTCTTCCGCAAAGACACCGACAAGGTCACCGCCCTGAAGCGAATAGCAGCGGTGGGCGTGCCTTGCGTGCTGATAGGGGTGTTCTTCCTGTTGCAGAAGCACATACGCGGCTGGTATATCTTTCCATTCTACTCAGAGATCATAGAGCGGAGCTGGAACACGATCTGGTACAAGTTGCGCATGAACTGCATGGGCGATGCTTTTTACCGCAACCAGAAGTACTGGTACTATCTGTTGCTGGTGGCACTGGGTGCTATAGCCGCGGTGAAGGAGCGTAAGTGGCGCTACCTGGCCATAGCTGTGCCGGTCATCATGGTGTTCTATATGGTGGACGATAAGCGTGCGGGGCGCATTATGCCGTCTATACCGTTTGCGCTGCTGTTTGTGGCCGGTTGGTTCTTCACCATTTGGGTGTTCAGCAGCAAGGCGCTTTTCGAGAAGGCCTATCAGCGACGTTTCATCGCGTTGGCGGGTTGTTTTATGTTGTGTTTCCTTTGGTTCTCTACCATGAACTATTACACCTACCGCTACCTGCTGGCGGTGATTGTGCCGGCATTCTTCATTATGGCGGTGTTGTTTGACGTGTTTCTGCGCTCGGGATACAAGCCGACGGTATATGTGTTGTTCCCGGCGTTCGCTGTCATCAGCTACAGCGCCTGGGCCATGAACGACCACTTTGGCGATACGGACCGTGGCGCGCTGATAGCCATGGATGTGCAGCAGAACATAGTGGACTATCTGGAGGAGCACAATTGCTACGACAAGCGTATATCGGTGACGTCCTACGTAGAGTCGCAGCACCTTGCAGATCCGGGTACCGGATTTCTGAAGGGCAGCAAACGTTTCCCGCATGTGCAGTGGGACATTGACGGCAATACGGACTATGTGATCTTCGACAACATAGAACCCGATTACCGCTACGACCAGATCAGGAATGATACATCGTTTGTGCGGGTGCACCGATATGAGCGGGGCAAGATATGGACAGAACTATATGCCCGCAAACGTTGATCAGTGATTGCTGCGTAACCAGTGAAAGCCTGCCGCGCATACCATGGCGGTGCCACCCACTATCCACCACAGGGTGTAGTAGCCCAGGTGCTGTGCTATCTGTCCGCCCGTGAAGGGACCAATGACCTGCGCTACCGACCATGCAGCGGTGTAGAGTCCCGCATACTGGCCACGATTGGCCGGGGTGGTGCGGCTGGTCCAGAAGGTGTTCATGAACGGCATAGACAGCATTTCACCTGCGGTGACAATGAGCATGGAGATGACGGCCAGCGTCATTCCATCTGCGCGCAGGTTCAGCACAAAGAACGAAAGAGCCAGCATGATGATACCCGCGACAATGAACTTCATATAGCTGCTGCGTTGCTCCAGCGTAAATACTATTGGCA
>JBIKSN010000066.1:0-12768 GCA_044348585.1 Flavipsychrobacter sp.
TGAAGTTCGGGTTGAAGAATTCAAAGCCCACCCCGAACTCAAGTCCATAATCTACAGGTGCTATTTTCAGAAACTCGTTTGGTCTTTTTGAGCGCGAGTTTGCAGCGAGGTCATAGTCCAGCTTGCCCCCCAGCAGTGCATAGAACCTGAAATTCTTGATACGGTCGCTCTTGAATTTGAGCTGAAAAGGCAGGTGCATGTAGATCGATACTGAAAATTCAATCGCTTCTCACAAAACGCCAGCGATGGCACAAACCTGAAATCTACAAAACGGCTCAATCGCAGGTTCCCCATCAGACCCAGATTGAACCCCGGCGACCATAGCGGTTGAATGCGCTTAAAACTGTCCGTTTGTGCGAAGGAAGAAGTGTAGTTGATCTTGTAAACCGAGTAGTTTGCACCAAACGTGATACCGAAATAGTACAATTTATCGTCATGGTCGGGCATATTCAGCAACGGACGCTGAGCCCATCCCCTCATCGGGATCATGATAACCAATAAAAAGACCGCTATCCGGATCGGGTGCATGAATGTGTTTCTTCTATAACGCAAAGCACGAAGATACAGTATGTTGCCCGTTTCTCACATTGGCGCTTCCTGCCATGCATCGCTTTGCGTTTCTTGAGACCTGCGGTAGTTTCATAAAATGGTATCTAAGTGTGGGAAATATCATTTTCTGGGCTATCTTTGAGTGAATAATAGTATATTCCGAAAAATAAATTTTAGATAGAAAATGCAGATCCGTAACATACTGCTCACCGCGTTGCTCACTGTTGCCCTCTTCTCGGCTATTTCATATACTGCATGCAAAAAGGACGCTTGCGAAAATGTGATCTGCCTGAATCTTGGTGCCTGCGTTGGCGGTGAATGTGTATGTCCCACAGGCTTTGAGGGTGCTCGCTGTGAAAAGCTGAGCCGAGACCGCTTCATCAAAACCTATAACGGCTACGATACCTGCAACTATACCACGCTCGATTCTACACGCATTGACATATATCCCATCTACTTCAGGGCGCTGCAGAACGACCCGCGTAGTATGATGATGAAGAACATCCTTAACGATATGGCCGACAGCGCACTTTGCACCATGCAGGGTACCGATACTTTCTCTTTCCAGGGTAGTAACAATACCCTAACCTATGTGGGTGGTGGCAAAATGAGGAACGATTCATTGTGGCTTGTTTACCGTGTTGAGCGCGATACTACAGGTTATGTTTGCACTTTCTTTGGCCAGGGACTAAGATGATTTTCGTCAGGAATAATTTTTGACTATCGTTTCATTGTTACCGCATGAGTACTATGTCGTATTTTTACGGCATAAAATTCAAAGTCAATGTATCCAGAACAATTAGTGGCTCCCATGAAAGCCGAACTGACGAGTCAGGGTTTTACCGAATTGATATCTTCGGCCGATGTAGATAATAGTCTGAGTAAGGAAGGTACCACTTTGCTGATGATCAATAGCGTGTGCGGTTGCTCAGCAGGCACCGCAAGACCGGGTGTACTTATGGCAGTTAAAAACGCCGCTAAAGTACCCGATCGTCTCGCTACCAGCTTCGCCGGTGTCGACACAGAGGCAGTAAAGCATGCCCGTTCAAATTATTTGCTTCCTTATCCACCTTCTTCGCCCGCTATTGCTTTGCTGAAGGACGGTAAGCTGGTGCACATGATCGAGCGCCACAACATCGAGGGTCGTTCTGCACAGATGATCGCTGCCAACCTGATTCAGGCATTCGATACATATTGCGGATAGTTCTATTGATTAAAAGATTTCTTTTTTTGAAGGCGGGGCAAAATCCCGCCTTTTTCATTTGAGTGCATGAACAGGAACCGTTAACTTAGCGGCGCAAAAACAAAAATATGACACCACAGAAGATAACCATGGGTGCCAATGGGCAGCTGAATGTACCTGATAATCCGATTGTTCCATTTATTGAAGGCGATGGCATCGGTCCCGATGTGTGGAGTGCCAGCAAGAAAGTACTTGACGCTGCTGTAGCACATGCTTACGGTGGCAAACGTAAAATAGAATGGATGGAGATCCTGGCTGGTGAAAAGGCGTTCAATGCCACCGGAGAGTGGCTGCCTGCCGCCACTCTCGATGCTGCCCGCGAATACCTTATTTCTATCAAAGGCCCGCTCACTACACCTGTTGGCGGTGGGATACGGTCTTTGAATGTTGCCATGCGTCAGGAACTTGACTTGTATGTATGTCTTCGTCCTGTAAAGTGGTATACCGGTGTTCCTTCTCCCGTGGTCCATCCAGAAAAGGTGAATATGACCATCTTCCGCGAGAACACTGAAGACATCTATGCCGGTATCGAGTTTGCTGCCGGAACGCCGGAAGTAAATAAACTGATGACCTTCCTGAAAGACGAAATGGGTGTGGGCAAAAAGATCCGCTTCCCCGAGTCGTCTGCGCTGGGTATCAAGCCGGTTTCAAAAGAAGGTTCTGAGCGTTTGGTGCGTGCTGCGATCCAATATGCATTAGACAATAAAATGCCGTCAGTCACTATCGTGCACAAAGGCAACATCATGAAGTTCACAGAAGGTGGCTTCAAAGTGTGGGGATATGAACTGGCTGAGCGCGAGTTTGGCGATAAAGTATATACCTGGGGACAGTGGGAAAACGCCAAGAAGACACAAGGCGAAGATGCAGCTAATGCACAGATGAAGAATGAGAAGGCTGCAGGCAAGCTCATTATCAAAGATGTGATCGCCGACAACTTCCTTCAGCAGATACTCCTCGCTCCGCAAGATTATTCAGTAGTGGCTACACTCAACCTGAATGGCGATTACATATCCGATGCTGCGGCTGCTGCGGTTGGTGGTATCGGTATTTCTCCCGGTGCCAACATCAACTACAAAACCGGTCATGCGGTGTTCGAGGCAACACACGGCACGGCCCCACGTTTCGCCAACACTAACACCATGAATCCTTCATCACTGTTGCTCAGTGGTGTCATGATGCTGGAGTACATGGGCTGGACAGAAGCTGCCAAACTCATTGAAGATTCCCTTTCAGCTACTATCAGGCAGAAGCGTGTTACCATCGACTTCTACAACCTGATGACAGACGCGACTTTGCTCAAGACCAGCGAGTTTGCTGATGAGATCATTACAAATGGCGGTATGTCTAATTAGTTATCTTCTTAATTGAATGTTAATTATATGTGGGTATTATTTTTATTAAAAATAATACCCACAACTATTTATAGTAGTAGATTAGTGTTGTATTAACAGGTACATTTGTATAAATACATAGCTAACTGCGAAAAATATGGCCATAAATCTAGCGTCTTACATTGATCACACCATGCTCAAGCCTGGTGCTACAGCGTCCGACATAGATAAATTATGCGTTGAGGCATCAATGGCAGGGTTTGCGGCTGTATGCGTGCCGCAGCGTTTTGTGCCTGGTGCCCGTAAGTTGCTCGATAACTCGCGGGTGAAGGTGGCAACCGTTATCGCTTTTCCTTATGGCTACGAAGCGATCGAAGAAAAAGTGGCTCAGATAAGGGAGGCTATTGCCATGGGCGCCGATGAATTGGATATGGTTATCGACCTGCGTGCCCTCAAAACAGGTAACTGGCTGCAGTTAAGAAAAGAGATCGAAGCATGTCTCGATCCGGTATTTAAGGCAGGAAAGGTGATCAAACTCATCGTAGAAAGCGGTCTCCTCACCGACACCGAATTAGTGGCTTGTTGCGAGCTTTACAGCAAATACAACATAGACTACATGAAAACATCTACCGGATTTGCTACCACTGGCGCCACAGTCCACGCTGTTAAAGTGATGCGAGCCAACCTTCCACCCCGAATTGGTATCAAGGCTGCCGGCGGCATCAGAACCTACACCTTTGCCAAAGAGCTGATCAATGCCGGCGCTACAAGACTCGGTACATCAGCTAGCCTTCAGATCATGAAGGAGTTCAAGGTAGCTAATCCTTAGTGTCACGCCTCCGATAACATCTTTTTGTGAGCATATGTTCAGGGCAATGGCTAATTTTGCGCTGTTCTCAAATGGTCGCGTTCTCATTTCGCCTTTTTTGTTTCATTTTGTTACTGCTTTCGTTATCCGGGGGGGCTTTGCTTGCCCAGGATGATGACCAGGGCGATGTGGCTATTCATGCCGATGCAAGACTGGCTGTACTCGTTAGAAAGACACACGTTTATGTCAGGCCCACAATGCCCGAGCCAACACCACCCAAGCCCGTAGAAGTAGCTCCCAAGCCCGTAATTAAGGATAGTTATGTAGGTACATCAGGTCTTGTACACCACGACGTTAAAACGGTATACACCGGTAAAGGCTTCAGAGTGCAGATATACAATGGCCCCAGCAGGGAGAAAGCTATTGCCGCGAAGACGGAATTTATGCGTCGATATCCCGGTGTGCGCACCTACCTGATCTATGTCGCACCTGGTTTCAGGGTGAAGATAGGAGATTTTCGCAGCCGTGGAGATGCGGAAGGAATGTTACGCGAAGCAAATTCCATGTTCACACCCAGCATGATCGTGCCGGATATGGTTACCATAAGTACCTATTGATCGGTTCCCGATTAAGGCTTAATGTAAAGCTTACTTTTCAGCAGCCCCCATTTGTGCAGGCGGTGTGTAAGTGATACCCTCAATACACCACGTCCGTACTTCATACTCCGTGAGAAGTTGATGCTCGAAGCCTCTTCAAAGTACTTGGTAGGGCACGTCACCTCTGCTATCTCAAATCCGTTCATGAATATCTGAGAGATCATCTCATTATCAAAGACAAAGTCGTCGCTGGTATGGGTGAAGTTGATTGACCTGATAACATCCGCACTGAATGCGCGATAGCCGGTATGGTATTCGCTCAGTTTCTGGCCAAGCATTATGTTTTCAAACAGGGTCAGACAACGGTTGAAAATGTACTTGTACATCGGCATACCACCACGCAGTGCACCCTTGCCCAGTATCCTTGATGCCAGCACCACCGGATATACATCCATTGCTATGATCGAAGACATGGCGTGGATCAGTTTTGGAGTGTACTGATAATCAGGGTGAAGCATGATCACGATGTCAGCTCCCAGTTCCAGTGCCTTTTTATAACAGCTTTTCTGGTTGCCGCCATAGCCTTTGTTCACTTCATGCTTGATGATGTGCTTGATACCCAGCCTGCGTCCTTCACCTACTGTGTCGTCGCGACTGTTGTCATCAACCAGTACCACGTCATCCACAATATCAAATGGGATCTCCTTGTAGGTGCGTTCAAGGGTGAGTGCCGCATTGTAGGCGGGCAGTACGATCACTATTTTCTTACCATTAAGCATATCAGTCGGCAAAAATAATATTTATCCTGAAAAAACACCCGCATATATTATATGCGGGCGTTCCTTACTTCAACGTCGTTTTTGATGTGTCTTACTGGGTCACAGTGAGTTTGCCCTGCTTCACTATCTTTTTATCAGGTCCTGTTACTACATACAAGTACATACCGGCTGCCAATCCCGAAATATCTACCTTTCCTGTGCCCTTCACGTTGCTGTGAAGAATTGTTTGTCCGCTGATGTTCAATACTTTATATGTATACTCGCTATTGTCAGGTGCCGTCACATAGACGAACCCTTTTGCCGGGTTAGGGTATACCTGAACCTGCTGCGCCCCATTCAATACGCTTGCCGATACCGGTGGCGGAGGATTGGGTGTGCTGGTCATAGATAAATCATCTACATAAAGCGTGCTGCTGTCGAGTACGTCACCTGTTCCTCCACTGCTTGTAAACAGAATGCGCAGCGTATGTACCGGAAAGTCGCTTGTGGTGTAGTCAAGTGTCGCTGTAACCTGATAGAATGTGTCGGACGGAGTGATGTTCACAAAACCACTACCAACCATTGAGTCGACCGACCATACAGTTGCATAGGCCTGCACAACAAGAGTTCCTTCATCGTAGCCGATTGTATCGGTTGTTGAGTCGATGCCGGGGCTGTAAGCAACCCACGCACTTACCGTTTGAGGCATTACGGTAACTGCAGTGCCGCCGGTAAAGTTCACATTAGTTGTCGCCAGATCCACTTCAATTTTCGCATTGGTGAGCAGACCGGGAAGCAGTCCCAGTGTATCCTGATAAGCTGACATCACTTTGGCAGACGCCGAACCTGAATGCACTTTTACAGTTTCTTTGAACACCTGTCGCGTAAATCCGGACCCACCGATCAGCGGTCCTACTGTCAGCGCCAGTGAATCGGTACTTGACCACAATTTAGGATTTGAGATAGGAAGTGTGGGAAAAGGAAAACCCGCAAAGGTATTTCGCCAGTCCTCCATACCAGCATTGCCTATCTGACCAAAGGAAGTTCCTGATAGGACCGATAGCACGATAAATACGTAGATACGTTTCATATAAATAGTTGAGTCGAAATTTTATAGCTGCAATTTAACTATTTATTTGTTTCAGACATTCATTTATAGCATCGAAATTTGGCATATCTCCCGCATTTTCCAGCACTTCCGCATATCGAACGATTCCTTCTGTATCTATTACAAATGCCGAACGCTTGGAAACTCCATCCATGTCATTGAAGAAATGCTCATAAAGACTACCGTATGCCGCCGATGTCGTTTTGTTGAAGTCACTCAGCAGCGAAAAGTTCAATTGCTGATTCTCTTTAAAGCGTTTCAGAGAAAAGAGCGAATCCACAGAAATGCCAAAGATCGTGGCATTCAGGCTGTTATACATTGTCAGGTTGTCGCGGGTCATGCATAGTTCCTTCGTGCATACACTGGTAAATGCCAGTGGGAAGAACAACAGAACCACATTTTTACCACGCTGTTCGCCAAGTGTCACTACATTCTTGTCTGTATCGCGCAAAGAGAAATCGGGAGCCGTCTGGCCGATCTGAATAGTCATATCTTTTTTTTGTGGTAAAGTTAATCTTCTCTTTGGCAATAAACTTTTAAAGTCAACGTTTTTTAACAACATCATATTTTAAATAACGCTACACCGAAAGGTGTCGTATTTGATATATTTGATAAATTTCATCTGAAATGAAAGCAGTTATCTTGTTTTTTACCGCTGTACTCGCCATCTCTTGTGGAAAGAGACACAATGACAATGTTATTTCCGCCAGGGTCTTTCAGGGAAAAGTGCTCAAATCAGTATGCGGCAATATTGCCGTTCAGGTGACCGATGGCAGCAACATCGGACAGGCATCGTGGCTCGACCCCTCTGATAGCGTTGAGTATGCAAATGTGTTCAGGGTGGCCAATCCATGCAACTGTGGTCCGGTTGACGAAGGGCGTGTCATTCGTTTCCGCCTGGTGCCACCGTCGGCACAAACTTGTGTGCAATGCCTCATCTGGGTTCCCGTCCCCGATACAGCACACTCCATAGTAGTCGTTCCATAACACCTGTGATTAGGAGATACAGAACGCTTGATTTACGTTTGTTGCTGCAAATGTCATTTTCATGCGTAAACGTATTCTGCTTGTAGCAGCCTTTTTTCTTATGGTGTCTGTAGTCAGTGCATCAGGTCGGCCTCAGAAAGCCGACCGGCAATTCAATGTTTTCAAAGGTTCCTTCATCGAGTCACTTTGGGAGTTGTACCCAACTTGGGCCAGCAGCATCGGCTATCATAAGTTCGATGCGGTGCTACCCGTGCCCGATGCAGCACAGCGCGATAAAGAACTTGCATTCTGCAGGGCGAATCTTGCCGCACTCCGAAAGTTCAATGTATCCGACCTCTCAGATGCCGATCAGACCGACTATCACCTCATAGAAAATCAACTGTTGAGTACCGAGTGGGCTATTAAAGAATTGCGCTCATTCGAATGGGATCCTTCTTCCTACAATGTGTCAGGCACTTTCGCCGAAATGCTTGCAAACGACTATGCGCCGCTCGATCAACGTATCCGTAGTTTTTATGCGCGCATGGCCACCATACCTGCTTACTACAGATCCGCTCAGAGCAACCTACATAACCCCACTCTGGAACATACCGAACTGGCTATCAGCCAGAATTTGGGAGGTCTTTCCGTTTTCGAGTCAGATCTTGAAGATGCACTGAAGAAATCCACTATCGATGACACTGAGAAGGGTAGGATTCGAGCACGCGCAACAGAGGCCGTTGCTGCTATAAAAGCATACGCCGATTGGTTGAAGAAGCTCGAAAACAAACACCCGCGCAGTTTCAGGTTGGGCAAAGAGCTGTATGCGAAGAAATTTTTGTTCGATATGCAGAGTACCTACAATGCCGATGAGATCTACCGCAAGGCATTGGATAGAAAGAAGTACCTGCACGAAAAGATGTATGCTACTTCTTTGTTGTTGTGGTCCAAATACCACCGCACACCTGCGCCGTCTGACAGTATGGAGCTGATCAGGCAAATGATCGAGACGCTTTCGGCTGATCACGTCAAGCCTGCCGAATTCCAGTCGGCTATAGAAAAGCAGATCCCTGTGCTTATCGACTTCATTAAGAAGAAAGACCTGATATATATCGATCCCTCAAAGCCATTGGTCGTTCGCCGCGAACCGGCCTACATGGCAGGTGTGGCAGGTGCTTCTATCAGCTCGCCCGGCCCCTACGACAAAGAAGGCAACACCTATTACAATGTCGGTAGTCTGGACGGATGGGATTCCGCACAGGCCGAAAGTTACCTGCGCGAGTACAACAAATACATCCTACAGATACTGAACATCCACGAGGCTATACCTGGCCACTACACACAATTGGTCTATGCCAATCAGTCGCCGAGTTTGGTAAAGTCTGTCTTGGGCAACAATGCCATGATAGAAGGCTGGGCCGTGTATACTGAACTGATGATGCTGGAGAACGGCTACGGTGCCCGTCCTCATGCCCCCACTGCTGATGCACCTGCCGAAATGTGGCTCATGTACTACAAGTGGAACCTGCGTAGTACTTGCAACACCATTCTCGACTACAGCGTACATACCGGCAACATGACCAAAGATGAGGCGCTGAAACTATTGACGCAAGAGGCATTCCAGCAACAGGCCGAAGCGGAAGGTAAGTGGAAAAGGGTATCAGTAACTCAGGTACAACTGTGCTGCTATTTCACCGGCTTTACGGAGATATGCGACCTGCGCGAGCAGATGAAGAAAAGAGCCGGGAGCAATTTCAAACTGAAGCAGTTTCACGAGCAGTTTCTCAGTTATGGCAGCGCGCCTGTCCGCTACATCAGGCAGATGATGCTGCGTTGATCACGCACGATCTGTGGGAATGGTTACGTGGAAGGTAGATCCTTTACCTTCCTCACTTTCAAACCATATCTCGCCCTTGTGCGATCGTATGATCTGTTGCGATATAGACAGACCTAATCCGTGTGGAATTTCTCCATTCGTCCCTTTTGCTTTGGCATCGGTGAACATGTCAAACACATGAGGCTTGTTGCGCTCCGGGATACCTATGCCATTGTCTGCTATCGAAACATGCACTTTCCCCGCTTGGGTTGTCAGCCGCACATTTATCTCAGATCCCTCGTGACTGAATTTGATAGCATTTGAAAGAAGATTATCGAACACCCGGCGTATCTTGTCTTCCTGCACTATTGCATATATAGGGTTCTCGGGCACCGATGCTACGATCTTTATCTTTTTTGCTGCCGCTTTGGCATTTTGTATGTCCACTTCTCTAGTCACAAGATTTTTTACGTCGGTACGCTCACGTTTGTCGCTGGTGTCTTTCATTTCCTTCGCGGCCTCAAGTATGTCTTTGCTCAACTTCAGTGAATTGGTGCCGGATTCTTTGATCATGTCCAGTATCTCTTTCTGGTCTTCTCTGCTCATGTCTTTATCATTCTGCAGAATATCGGCCAGAGATATCACCGCAGCTATCGGGCTCATCACATCATGTGCCACCGACTTCAGGATGCGCTCATTATCTTTTTCTTTAGCCTGAAGTTTTTTGAGGTTCTCTTCCGCTCGTTCCCGCGTTTCCATTACCTGCGTGTTCAATTCGGTCAGCTCGGCCAGGTTTTTCTTAGATCGGTAGGCGTTACGCAGCAACAGCATCACTATTACACTTACCAATGCCGCGAAAGCCGTTACAGTTATCATGTACGTCCGTTGGCTTGACCTCCCCGCAACAAGTTTATTGATCCTGAGTTGTTTTTCCAGATTCCGCACCCTCATGTCCAGATCTGTTTCCATAAGAGATCGGTTCGCGTTTTGGTACGCTTCGAACGCTGTTGTGTAAGCCCGTAGATGCCTCGATCCCCTAACAGTATCACCCGTCATTTCCAGGTACTGCCACATCAGTTTGTGCCATTTCATCTCCGTTTTCTCATCCGGAATAGTATCTCTTTCTGCATATATCAGGTCCAGCGTTGCCTTGGCCGATCTCAGGTCGCCAAGTTTCATGTGCAATCCTGCTAGTTTCGTCTGGTCTATTCTTGCGTCGGAATTGGTGTATCCCTTCTGCAGGTTAATTTCGATGCTATGATTGTAAAGCGCAATTGCCGAGTCTGTCTGTCCCAGGTGCATATATACCTCGGCCATGTTACCCATTACTATTGCCTTCGGCGACTCATATACATTGGCCGATTTCGACTCGAATTTTCCTGTGTTGGCATTAATATAACTCAGTGCCATTTGGTAATACCGCATTGCGCTGTCATATTTTTTCAGCGCACTGTAGCACAGACCTATATTATCCAGTTGTTCCTGCTTGAAGTAGAAAATATTGAAGTCTTCGTTACATTGACTCGCCAGCCCGTAAGATTGTTTGAAACGTTGCGCAGCCTGTTCAAAACGCTGTTGCCTGTATAGCGTCATGGCTATACTATAGGTAAATGTCCGCAAAGAGCAAGAGTCTTTCGTCTCATTTGCTAACACTTGCGCCAGATTGTAGTACTGATAAGCGTTAGAATACCCACCCCTTGCAAACAAAGCATCAGCTTTGTTGTTATACGCAGCTATCTTCCAGCCCGGCGCATCCGGGTGGTCTGGGTCAGCTTCTATCACCGCAAGCATGCTATCAGCTATTTCTATACAACGGTCAAATATCTGCCGCCTGGAATAATAGATGTTCGAGTATGATAGATAATGTATCTTATCGTCAGTAGAAAGCGGCCTTATACTTTTGAATGACCGCTGCACCAGATCCAACGCCTGACTCACATTCCCTGAATCCCCCATTCTGTCGGCTAGGGCCAGCACGCTGTCAAATCTTGGATTACTACCCGTGACCTTGCCCGGCCGGTCATTACAAGACCAGAGAATAATAACTCCCGCGAATAATAATATGATGTTGCGCGCCATCAGATATGGGTTTCCCGTCAGTGGTGAAAGTACTTTTTTTCCCGTTGAAGCACAAAACAATGTTGTTCCTATGCCCCGTTATCTCTTTACAATGATTTCTACTCGTCTGTTTTTAGAACGTCCTTCCTCACTATCGTTACTCGCTATCGGATTAGCTTCTCCCCATCCTTTCGGCTCCACCATAGACTCATCAATTCCCATAGAAATGATCTCTTTGGCTACTATCTCTGATCGTTTGAACGACAGTGTCTCATTGATCATGGGTGTGCCTGTATTGTCAGTATAGGCATTCACATAGATCACTATTCCCTTTTCTTCCAGCCATGGCGATATTATTGCCTGAAGAGTTGCCTTATCTGCTGCCGATAGCTCCGCTACATTCACATCAAAGTGTACTTCGCCAATAAGGCTGTCATTGATCGGTTTTATCGGATTGTAACCGAACGGTAACATGGCCACATTATGTGTCAGTGGTTTAGCTGCATATTCTTTGGTCAATGCCACAGTATCGCTCACCTCCTGGTACCCCAGACGTGCGGTATGTACCGCATATTTTTTGTCTGCCTGCAGTGTGATCACGTAACTCGCGTCACCCCTGTTGCTGCGCAGTTCATACAGAGTATCGCCCGTGGCCGCGTTACAGATCAGCATAGCAGCCGAGTTCAGCCTTTCGCCCGAAATACTGTCAAATACATACCCTTGCAGATAGCTCACAGGCAAAGGTGCGATGATGCCCGGCAACGGAACCTGATAAATATCATAGTTACCCGCGGGGCCGTTCCTGTCCGATGCGAAGTAAAGTGTCTTCCCATCCAGCGACACAAATTCGCTCTTGTCGTCATGCGCGCTGTTTATAGGGTATCCAAGATTTTCTGCAGGCGTCCAGGTATTGTTCGCTTTTCTGCGGCTCATAAATATGTCCGTTCCACCCAGTCCCGGCCTGTGGTCGCTGGCAAAGAACAGCGTTTTGTTATCTGCCGCAATGAAAGGTGTTGTTTCATTACCCGCCGAATTGATAGCAGGTCCTGCGTTTTCGGGCAGTTGCCAAAGTCCGTTGTCAAATCTCGATACCCAGATATCATACCCGCCGAATCCACCCTTTCTGTCACTTACAAAATATAGTTCCCTGTTGTCAGGCGACAGAGTAGGCATCCCTTCATACGTAGGATTGTTGATGGTCTGCCCGAAAGGTTGTGCTATAGTCCACGGACCGTCCAGGCGCACTCTGTATGCCATGAATAGGTCGCACCCCCCCTCCGCACTTCCGTTCTCGCTCATATTCTCGCATCGGGTAAAGAACAAGTAGTGTCCGTCGGCCGATACAAACTGCGAAGACTCCTGATTCGGACTGTTAGGCGGGTCGCCGGCATTCCTCGCTGCAAACCATCCTCCGCACGAATCCGCGGGAGCATAGAACAGCTCCTCGTCCATATTGTTCACGCGTCTTGTAAAAAATAGAGACTGTGTGTCAACCGCCATCGATGGGAATAGTTCGGGGTAGGGGCTATTTACTC
>JBIKSN010000403.1:0-3828 GCA_044348585.1 Flavipsychrobacter sp.
GCCGGCTTAGCTCAGTTGGTAGAGCAGCTGATTTGTAATCAGCAGGTCGTCGGTTCGAGTCCGACAGCCGGCTCCATTGATTTTCAAGGAGTTATGACGGAAATGGCAGTAAGGGTGTAAATGTTCACTCACCTTTCTCTCACCTTATTCGATACTCTGCCAAGGGTTATTCTCGAGATTGGGGTGCAACAGTAGCCCCAGCACATCGCGCAAGCAAAGGCTGACACAGGAGCCAAACGAATGATTTACTGAGTGCCATGGGACACCCACGGGGGGGGCGGTTGCCACTTTACTGCTCAGTTCGATGGGAAGCGGTTCAATGCCCCTCAAGAAATTCGGTAATTGGGCCTCAGAATTGCCAACAATAGACCCTCCATGGACGGGAATCCGAGCAATTGGCCCTAAATCCTAGGAAAACTCCGAGCGAATAGCCAAAGATTCCAGACAACTTTCGCCACTAAAAAGCCATAAGTCGTTGATAATGTGTGAGTTGTGATAAATAAAAACCGATTCCATCTTTTGTAATAAAAATTCCAAGGCATTTGTGATTGCTTGTAGTCCAAACGGATTTACTTTTTTCATGAATTCTAATACCGCATGATGAAATTTATATCTGCAATTTTAGCCGCTACTCTCCTTACCGCAGAAGGGGCTTCGGCTAAGAAAAGCGTGAGGAAAAATACCGCACCGACGATCTCCGACATTGCGGCACAGAGTATTAGTGAGGGTAGCAGCACCGGCACATTGGCTTTTACTATCAACGATACCCAGACGGCGTCGTCTTCTCTCAAGCTCAGCGCTAGCAGCAGCAACACCAAACTGGTTCCGAAATCCAGTATAGTCTTCGGTGGTAGCGGTGAAAACAGAACGGTCACCGTGACTCCAATTAAGAGCAGAAAGAGCAGAACCGGTAAGGCCAAGATCACGGTGACAGTGAGTGATGGTAAACTCCGACGCAGAGATACTTTTGTCCTCACGGTGAATGCAAACACAGCACCGACGATCTCGGACATTGCGGCACAGACGATCAACGAAGGGGGCAGTACCGGTGTAATTGGCTTCACGATTGGCGATGCACATACGACTGCTGGTTTGCTGGGTTTGCTCACGCTCAGCGGTAACAGCAGTGATACGACGCTAATCCCAAATGCCAACATCGTCTTTGGCGGCAGCGGGGCGAATCGTACAGTCACAGTAACCCCCACCAGCGGCCAGACAGGCACAGCGACGATCACAGTGACTGTGAGCGATGGATCACTGACTCGCAGCGATACCTTTGTTTTGACGGTGAATGCCGCACCTGCAAACACAGCACCGACGATCTCCGACATTGCGGCTCAGGCGATCGACGAAGGAGGCACTACCGGCCCAATTGCCTTTACGATTGGCGATGCCCAGACCGCTTCATCCTCTCTCACGCTCAGCGGAAGCAGCAGCAACACCACCTTGGTTCCGAAATCCAACATAGTATTCGGCGGTAGCGGCGCAAACCGAACGGTTATGGTCACACCCGCTGGCGGTCAGAGCGGCACAGCGACGATCACAGTGACGGTGAGCGATGGATCACTGAGTACGAGCGATACCTTTGTCCTCATGGTGAACCCTGCCCCCACTGGCATGGTCGATCTAGGAGTGCTCCCAGGCTACACTGATTCCGCCGCTTCTGGAGTCTCTGGGGACGGCAATACTGTAGTGGGGTATAGTATGTCTCCTCAAGGCAATCGGGCCTTCCGTTGGACAGCAGCGGGCGGCATGTCAGACATGGGCGTACTATTGGGCTCTAATACTTCCTACGCCGACGGCGTCTCCGCGGACGGCGGTGTTGTGGTGGGCACTTCAGATGATCGGGCCTTCCGTTGGACGGCGGCTGGGCGCATGTCTAGTTTAGGCGCACTTCCAGGCCACGCTAATTCCTACGCACATGACATCTCTGCGGATGGTAGTGTTGTGGTCGGTTATAGCAGAAAAGGTGGTGAAAATCGAGCCTTCCGTTGGACGGCAGCGGGTGGCATGACCGATCTGGGTACACTCCCGAGTCAGACTTATTCCGAAGCTTATGGCGTCTCCGCGGACGGCGATGTTGTGGTGGGCGCTTCAGGCAATCGCGCCTTCATCTGGACAGCAGTGGGTGGCATGGTCGATCTGGGTGCGCTTCCAGGCCAAGTTAATTCCTACGCATCTGGCATCTCTGCGGATGGTAATGTTGTGGTGGGTTATAGCACCGGAATTTATGGGCAAGGGGGGTATCGGGCCTTCCGTTGGACAGCAGCGGGCGGCATGGTCGATCTGGGCACACTCCCAGACAACAATACTTCCTACATCTCCGACTTCCCGACTGGCGTCTCCGCGGACGGTAGTGTCGTGGTGGGATTTAGCAGCAACAAGGCCTTCCGTTGGACGGCAGCGGGCGGCATGGTCGATCTGGGTGCGCTTCCAGGCGACGATGTTCCCTACTCCTTATATTACGCTAATGGAGTCTCTCATGACGGCAGAATAGTAGTTGGATTTTCACAATTTGGCACGAATCCCATTCAATATAGGGCCTTTAGGTGGATCGCTCCTGATCCTGCTACCCCGATTCGTATGTCGCTCATTCCTGCAGGCTCCTTCACGATGGGGAATAGTTTGACGGCGGATGCGGATATTACAGACGCCCCCACCCGCACCGTCCACCTGGATGCTTATTACATGTCTAAGTATGAGGTGAGCAAGGCTGTGTGGGACGAAGTTCGCAACTGGGCCATAATCAACGACTACACTGATCTAACTGAAGGAACAGGCAAGGCAAGTAATCACCCCGTGCATTCAATTTCATGGTATGACATGGTGAAGTGGTGCAATGCCCGCAGCCAGAAAGACGGTCTGACGCCCGTGTATTACACCAATGATGCGCAGACCTCGATCTATAAGACTGGTAATGTGGATGTTACCAATGCGCAGGTGAAGTGGGCTGCCAATGGCTATCGCCTGCCGACGGAGGCAGAGTGGGAGAAAGCTGCACGAGGAGGCTTGATTGGTAAGCGTTTCCCGTGGGGCGACACAATCAATCACAGCCAAGCAAATTACTATGCAAATGGCGCTGACACATACGACTTAGGTGAATCGGGATATCATGCTTCTTACGCTACAAATGCCATGCCCTACCTATCCCCAACAGGGAGCTTTGCGGCAAATGGCTACGGCCTGCATGATATGGCCGGCAATGTCTTTGAATGGTGCTGGGATTGGTACGCAATGTACTCAACTGGTAGTCAGATTAACCCTCGTGGGCCTGCGACAGGTATAGCTGGATTTGGTACCGGACGGGTACTTCGTTCTGGCAGTTGGGGAGCTAACGCTTCGTACAGTCGCTCAGCATATCGTGACTACATCAACCCATCGAGTACTGGTTATACTGGCATCGGATTCCGGGTTGTTCGCAGTTCAACTCCGTAGGTCAGTAAGCAGCGTAGCGAGAGGTAAGGACGGAAGCGGAACCCGTCCTGCCAGAGCAAGCCGGAAAAGAGCATCTACACAAGAAAACTAAGCCTTGGCTAAAGTGGCAGTAGCCACCTCCAAACCGCCGCCATCTCTAGGCGGTACAGCAAGCCAGATCCAGCGTGACGCTATACCCGCGGCTTCCTTGCTGTGCTGGGTTCCTTGGATAGCAACTGAGAGAAGACGTAACGCTTTCAACGATTCAAGGATTCGGTGTGCTTCCTGTGGATGGCAATTAAGGCGGCAACCCAGATCATCCTCTAATCCGCAGTTGGGATTGAAGACGTGAGGAGCAAGTGCTTATGGTTGCGGCGTTTGAAGACGAAAACGAGCGAATCATTGGTTCACCCA
>JBIKSN010000407.1:0-3815 GCA_044348585.1 Flavipsychrobacter sp.
TCTTTAGACAATGAGAAGAATACTGTCTACATTACATGCTTTGATGCGGATGGACTACAACAGTCTGTTAAGATAGATAATGTGCCCATTCATGCTCCGTTCCGCATTGGTCTAACAATGACACCACATTTGATGGAAGGATATTTGAATGGTCTCTTAGTTCAGACGAGACAATTGAATTCTGTACCGAAGCCTCCAACAACAGGTGATAAAATCTTTGCAACTTCTAACATTGTTATTAATAAGGCAGTAATGTCTAAGGGTATTGGTGTCTTGAATGTTAGATGCTTTGGATACCAAGTTCCTTCTTATGAAATGAAGGGGCGCATGGATGATTTATCAGAAAAGTCACAATACGCATTAATAACAGTGAGTTATTAGTAGATATGACCTCTATAGTAAAACATCACTCAAAGGTTTATTTTACCTTTGGGCGATTTCAACCTCCGACAATTGGCCATAAAGTATTGATAGATAAACTCTCTGAATTAGCATCCAGCGAGGGCGCAGATGCCTTTGTATTTGTATCAAGTAAACAAAATAACATGGAAAAATACAAGCGGACTAAGCTTTATAGAGAAATGCAAAAGACAGGGCACTTCATGTCAACAGATGAAAATGAAAATCCATTGCCAGTTGGAACTAAGGTTGAAATCTTAAGAAAGATGTATCCTTCTAGTGGTGTCACATTTGTAGATACTACTGTCGAGGGGTGTCCCCAGCTTTTTAATGTTGTAGATAAATTGCGTTCAGCAGGATATGAAGATATTACAATGGGTGTTGGGTCAGATCGTGTTTCAACCTTTGAAAAGGTATTCAAGGATAGCTTGAAAGTAGTTTCTCTAGGAGAGAGGACGGTGAATGCTACCAATATGAGTGCTAAGGCAATGTCTGGGACTAAGATGAGAGAAGCAGCTATTTCTGGTAACAAGGAAGCATTCTTATCTGGTGTCATGATTGGCGATATGACAAGAGAAGATGGACTAAGACTTATGAATATGATACGTCTCTCCCTAGGATACGATGCTGTTGTAGAGGGAGGTAAGACAAGAAAACTTAGAATTAAACATAAGCGTAGACCAAAGACATATAAGCTACGTGATGATGAAAAATTTGAAATATAATTGTTGACTACATATAGTAATGAGCGGGAAAATTATTCGATGTGAACTAAATACAAGATATACAATCACACACCCAGATTGGGTATGTGAATGGATATTACCTGTTGATAAAAAAGAACCTATTAAACGTTCCTGTCTGTTGAATCACAACGTAGACCCACTAGATCCTTCTAAATCCGACTATATCATAAAACTTATACCCGGATTATTTACAGACGTCCAGCGTGTAATAAAGGGGTGGATTGACGCGGGTGATATGAATGCAACTCTACTATTATTGAATGAAAATAAGCCTTCTTTTATAACCTATGCTGAACATACTATTGGCTTAAAAATAATTACATGATATCATATATAATGGAGGAAGTTACAATTACAAGGACGTATAGTTCAGGGTTTACCTTTACCTTTACATTCCATTTTGATTTTGATGACTATGAATAGATGAATATCCTTGTAGGGATAGCTATAATTTCAGTAGTATCCTTTTTAATTTACTTGCTTCTTGCTTATTTAATGCTTCCGAAACCCTTTCAGCGCATTGGCAAGGATGACGAGATATCTTTAACAAAACCTATTCAAGTAAATACTAGTGAAGAGCTAAAAGGTCCCTGGACATCCAGTTCCGGTTCTTCACTCATTTTCTATATCAACCCAACACTTGTAGACAGAACATCGCAATCAGGTAATGAATATGCCAAGGTTGTAGAGATTGGCTCAAAGCAAACATTTCAAATTCTAGTAGCTCCTGACGCAGGACGCGGAATAAATATGGCTCCTGCTCGCCTAGAAATTTTTGTGAAAGGATATGCTGACCCTGAATACGCAGAGATACCTAACTTTCCTCTACAGCGATGGACCGCAGTTGTCATCGTAAAGTATGGTCGTAGATTCAATATTTACTTGAATGGAACCTTAGCCGTCAGCCACACATGTACGGCAATGCCTGATTTCGATGATACGCAACCATTAAAGGTAGGTGATAAGAGGCTAGGAGGTAAGATTTCATTGCTAAGCCTTGCTCCTTACGCTATGAAGACAAACGAGGTTCGTGAACTAACAAGAAACGCAGTTGATACATCTGGCAAGCCTTATATTCCATTTACAGTCATGTCATTATTTCAGCCTCTAATGCCGTCTTTACCTAATATTGGGATGTGGTGTCCGGGTGGAAATTGTACCAAGCCTAAGAGAGCAGGGCCTCTAGAACAATGGTCGTCACCTTACGCATAGTGTATTTTTATAATATTTTAGACTGTTGAAAATATTCAATAGTCTAAAATAGAATGGAACCGTTCAAGATGGTTATAATGGCAGTCCTAGCTATTTTAATGATACTTGCACTTTTCTTCTTATGGAAGTGGCTCTACGGTAGCAGTGATATGCAAGATATGGTTGTATACAGTTCGGCAAGTGATGGACTTCCTGCGAAGGATAAGAAATCAACTGTCTTCAGTGGATCTCAGGTTCCTCAGATATATGGTGGCGGTGAGTATTCTGTCAGCACGTGGATCTATGTGACCAACTGGGGTATCAACAAGGGAAAGAATAAGCCATTTTTGGTTCTATCCGGTGGTGCCCCTGAATCTTCTGGTATAATGACAATGGTCATGTATTTAGGACAATTTACAAATAAACTTGGCGTTCGTGTAAGTGTTGAATCGGCTGATAATGTCACAGGTGACTTGACATTTAACAGAGATTATACTGCCATCGTAGCTGGAACATCTCCTTACACCGACTCATCCCCCGATTTCAAGAAGTGTGACATTGAACAGGTTGACTTACAGAAGTGGGTGAATATTACGGCGGTTCTATCTGGTCGCACACTTGATATATTTATTGATGGCAAGCTCTCTCGCTCTTGTCTACTAGATGGCCTCTTCAAGGTTGATGGAGAGACACCAACTCTAAAACTTGGCGGCCCTAATGGCTTTGGTGGTATAATTGGAATGACGCGTGCTGCTAATTTTGCGTATTCTCCGGATAGAGTTTACTCATATTACCAGGAGGGTCCTTTCGCAGGATTTTCCTTCAGTAGCTTAGACCCAAGTAGTTATTCTCTTGACGTGAAGAGAAAGGGGTCTGTTATTTTCAGCACAACAAGTGGTTAATTATTATACATTAAAAATTTCATATGTAGGAAATACTTTTTACATATGAAATTAAGAGTGCTTATTTTTAAGGGCTCAAAGGTAGATGGAAGCTACTTCAGGAGTTTCAATGACAGGTACAGACCCTTTATCACAGGTGCTCTCTGGAGTAGCCATAGTTATAGCACTATATATTTCATTATCCATAAGTGAATATATTTATAACTCGTTCATGGCCATGTTCAGAGACCGTGTAGAACTCTTCCCTAACACATATGTTTCCGGTGCTAAGATGTTAACCGCACTACAGAACCCTCTAAATCCTAGAGCTAAGACCATATATTTCTCTGATAACCAGCGTTCCGGCGTAGAATTCAGCTATGCTCTATTTATCTACATCAAGAGTGATACATTCTCAAAGGGTGAGCACAAGTTATACCACATTTTACATAAAGGGTATGGACAAGTGTATCCTTTACTAGGACCTGGTATCTTCTGCTGGGGTGACA
Organism: Flavipsychrobacter sp.; assembly: GCA_044348585.1. Taxonomy (GTDB): domain Bacteria; phylum Bacteroidota; class Bacteroidia; order Chitinophagales; family Chitinophagaceae; genus Nemorincola. The sequence continues at coordinate 3,727 of JBIKSN010000407.1, forward strand.
CGAATAAGATACGTGTCTTCATGAATTGCTTCGATACCTGGGATAACTATGCAGAAATCGAGAATATCCCTGTTGACAAGTGGTTCCAC
>JBIKSN010000409.1:0-3808 GCA_044348585.1 Flavipsychrobacter sp.
GGGTGAGTCGGGGCGACGGCGAGGTGAGTCTCCACGGTGGCGGTGGTCGTGGTGATGGAAATCGTGGTGGCGATGGCGTAAGAATGCATTTTCAGCGACTGTTACCGCGAGCGCATCACGAATGCGAGCAGCCTCATTAACCTGGATCAATGACTGCGTGGCATTTGAAGTGACTATAACCGTATCCTTAACATCGGCAAGTCTGGAGTCTGTATCAAGTTTATTGACCATCGCTGTCTTCTCAGCAAGCGCAAACCACTTGGAGTTCTCCAAGAGCCCTTCCTTCGCTAGGAAAGAGGCTTGGAGCACACCCTCCTTGGAGTTCACCGCAGCCTGGAGGACAGCCTCCTTGGAGTTCATCGCAGCCTGGATAGCAGCATCCTTTGCGTTCATCGCGGCTTGGAGCTGAGACGCATTCAAGTTTCTTGCACCCTCAAGCTGACTTAGGGCCGCATTGTTTGCGGCTTGGGTAGCTAGTTCTCTGGTAGCCGAAAGAAAATCTCTCGTCTGATTTGAGTGTTGGGCTGAAAGAGTGGCTAGAACAGTAGCTGTCTGGTCTGAGTTGCGGTTGGCAGAGTTAGAAATAGCTTCTCTCGTACCAAAGTTTTGCGCAGAGAGGCTCGCGTAGTTCGCCGCCAATGCGGCAGAACCCTCACGAAAACCATCACCCAAGCTACGAGTAACTCCCATTTCACTCTGAACAACCTGTCTTGTTCCTTGTGTTGTCGCATCGAGCTCACGAGCAAAGCCGTTTTCGCCCTGAGCAGATAGGCGAGCAAAGCTGTTTTCGTTTTGTGCTGAGAGGCGACCAAAGCTGTCTGATGTCATTTGAGCATTATACTTGGCCGCGCGATCGGCCATAGCAGACTGCGCCTCATTGATACGCTCGTTTTGCGCACGTTGCGCGGCAAAGCCAGCCTCTTGCATTCCTTGCTCATTCCAGGCGATTGTGTCGGCCTTGCCAGCAAGTCTCTCTGTATTACGGTTTCCCTCCTGTATGCCAGCTAGGGAGGTGCGTTCGATATTCGCATTCGCAAATTGTGCGTTATTGTTCGCATCACGAAGCATGGCTGATGCAATATCGCCATTGTTCTTCAAAATCTGACCCTGACCCACTAACAAGTCAGAACGAGCATCACTTACTCTATCACGAACAACAGCTACAGACTCAGCGGAAGCGGGGGAATACATCATATCAGAGGAGGAGGGGGGAGCTGACATGGGGGGTTATACTTACTACAAAGAAAATAATTCTGAGAACCGGGGGGTAAACTTCTTAAAAACTCGACCCGGGGATTTATTTCTTAGAATTCAACCTAAAATCCAAGAAATCAATGAAAAAACGGAGCCGGGGTGGAAAACTCTTAAGAACTCGGCCGGAGGATTCCCTTGAAATCCAATAATTTTGCATCCAAGAAGTAAATCTATTGGATTTATCCGCATTTGAAAATTGTATTATATTTTATAGAAAAATACTGTACAATTACTAATAATAACCTCTATATCCTAGACCGCCATATCCAAGACCACCATATCCACCATAGCCATAACCATATCTAGCTCCATACAGTCCATCACCATATCTAGCTCCATACAGTCCATCACCATATCCTATTCCATAGCCTATTCCTACGCCTAAGCCCACGCCATAACCATATCTACCGCAACCATATCCGTATCCACCATAACCAAAACGAGGTCCATAAAGTCCGTCACCATAGTATGACATTCTGTACCCTCTCCATAGATTTTAATTTTGGAGATTACTGAATTTCTATATCTTCATCTGAGACTCGCGTGTCTACTACTTCGAAATATGGTTCTATATTATACACTTCAATTACATCTGCGCACTTTGTTGTAATAGTTGTATTCTCTAGGCTTACTATAGCGTTTCTAGCAAAGGCTGATCCAAATAGCGTTGATGTTCCAGAGAAAATAATAGAATCCTCAGCAATTAGAATACCAGAAATAAACGATAAGTCATTTACTCCTATTGAACCTTGAGCAACCCAGAATATATTAGTTTCTTGAATACCGCCTGATAAAATGATGGTTACTGGATTTACTGTTGAAAATTCAATCGTGCTTCCAGAAATAAAATAGAACCGATCAGATGATCCTCCAGTAAGTATTAGAGTTCCATTAACAGATAATCCAGATAATGCTTTATACACATTCTGAGAACCAGTTGATACCAGTGTTGTAACACTATGGGTTGTTCCTAGTTCTGTTACTGGCTTGTTAGTGCTTTCTAAATTAACTATTGTATTGTATAATGTTGATAACGAAATTTGTGCTGGATTAGCTGCATTTTCTACTTCACTATATGTTCCAGGTGGAAATTCACTAAGTGACCTTTCATCACTTGGACTTATTGTAATTGCTGTAACCACCTCATATGGTTTAACTTCAGGAGAAAGAACTTCTTCAGATACAGGAGTATCACCTATTATTCCTGTGTTACCAGTATCACCTGTTATTCCTGTATTACCAGTACATCCTGTTTCTCCAGTATTGCCTGTCCCTCCAGTATTCTCTCTAGTCCTAGTATAACCATTAAATACTAAATTCTGATAGTGTTCGTCATGATAAGTATGCGGTAATCTATAAATTAGATTTTCAATTCGCGTCCTTTCTAATAATGACCTTAAATTATCAATATTAGTTGATATTGGTTGATCCTTGAACACCCGCTGTGCCATCTTATAACATTTATTAAGAAATAAATTATCTAAAAATAATGCCGGGGGGGTAAGCGCTTAATAATCAGCCTCTCCGAGCAAGATATAATCATTCAATATATTCATAAAAAATAAGTGTATATTTTTTATTCTCAATAATACCGCATATTTAATTGTATAATTCATCAAATGTACAGACTGAAATACATACTTCTCCCCTTACTGGTAGCCCTGCCATCCGTCTTATATGATCAATTCTATCTTGTGGAACTCTGCCAAGAGACTTTACATTATCAAATTTTATTTTTTCTGTATGCTCCTTATGAATATCTGGTAATACATTTAGTAAATAACGTAACTTATGCATAAAGAAGTGCTCTAATAGTTGCTCCTTACATTTGATTTTTTTAACAACCATGCTATCCATACATATCTGGATAGCATGGTTGAGTTCTTTGAAATCCTCCTGGTTTGTTTCTTTAAATTTATTCCATATCCACTCATCGTATCTTTGCTCCTTAGTCTCTTTAGGAATATCTAATGGTTCAATAATCTCCATGACCTGAGCATTGGCATCGTATGTTTCTCTGAATAGCTTATAACAATCGATAAGCGTTCTATTATTTACATAATCCCTTAGTGCTCTTGAAATACAGTCGGCAACTTCATGTGAACAGCGCTTGAATGCTTTCCTATCAATATACTCATTTAGGATATGTGTCATTGATAGTGGCGAAAGAATATAATCGTAGATGTAAGAATAACATTTTTCACACATGGCTAAATCACTGGCTGATGGCCAGTATTTCAATTTTATCACATCACTGCGCGATGGCCAGTCTAAATACTTTTGTAATAATTCTTAGAAGATGGTAAAGGTTCTTAGTGATGGCTCTGGCTCAATTGAGCTTCTTGGTTGCTTTGGTGATGATCTAACGGTAGTTAACGCGGCCCGCGTCAGTTTCTCGAAGGAATCCAAGGCTTTGACAGAGGGTGATAAGAAACTCATCACGTATTTAGCCAAGCACAATCACGTGAGCCCCTTCTTCCATCCTCAAATTCGTCTGAGACTAAAGATGCCTATTTTTGTAGCAAGAGAGTGGTATAGACATACAATTGGGTTT
>JBIKSN010000051.1:0-15045 GCA_044348585.1 Flavipsychrobacter sp.
TCCCAATGAGGGGATGGGCTCAGCGTCCGTTGCTGAATATGCCCGACCATGACGATAAATTGTACTATTTCGGTATCACCTTTGGTGCAAACTACTCGGTTTACAAGATCAACTACACTTCTTCCTTCGCACAAACGGACAGTTTTAAGCGCATTCAACCACTATGGTCGCCGGGGTTCAATCTGGGTCTGATGGGGAACCTGCGATTGAGCCGTTTTGTAGATTTCAGGTTTGTGCCATCGCTGGCGTTTTGTGAGAAGCGATTGAATTTTCAGTATGGTCCACCATCGGACAGTGTCTCTGAAAGAGCCATTGAATCGATCTACATGCACCTGCCTTTTCAGCTCAAATTCAAGAGCGACCGTATCAAGAATTTCAGGTTCTATGCACTGCTGGGAGGCAAGCTGGACTATGACCTCGCTGCAAACTCGCGCTCAAAAAGACCAAACGAGTTTCTGAAAATAGCACCTGTAGATTATGGACTTGAGTTCGGGGTGGGCTTTGAATTCTTCAACCCGAACTTCATTTTCTCTCCGGAGATCAAGATCAGTCAGGGACTGGGCAACCAACTATACAGAGACCCGGGACTGCAACTAACCAACGCCATAGACAGGCTGAGCACCCGCATGATAGTTATATCCTTCCACCTGGAAGGGTAGGTTTTATAGGCGGCAGGCGCAGCGAGCAGAAGGCAGACCGTAGAGGCAAGAGCAGGAGGAAGGGACAGACCGCAGACGGCGGAAAGGTTGTCATTTCTTCAAACGACTTACCTTTACGGGCTCAAAATCATACAACAACCACAATGAGAGAAGCATATATAGTTGACGGCATACGTACACCGATCGGGAACATCCGAGGCGCTTTATCGGGCGTGAGGGCAGATGACATGGCAGCATTGGTTCTTAAAGAACTGGCCGCCCGCAACCCTAACATACCCGCAGACGCGATAGACGATGTAATACTTGGCTGCCACAACCAGGCGGGCGAAGACAACCGCAATGTGGCGCGTATGGCTTTGCTTCTCGCCGGTCTCCCGTGGAGTGTGCCGGGCGAAACCGTGAACAGATTGTGCGCATCAGGCATGTCGGCAGTGATAGCGGCTACACGTGCCATTAAAGCCGGCGACGGAGATGTATTTATGGCAGGTGGGATGGAACATATGACGCGCAGTCCGTGGGTGATAGCTAAGACCTCTACCCCATTTGGCGGAGACGCGCAGATGTATGACAGCAGCTTCGGATGGCGATTTGTGAACCCTAAGATGCACGCACTGTATGGTACAGATCCTATGGGCGTGACGGCAGAGAATCTGGCTGAGCTATACAACATCAGCAGGGAAGACCAGGACCTGTTTGCTTACCGCTCTCAGATGAAGGCAAGTGAGGCCCAGAAAGCAGGCCGATTTGCGGAAGAAATTACACCGGTGCACATTGCTCAGAAAAAGGGCGACCCTGTGATCGTGGACAAAGATGAGTTCATAAAACCAGGCACCACGCTTGAAAAGCTGGCGCAACTGAAACCGTCTTTTTCAAAAACAGGTACTGTGACCGCGGGGAACGCATCGGGCCTGAACGATGGCGCGGCTGCTGTATACATGTTATCGGACGAGGGTCTGAAACGCCACAACGTTACCCCACTGGCACGTATAGTGAGTTCGGCAGTGGTGGGTGTGGAACCACGCATAATGGGTATTGGTCCGGTGGGCGCTACCAACAAAGCGCTTTCTAAAGCCGGCCTGAAGCTGGAGGATATGGACGTGATAGAGCTTAACGAAGCGTTTGCCGCACAAAGCCTGGCCTGTACCCGACAACTGGGACTGGCAGACGATGATGCACGCGTAAACCCGAACGGAGGAGCAATCGCATTGGGACATCCGCTGGGCATGTCGGGCACGAGGATCGTTCATACGGCGGCACTGCAACTGAAAAAGACCGGAAAAAGATATGCACTTGCTACCATGTGCATAGGTCTGGGTCAGGGCTATGCAGTGATCATAGAGCGGATGTAACCACCCGTCAGCGAGACGAGGTAGTGAAATAAGTGACCACCGGGAAGTGATCGCTGTAACCGTTAATCCAACGGGGACCTTTGAATGAACGGTGCGGTTCTCCTTCGTGCCCCTTATAGGTATCAACGATGAACGAAGGTTTGAATATCTCGGCACCCTCGTAAATGAGTGTCTTATCGGTAAGTAAGGACGACGAAATAATGATCTGATCGAACAGATTCCACTGCTTCCTGTACACCTCGGTGCCATTGCCGGTCGCATGAATGGCAGCAAAAGGATTGTATAGATATCCAACGGTTGACCTTTTTTCGGGCAAAGCCCCCAGTACACTCATGATGCTGGCATCGGCAGGGTTATCATTTAAGTCGCCCATGATTATGACGTGCGCGTTTTTGTTCGCCTTCATTAGCTTCATAGCCGCATTACGGTTCACCTGAGCGGCAATACGGCGCTTGTCGTTGCTTTCATCGGTACCGCTGCGTCGCGAAGGCCAGTGATTCACAAAGATATCTACCGTGTCTCTTATTAATATCCCGCGCACATGCAACACATCCCGTGTTACTGCCTTGCCCGGGGTGGACGAAATATCGACCTCAAGGGGTTGACTCTTCAAGACACGAAACGATGCAGGGTTATAAATGAGCGCCACATTGATGCCGCGAGGATCGGGGCCGGTATGCGAAATATAGTGATAGCCAATCTGCGCAAGGGACGCTTGTGAGGTTAGATCTTTCAGCACGGTGGTATTCTCAATCTCTGCAAGACCGAGAATAGCGGGGCGCATAGCTGCTACCACCGATGAAATGTTCTTCAGTTTTTGTTGGTAGATCCTATTGGTGTATCTGTATTTACCGTCGGGGGTGAAATCTTCATCATCTTTAGCCGGATCGTCGATGGTGTCAAAGAGGTTCTCGCAATTGTAGAAACCTACTGTCAGCCTGTTTCGTGCTTGAGCACGCACCGAAGTATTAACAAAAAAAAGCAGATAAGAGACAAACAGAATGTTAACGGTTCGCATGGTACTGAAGTTTGCGGGAAATTTTTAGAGATTTGTAACCTTCACAAAAATAAGACGAACCATGTTATTAAATCAGCTACTGATCGACGAACTGAAACAGGAAGGAGCATCTACGAGGAAACTATTAGAAAGAGTGCCACTGGAAAAGAGTGACTGGACGCCCCATGCGAAATCTATGCCACTCGGAAAACTTGCAATGCATGTCGCTGAGATAACGAGCTGGGTCACAATGATCATGATGACCGATGAACTGGATTTCACGAAATTTGACTACAAGCTGCTGGCGCCAACGAGTGTTGAAGATCTGCTGAACAAACACGATGAACTTGTGGCTCAGGCGATCGCTGTGCTGGAGGGAAATACCAATGAAGACTTTGAGAAGAACTGGGTGATGCGTAACGGTGCCCATATCGTCTATAACCAGCCCAAATATGTAATGTTAAGGCGGTTTGCATTCAGTCATTTGTTCCATCACAGAGCCCAATTGAGCCTTTACCTGCGCCTGCTTGACATGCCGATACCCGGCATGTATGGACCGACTGCGGATGAGAGATAAGCATTTTCATGACCTAAAATTTATAGACACCGAAGGCAGCCGAGATGGCTGCCTTCGGTGTCTATTTGCTTTAATCGGAAACATTATCTAGTCCGGCCTCACGCCCCACTCGCTGCGGTGTTTGCGTAGCGGATGCTCCTTTGACTTATTGAATATCATCATACCGTTTTCACGGCCTGCACGGCGTTCGCGCTGCTCATCTTCGGGCATGTTCTTCTCTTCCATGCATTCAGTGCTGCAGCAACCTTCCAAATTGGCGGCGCAGGCATCACATTGAATGAACAGAAGATGACAACCATCGTTCTTGCAGTTGGTGTGGGTATCGCAAGGGGTGCCACATACGTGACATTGGGCGAGCACGTCGTCGGTAATGCGTTCACCAAGGCGCTCATCAAACACAAAATTCTTACCTTTGAATTTTAGCGGCAATCCCTGCTCCTTCGCCTTACGTGCATATTCTATGATACCACCCTCTACGTGAAATACGTTTTTGAAACCGTTGTGCAACATCCATGCACTGGCCTTCTCGCAACGGATACCACCGGTACAGTACATGATGATGTTCTTATCCTCGTTGCCACGCAGCATGTCTACTGCCATGGGCAACTGATCGCGAAAAGTATCTGAAGGAACCTCAATCGCGTTCTCGAAATGGCCCACTTCATATTCGTAGTGGTTGCGCATATCCACTATGATGGTGCCCGGCTTTTCGGCCAATTCGTTGTACTCGGCCGCCCTGAGGTATCGTCCGGTCCTGGACATATCGAACGTAGGATCTTCAATACCATCGGCGACCACCTTTGGCCTCACTTTCATACGCAAAACCCAGAACGACTTGCCATCGTCATCTACGGCTATGTTCAGCCTGATGCCGTTGAGCTCGGGTGTCGCAGCATATAGGGCTTCCTTAAACGCATCGAAGTTGGACGCAGGAACGCTGATCTGACCATTTATGCCCTCGTGTGCTATATACACACGACCAAAGACGTTCAGTTTTGTAAAAGCGATGTAGAGATCATCCCTGAATTGAGCCGGATCGGCAATGGGGAAATACTTGTAGAAGGATACTGTGGTACGCGGCTCTGTCTCTGCCAACATACGCTGTTTCAGTTCCTCATTATTCACGCGGTTGTGTAACACTGGCATGGTGTACCTTCCTTTTTTGGTTAATGAGGCTGCAAAGGTACGAAATTCGTAAAAACTACCAATCTACCTGGTGGCGGGCAGACCTCAGAGCAAGGGATTGCGACGCCCGAGCAGGACGTAGCGTTTCATGTTCATCCAAAAGGCAAGAACCATGTACACGATGAGGGGGGATCCAAGGGTGAGGAACGATATGTAAATGAACCACAGGCGAATGCGTGAGGTAGCTACACCCATACGCTCCCCTATCTCGGTGCACACACCGAAAGCTTTCCACTCGATAAAGTCTTTAAGGTCGTAGAGCTTGTACATATTGCTACAAAAATAGATAATTATGTAATCACAGCAATATTACAAAATGCTTAAGTTTCAGGAAAAGAAGAAAATGATAAATTTTAAGGCGCAGGCCGGAACTTTTGAATGGATGTGATACATAGTCAGTAATTTTACTTTCTCTTAGCAATATACCCGGCTTTCCCGCAACATGCAGTTTACCATCCATAGTCCTTACGAACCTGCCGGCGACCAACCGGAAGCCATAAGGCAACTAACAGAAGGTGTACAGAACGGAGAGCAATTTCAGACACTGCTGGGTGTGACAGGATCGGGCAAAACCTTTACGGTTGCCAACGTAATACAAAAGACGCAGAAGCCAACGCTTGTGCTTACGCAAAACAAGACACTTGTTGCACAGCTATACGGCGAGTTGCGGAACTTCTTCCCTGACAATGCCGTTGAGTACTTTGTGTCTTACTACGACTACTACCAACCGGAGGCATACATACCCACTTCGAATACTTACATAGAAAAAGACCTTTCGATAAACGAAGAATTGGAGAAACTGCGACTGCGCGCCACTACCAGCCTACTGAGTGGCCGTACCGACATAATTGTCGTCGCATCGGTGTCGTGTATATACGGTATCGGTAACCCAACGGATTATGCGGCAGGTATCATCCGCTTTAAGAAGGGCGACAATATGGGCAGGAACCAGTTTCTGCACAAACTCGTGAACTCATTGTACAACCGCAGTCAGGGCGACTTTACGCGTGGCACCTTTCGGGTGAATGGTGATACGGTGGATATCAATCTGCCCTATGTAGACTATGGCTACCGCATCACGTTTTTCGGCGATGAGGTAGAGGAGATAGAAAGTTTTGAACCCGAAACAGGCAAACGTATAGGAACCATGGAAACGGCGGCGATATTCCCGGCTAATCTTTACGTGGCACCTTCGGGGCAAATGGGACAGATCATCCACGAGATACAGGATGAGATGACCGCACAGGAAGCATATTTCAAGAGCCAGGGAAAATTTGTTGAGGCCCAACGGATAAGAGAACGCGTAAGCTATGACCTGGAAATGATACAGGAACTGGGTTACTGTAGTGGCATAGAGAATTACTCGCGCTTTTTGGACAGGCGCAAACCGGGGACGCGTCCTTTTTGCCTAATTGACTATTTTCCCGACGATTTTCTTCTTGTCATTGATGAAAGCCACGTGACTGTGCCGCAGATAAGCGGTATGTATGGCGGCGACCGATCGCGCAAGATGAATCTGGTGGGTTATGGATTCCGACTGCCGTCGGCACTTGACAACCGTCCGCTCAACTTCTATGAATTTGAGGGACTATTGTCGCAAGTGATCTTTGTGAGTGCCACCCCCGGAAAATATGAACTTGAGAAATGCGGTGGCGTAGTAGTGGAACAGATCGTTCGCCCGACAGGACTCATAGAACCGCCTATACAGGTGCGCCCCAGCATCAATCAGGTAGATGACCTGCTGGACGAAATAGACAAACGCGTAAAAGACGGGGGGCGCGTGTTGGTGACGACACTCACAAAACGAATGGCAGAAGAGATGGATAAGTACCTGAAACGTATCAACATCCGATCGAAGTACATCCACTCTGAAGTGGACACGCTGGAACGTGTGGAAATATTACGCGATCTGCGATTAGGTAACATAGACGTGTTGGTGGGTGTGAACCTTTTGCGTGAGGGACTAGACCTGCCCGAAGTGTCGCTGGTTGCTATACTGGACGCAGACAAGGAAGGCTTCCTGCGTGACGAACGATCGCTGACACAAACAGCAGGGCGTGCTGCCAGGAACTTGAACGGCCTTGTGATCTTTTATGCGGACAAGATAACTGACAGCATGCGCCGCACCATGGACGAAACTGACCGCAGGCGTGAGAAACAGATAAGACATAATACAGAGCATGGCATAGTACCGCGGACGATTCAAAAATCGGTGCAGGAGATCATGCAGCAGGGATCAGTGCTTGACATAAAGGGCTACATCGCAACCAGCCCCTATGCCCTTGCTGATACTGCCATGCCTATCGCCGCTGAGCCAACCACCACCTACCGAACTGCCGCACAACTGGACAAACAGATAAACCAGACAAAGAAAGCAATGGACAAAGCCGCTAAAGACCTGGACTTCATGGAAGCGGCGCGCCTACGTGATGAACTCTTCAAGCTGCAGAAAGAGAAAGAAGCGTTGAAATAAGTGTATTATTTACCAACTCAAACAAAATAAAAAATATAGTATGGTAGTAGTTTTTATTAGTATCCTGTTCCTTATTGCCGGGTATGTTCTGGCGCGCTCAACCGACAAAGCCCGTGCTGTCGGGCGACCTTTGATGGCCTTTGGTGGAATTCTGTTTTTAGTAGGTATACTATTCTCGACTTTTGTACAGATAGACGCGGGATATGTGGGTGTTCAGAAACTGTATGGAAGCGTACAGAAAGACGTTCTGTACAGCGGTCTGCACATGATCAATCCGCTGCTGGAGGTAGAGCAAATAGAAACACGCACCCAAAACTATACCATGAGCGGGATACACGACGAAGGAGACAAATCGGGAGACGATGCTATAAGGGTGCTGAGCGCCGACGGATTGGAAGTAACAATAGATCTGACCGTTCTATTTCGTGTTATGCCGGCCACGGCACCTGACCTTTACAAACAAACAGGGCCGGAATACGTCAATAAGATCGTCAGGCCAATATCGCGTACCAAAATACGAGACAATGCAGTTTACTATGATGCAGTATCGTTGTACTCGAGCAAGCGCGATGAGTTTCAGGTGAGAATATACAAGGCTATTGAGGATGATTTTAAGAAGCGTGGACTTGTACTGGAAAACCTGCTGATCCGCAATATATCGCTACCTATGTCGGTGAAGACCGCAATCGAGTCGAAGATCAATGCAGAACAAGAAGCGCAGAAAATGCAGTTCGTGCTTCAGAAAGAACGTCAGGAAGCAGAACGGAAGAGAGTAGAAGCGCAAGGTATTGCAGACTACCAACGAATTGTGAATGAAAATCTAACAGACAGGCAACTTCAGTATGAACAAATAAAGGCGATGAGAGAACTGGCAGGCTCGTCAAACGCAAAGATCATAGTGATGGGCAAGGGAAGTACGCCTATGATATTAGATGCGAAATAGGTAGAGTCAAGGTTTGTAAAGCCAAAAGACTATAAAAAGAAGGTAAGACGCGGGTTTTAATAGCTAACTTCGAAGATCAATTCACTTAACACGACAATCACATGAAATTATCGTTCCATGGCGCCACCAGAATGGTGACCGGCTCCAAACATCTATTGCATATCAATGCCGATAAAAAGATACTGCTCGATTGCGGACTGTTTCAAGGTATGGGTAAGGAGACCGGGGAACTGAACGAAAACTGGGGATTTGATCCGAAAGAGATATCGCATGTCATTATATCGCATGCGCACATCGATCATTCCGGACTGCTGCCTAAACTTGTGAAAGACGGTTATAAAGGGAAAATATTCTGTACGCCTGCAACTGCTACCCTTGCCAAAATTCTGCTTGTCGACTCGGCGCGGATCCAGGAAGCAGACATAAGATATGCCAACAAACGCAGGCAGCGCGAAAACAGACAGCTCATAGAGCCGCTTTACACCGAGGAAGATGCGGAGAAAGTATTTTCCTTGTTTGAGACGATCCCGTACAATGAGCCCTTTACGGTAGACAAAGGAGTAGAACTGACTTTCACCGACTGCGGGCACATTCTTGGCAGTGCAGCAGTGAATCTGCAAATTCGGGAAAAAGGCATTACTACGCGCATCACATTTAGTGGCGATGTGGGGCGTTATAGAGATATGATATTGCGTTCCCCTCAAGCCTTTCCGCAGGCAGACTATATCATCCTGGAATCGACCTATGGCGATAAGCTGCATGACCTTATGGCCACCGCCAACGAAAAACTTCTGGAACATATTCTCGAGACATGCATAGGGAAAAGGGGTAAACTCATAATACCTGCTTTCAGCCTGGGGCGCACGCAAGAAATACTGTACATGCTTAACCGATTGGAACTGGAGAAAAGACTACCCGATCTGAGCTATTTTGTAGACAGTCCGTTGTCGGTGAACATTACCGAAGCTGTGAAGCGGTATCCGGGCTGTTTCAATTCGTCGGTACAGCAATACCTTAAGAACGATGACGATGTGTTTTCCTTCAAAGGATTGAAGCACATTGAAGATGTGCAGGATTCAATAAAGCTTAATGACTCAAAAGAACCGTGCGTCATCATATCAGCGTCGGGCATGGCCGAAGCAGGAAGGGTAAAACACCACATAGCCAACAACATTTCGGACTCAAGGAATAAGATACTCCTTACCGGATATTGCGAACCTCAATCATTGGGAGGAAGGCTGAAACGCAAACCATCCGAGGTGACCATCTTTGGTAAGCCACATCTGGTAAAAGCCGAGATAGCAGAGATAACAAGCCTTAGTGCACATGGCGACTATGAAGACCTGAGCCAATGGCTGGCCTGCCAGGATCCGCGTCAGGTAAAAAAGATGTTTCTGGTGCACGGCGAGTATGAGGTACAGCAGAATTTCAAGGAGCGGCTGATCAGGAAAGGATTTGCGGATGTGGAAATACCCGAACAACATACGGTTTTCGGGATATGACAACTTAAAAACCGCTAACGCACGGAATGGAATAGACAACCTACCGAAGTGATATTTCACTAATTTTGCAACCTTATTAATTGAAACATGGGATTATTCGACAAACTTTTCAAGCGCAACAAAGAACAACAGGAGCAAAAGGAAGCGCTTGATCAGGGTTTGCAAAAAACTAAGGAGGGCTTCTTTTCCAAGATCGCGAAGGCGATAGTGGGTAAGGACACAGTAGACGAAGAGGTGCTGGACCAGGTGGAGGATGCCCTCATCAGTGCCGATGTGGGTGTTGATACGACAGTGGCTATCATAGACCGCATCGAAAAACGTGTTTCAAAAGATAAGTACCTCGGTACGTCTCAACTGAATGAGATACTTCAGGAAGAGATAATGGGGATGCTCACCAGTGCCCCGTCCAACGAATTTGCAACGTTTGATATTCCTGCCGGCAAGAAACCATACGTAATACTTGTTGTGGGTGTGAACGGTGTAGGCAAAACAACGACTATAGGCAAGCTGGCGCACAACTTCAAGAAAAACGGCAAAAGCGTATTGCTTGGGGCGGCCGACACTTTCCGTGCCGCTGCTGTAGACCAGCTAACAATATGGAGCGATCGTGTGGGCGTGCCGATAGTAAAAAAGGAAATGGGAAGCGACCCGAGTTCTGTGGCGTTTGATGCTGTGCAGAGCGGCATTGCAAGAGAATCTGATGTGATCATTATAGATACTGCGGGGCGTTTGCACAACAAGTCTTACCTGATGGATGAATTGGGCAAGATACGCCGCGTAATCGGCAAAAAACTGCCCGATGCGCCACATGAAGTGCTGCTTGTGCTGGATGGTAGCACCGGCCAGAACGCAATAGAACAGGCAAGGCATTTTACCGCTGCTACCGATGTAACCGCCATAGCCATTACCAAGCTGGATGGAACTGCGAAGGGCGGTGTAGTACTGGCGATCGCTAATCAATTCAAGATACCGGTGAAATACATTGGTGTTGGTGAAAAGATGGAAGACCTGCAGATCTTCAACAAAGCGGAGTTTGTGGACAGCCTCTTCAGCCTGAACAAATAATACTACCCTCAGCAATACTCTGATAGGAGCGTATCGCGTAGCAGTTCCATGCCTACAGTGGCGGGATGTTCTATGGGTATCACATTACGGTATCGTTTCACCTCCGGTATACGCTTGTCTACTACATATTTGCTCACTTCATCGCGAACATAATCAACAAGACCGGCTGCAGGATATACAGCCAATGAGGTGCCTACGAGCACAAAGATGTCGGCCTCTTCCATAAAAGGAATTGCGTGCTCTATCATGGGCACAGGCTCCTCGAACCATACTACATGCGGCCTTAACAGTCCACCATCAGGTGCCTTTGCACCGTGTTCTATGTCGCTGTGAATGGGATACAGGACATGTTCGTTTCGATCGCTGCGCATTTTAAGTATTTCGCCGTGCAGATGCACTACGTTTTTCGCGCCTGCACGTTCGTGCAGGTCATCTATGTTCTGTGTGACGATATGCACGTCGAAGTGTTCCTGTAACTGCGCCAGAACAGTATGAGCTGCATTGGGCGATGCTGCCATTACATCGCGGCGGCGCATGTTGTAGAAGTCCTGCACAAGGTTGGGATCGCGACGCCAGGCACGTGGTGTGGCTACGTCCTCGATCCTGTAGCCCTCCCAAAGTCCATCACTATCCCTGAATGTCCGCAGACCACTTTCAGCGCTGATGCCGGCACCTGTGAGCGCCACAAGTTTCAATTTTGACATAGTATGCCTTTGTGAACTAAAGTTAACAAGAACAGGAGATGCCCTCAAAAAACTGCCGGCACCACAATTGGTACCGGCAGACAATTTTTAGGAGTCTTCTTTATCAGCATTAAACGCCGAGAGTATTACCAGCCAAGCAGGTAAGCGAAAATGAGCGGAGCCACAATAGTAGCGTCGCTTTCCACTATGAACTTAGGCGTGTTGATGTCGAGCTTGCCCCATGTGATCTTTTCATTAGGCACCGCGCCACTGTATGAACCATAAGAGGTGGTACTGTCGCTGATCTGGCAGAAATAGGTCCAGAAAGGCACATCATGCCACTCCAGATCCTGGTACATCATAGGTACTACGCAAATAGGGAAGTCGCCGGCTATACCACCACCTATCTGGAAGAAGCCAACACCCTTGCCTGCTGAGTTATTGCGATACCAATCAGCCAGCCATATCATGTACTCTATGCCGCTCTTCATGGTAGAAGGTTTCAGTTCGCCTTTGATGCAGTATGAAGCGAAGATGTTACCCATAGTGCTGTCTTCCCATCCCGGAACTATAATAGGCAGATTGCGCTCTGCCGCAGCGATCATCCAGCTGTGTTTCGGATCGATCTCATAATCAGGCTTCATCACCTCGCTCAGCAAGAGCTTGTACATGTACTCGTGCGGAAAATAGCGCTCGCCTTTGTCTTCTGCGTCTTTCCATATTTTATGAATGTGGCGCTGAATGCGGCGGAAAGCCTCTTCTTCAGGTATGCAGGTGTCTGTAACCCGGTTGAAGCCCTGCTCCAGCAACTCCCACTCTTCCTGTGGACTAAGATCGCGGTAGTTGGGCACACGCTTGTAGTGTGTATGTGCTACAAGATTCATGATGTCCTCTTCGAGGTTGGCACCAGTGCAGCTGATGATATCTACCTTACCGGCGCGGATCATTTCTGCCAGAGATATGCCGAGCTCGGCGGTACTCATGGCACCGGCAAGCGACACCAGCATTTTACCACCCTCGGTGAGGTGTGTTTCATATCCTTTAGCAGCATCTACCAGCGCTGCCGCATTGAAGTGGCGGTAGTGATGCTGAATGAATTGAGAGATCGGTCCTTTGTTCATTACTTTACTTTATAAACGGTTATTGAATTGTCGGTTTTCTGAAACTAAAAAGCAAGCAGGGACACTGCATGCTTTTCAGTAATTGTAGTATGATGAGCTTGTATCTTAGGCTACAGTCTCAGTTTTTGCGATGAATTGTTTCACCCATTCTGTAGTGATCGACTTCGGACGCTCGATCGGGAATCCGAGGGCACGATCCCAGCAAAGGCTTGCCAGTACACCCAGTGCGCGAGACACACCGAACAGCACTGTGTAGAAATCTTCTTCCACAAGACCGTAGTGCTTCAGCAAAGCACCAGAGTGCGCGTCCACGTTAGGCCATGGGTTTTTGATCTTGCCGGTACCTTCCAGAATTGGCGGTGCCACTTCATATACGTTCCAAACGGTTTGAACAGTTGGATTATCAGGGCAATGACGCTTTGCAAACTCCATCTGCGCGGTGAAGCGCGGATCGGTCTTGCGCAGAACGGCGTGACCGTAGCCAGGTACTACTTTACCTTCTGTAAGTGTCTTGCGGATATAGTCTGCTATCTGATCTTTACTTGGCTGATTCGTGTTCAGTTCGCTGCACATTTCTTCTATCCAACGGATCACTTCCTGATTGGCCAGACCATGCAAAGGACCTGCAAGACCGGTCATACCTGCAGCAAATGCGAGGTAAGGATCGCTGAGCGCAGAACCTACGAGGTGTGTGGCATGTGCAGAAACGTTACCGCCCTCGTGGTCGGCGTGGATAGTGAGGTACAGACGCATCAGTTCTTTGAAAGACTCGTCTTCATAACCCAGCATGTGCGCGAAGTTGGCGCTCCAATCCAGCATACCATCGGGCTGAATGTGGTCGCCTCCCTTATACTTGCGACGGTAGATATACGCGGCGATGCGAGGCAGGCGCGCGATGAGTGTCATTGTATCTTCGTAAACATAACCCCAGTATTCTTTCTTGCTGATACCCTCGCCATATGCCTTAGCAAATTTAGACTCGGTCTGCAATGCAAGCACTGCTGCTGTGAACTGTGTCATGGGGTGAGCAGAAGCAGGGAAAGACTCGATCACATCGAACACATAGTTCGGGACGTGTGAGCGACGTGCCCATGTAGCTGATACATGCTCCACATCTTCTTGCGTAGGCACTTCGCCTATCAGCATGAGATAGAAAAGACCTTCAGGCAATGGCTCGCTGCCACCTTCGATCTTTGGTAATTTTTCACGCAGTTCAGGGATAGAAAAGCCACGGAAACGGATACCCTCATTTGCATCGAGTAAAGAAGTCTCTGTAACCAGACCTGTGATGCCGCGCATACCCTGGTATACCTGAGCAAGTGTTACATCCTCTACTTTCTTGTTGCCGTACTTTTCCAGAATGCCTTTGATCTCTTTACTCTGCAGATCCGCCTTTTCCTTGAAATTGTCTTTTATGTAGCCCATAGATTACGTTTATTCAGTAACGGGATTATTTTTTCGGACACAAAGGTAAGGAAAACAGTGCCTAAAATGTTGTATTCTGAACTTATTTAAGCATAACATGACATTATGTTTTCATAGCCATCTTCTATCGCTTGGGGCGAGTGTTTCAGGGGTGCAGAAACCGGAACAACTAACGAGCCAATGGATAAGGTGAAAAAATATTTGAAAATGGATTTGGCGGAATGAAAACTGCATGTATCTTTGCAATCCCAAAAGCAAAGGGAACAATGCAAATGGGAGCATAGCTCAGCTGGTTCAGAGCATCTGCCTTACAAGCAGAGGGTCCGCGGTTCGATCCCGTGTGCTCCCACAAAAAGCCTCGCAACTGTGAGGCTTTTTTCATTTTATGCCTGGTTAGATTCCCGTACGTGCTACAATGGTGCGTTCGGGTACGCATAGCGAGAGCGATACCAACCACCGTTGCCATTGTTGAGGGATACCCTGCACCGGATACCGAATAATTCGCCGCTAGATTTCTCCAAACTGCGCAATTTTTTATTCTGCGCACTACTTCCCAAAAACTACGCACCTCTTCCCAGGGTGAGAAGTGCAAAAAAATCAACATATCATGCCTCTTAGCCTCATTTTCTGCAACATCACTACAAGTTACAACCGGGATGGCAAAGGGGCAAAAAGAAAATCTGTGATTGTGCGTTTTGTGTAGTGTGATATAAAATGGAAATGGGTGTTAGGAATTGAGCGGGGGATGGAAGTATCTGTCTTTGTCTCCGCCGGGTCCCTGCGCCACACACGGCTCCGCATAGGAGACCCGGCTGGCACCGGAAACCTTGTAAGAAAGTTCGACAATCTATAGCAAAGGGGCTACCTCACAAGGTGAAGCAGCCCCTTTGCTCTTGTAAATCAATTATCGTCCGCCGAGTGCACGATAGAGGTCAACGACACCTATCATGATGTTTTTCTTGCTCTGCACTACTTCGAGGTCGGCCTCTATGGCGTTTCGCTGAGCGGTGATAATCTCGAGATAGTTGGCATAGCCACCTATAAACAGGTCGCCTGAAATGGCCAC
>JBIKSN010000287.1:0-3789 GCA_044348585.1 Flavipsychrobacter sp.
ATAACGACGGCGCAGGCAATCACATGCAGGACGCAGAATCTATTGGCGAACAGCTAACCGGCACCGCTCATAATCTGTATAATCAAAGTAAGATTTACCTCGACGCCATTCCAACAATTTCAACCCCTGCAGGTGCACGGTCCCCGAACGCTAATGCATCCATAACCGACCGCGTATACAAAGGTTCTATGTTCATCAACTATAGTGGCCACGGCAATACACAGGTATGGACCGAAGAAAGGATTTTGACACAAGATGATTTCAAGAAATGGAACAATGAGAAGATGCTGCCATTTATGGTAACTGCCACCTGCGATTTCGGCCAGTTCGATCACCCGCAGTACGTATCGGCTGCCGAGCAGCTCGTCCTGCGCAATGGAGGTGGTGTAATTGCCATGCTCACCACAACGGCTGCAGTCTACGCAAGCTATAACACACCGCTCAACCTGATCTTCATCGAGACACTCTTTTCACAAAATGCCAACGGCACCTGGCATAGTTTTGGCGACGCGGCCCGAATTGGCAAGAACGAAGCCTACACTGTATCTAAAGACCCTAACAAACTGGCAAACTACAGGAAGTTCGCACTACTCGGAGACCCGGCTTTACTCCCTAACTTCCCCGAACAATTTGTAGCAATAGACACTATCACTGATGTAGCAAAAGGCACGCCGTCCGACACAGTAAAAGCGCTCGGCGCATACCGTATCAGCGGGCATGTTCGAGACAATTCCGGAAATGTACTAAGTAACTTCAATGGCATGCTCAATGTCTCGTTCTTCGATAAACCACGCACACTCACTACCATTACTGCGGTGAACAAGACTTTCAAACTGCAGGACAACCTCGTTTACAAGGGTAAGGTTTCTGTGACCAACGGCCGGTTCTCCTACACCTTCATTGCACCAAAAGACATCAACTACTACATGGGCACCGCCAAGATCAGTCACTACGCAGACAATGGTGTATTTGACGCTGCAGGTGTGGACACCAACATCTCTGTAGGCGGCTATTCCGACAATCCGGTTATCAGCGATGAGCCACCTGTTGTAAAACCATATATTAACGACAGCTTCTTCCAGAACGGAGGCATCACCGGCACCAACACCTCCCTTTTCGTGGCACTCTACTCCAAAACCGGCATCAACGTATCAGGCAACAAACTGGGACACGATATGGTAGGCGTACTCGATGGAAACATTGAACAGCCTTATATCCTCAACGACTACTACGAAACCGCCCCCAACACTTACCAATACGGAACCGTATCATTCCCAATAAACGGTCTTGCAAACGGGAAACACTCCATCAGGGTAAAAGCCTGGGACGTGAACAATAACTCGGGCGAAGGAACGGTAGACTTTATTGTTGTTGATGGTAAGATCATGAGTATTGAGAACCTGATGAACTACCCCAACCCGTTCAGCAACCTCACTCATTTCGTCTTCGAACACAATCACCCTGATGAACGACTTGAAGTAAAAATTAATATATACAATACAGCAGGCTCCTTAGTTAAATCCATCGACCAGACCTTTACCCCTTCGGGTAGTCGGACGGGCGAGATGACATGGGATGGAACCGATGATTCAGGTGCCCTGCTGGCCGATGGCATGTATGTATACCGCATCATGATCTCAACTGAAAAGGGTTATCGCTCGTCTGCATACCAAAAGTTGGTCATTGTGCGTTAATATGCTGAATCGGCGTTTTTTCACTGAAAATAATGTTGACGATATGGGTAAAAAAGAATATTTTTGCCCCACTTACATAATAAATAACTAAATTATCAAAATGGCAAAACACTTTGCTTTACTTGGATTGACTTTGATGGCATCAGTATGTGCTTCAAAAGTTTCCGCACAAAGTAGCTCAAACCTGAATGGCACCAACAAATCATTTGTGACTACTGCTGTTCCATTTTTACGTATCTCCCCTGATGCTCGCGCCGGCGCTATGGGCGATGCCGGCATCGCAGTTTCTCCGGATGCAAACTCGCAATACTGGAACGTAGCTAAAATGCCGTTCAACCAAAAAACGTACGGTCTATCTGCAACATACACTCCTTGGTTGAAAGACCTCGTACCTGATATCTTCCTCGCTTACCTGTCAGGTTACGCTAAGTTTGGTAAAGAGCAGGAGCAGGCAATAAGTGCGTCAATGCGCTATTTCTCTCTCGGAAATATAAACTACACCGATAACCTTGGCCAACCAACCGGCACTGGTATGCCACGCGAATATTCGTTTGACCTCGGTTACTCACGCAAACTGTCAGAATACTTATCTGCAGGTCTTAGCATGCGTTATATCCATTCTTCAATAGCTTCCGGTGTTGCAATGACGTCACTGGGTAGCGACTACAAACCCGGTAACGCATTCGCTTCAGACTTGGGCGTTTACTACACGAAGTCAAAAGAGAAAACTGAAGACAAGATCAACACGTTCAATTTTGGCGCGGTTATCAGCAACCTCGGTTCTAAGATCTCCTACAACTCAACCGGCAAAAGGGACTTCATCCCTATGAACCTTGGTGTAGGTGTTGCATACACGTCTCAGATGGACAAGTACAACAAGATCACTTTTGCACTCGACCTCAACAAATTGCTTGTACCTGCCACTACACTGGGTGGTGCCGATACTTCATTGTCTATTGTTAATGGCATTTTCAAGTCTTTCTCTACAGGCGATCAGGTAAAGCAGGTGAATGCGGCTATCGGTGCTGAATACTGGTATCAGGACATGCTTGCATTCCGTGCCGGTTACTATTACGAAGACAAAGACAATGGCGACCGTCAGTACGTTACATGTGGTTTGGGCGTCCGTTACAATGTATTTGTGCTGAATGCCTCTTACCTAGTTCCTCAGGGTTCGGGCATCACGCGTAACCCACTGTCAAACACACTCCGCTTTACACTTGCTTTCGAATTCGACAAAATGCAAGACAAAGTGAGCACTAAAGACGATAGCTCTAACTAATCTTCTGGTTTCATGATCATTACAGAAAAGCCCCGGATCATCCGGGGCTTTTCTTTTGCCTTTAACTGAACCCGGCACCGGTCACTAGTAGCACCCGTTCCCATTAGGCTATAACCCGCTCCTTCCACAAAATTCCATCCCGAAACCAAGGGCAGATATATTGAATCAAAAAACCGGGCACCCTTTGGATCACCCGGCTCAAATAACCTCAGAGGTCAATTTTCTTAATTATCCTTCGTCATCAAACCCACTTCCCACTTCCACTCCTTTCACAATACTATAGATCACCGGGGCTTGTCGGTAAATATTCTTATTAAACTTGTTACCCAGCACCACAATGGTCATATTTTCTTTTATAAGGCGGTAGAATGAAGTGTTGTTCCCGTGCCACCATCCATTATGATAGATGATCTTATTGCCGTTAGGGTAACATAGCATCCTCCAACCCAGACCATAATTCTTCACACCCGGTTTTTCAAAACTACATGGGCCATAAGAAAGTTCTATTGATTCGTTACTGAGCAATGTACGGTTATAGAACGACTGGTCCCACCTGAACATATCCTGAACTGTGCTGAATATTCCCTTATCGCCGGTGACGCCATCGGCAAACATGTCAGGCTCACGCGTCCAGTTATATCTGTAACTTACGGCAGCGTTCCCGGGCAATCCCCTCGCCGGATCGTAAACAAATGTGTTCGTCATACCCAGCGGAGCAAAAATGTACTTTGCCATAAATTCGCTGTATGCCATATAAGTTACATTCTCAATAACGCGGGCCAGCAAAGCGAAATTTGTATTGCAATATTTGAA
>JBIKSN010000052.1:0-15001 GCA_044348585.1 Flavipsychrobacter sp.
GCGCTGCGTATCTGCCAGATACAAAGGCTATGTCATTGGGTTTCAGGTTGGTTGAAGTAAAATAGTTTATACTCTTTCATATTACGTGTGCCGCACAGCTATGGTGCGGCACACTTTTTTTAAAGTGGATGGTGCCGCAGTTTTGCCTTATTTTTGTGCTGCCCCCACTATTAACGAATAATAACTGCCGGAATTTCATTTCAGGTTACGTTACCCCAAGTGAGATGTAACACGACACAGACATTATGCAGCGTTACGGAGTCCTTGTAATAATTGGTGCAATACTATTCTTCCCGTTTCTGGGTGGTGTACATCTGTTTGACTGGGACGAGATCAACTTTGCCGAATGTGCGCGCGAAATGATCGTCTCAGGCGACTACCTTCGTCCGCAGATCGACTTTATGCCGTTCTGGGAGAAACCACCATTCTTCATTTGGCTGCAGGTGTTGTCGATGAAGTTATTCGGCGTTGGTGAATATGCTGCACGCTTCCCGAATGCACTTACCGGAGTGATAACATTGAGTGCTGTTTATTATGCAGGTCGGCGCGCTGTGAATGAAAAAGTCGGTACATGGTGGGCCATTTTATTCGCAGCGTCATGGCTACCCCACCTATACTTCAAGTCAGGCATTATTGACCCTACTTTCAACTTGTTCATTTTCCTGGCATTCCTGCAGATATACCTATTGAAGATTGGCAAACGACCCGTTATTCATGCAATTCTGTCGGGGCTGATGCTGGGTATGGCGGCTATCACCAAGGGGCCAGTAGCTATCCTGGTTGCGGGGTTGTCGTTTGTGGCATATCTGGTGGTAAATAAAGGAGCCGATGGATACCGCATCAAACACCTTACAACCATTATTCTGTTTGCCTTTGTTCCGGCTTTAATTTGGATAGGCAGCGCCACACTGATGCACGGAACTGAATACGGGCAATGGTACCTTAACGAATTCATACAGTACCAGATCCGGCTGTTCAGCACAGAAGATTCGGACCATGGGGGACCGTTCATCTATCACTTTATAGTTCTTCTTATCGGTTGCTTCCCTGCGTCTGCTTTTCTGTTCCAGTACATCGGTAAGCGGCAAGAGCGCAAGATAAACACCCATGGGCTAACACAATGGATGTGGATACTTTTCTGGGTGGTACTGATCTTGTTTTCAATAGTAAAAACTAAGATCGTTCATTACTCTTCGTTGTGCTACTTCCCCCTGACTTACCTAGCTGCATTTCAACTATACAACCTTACCGATCAGGGAGCCGCTATCAAGAAATGGGTAAGTATACTGCTGTATTCTGTAGGCACTATCCTTGCGCTACTCATCACGCTTTTACCGGTAGTGGGAATCAACAAAGATAAACTCGTGCCATTCATTGCCGACAAGTTCGCCGTAGGTAATTTGCAGGCCAATGTGCACTGGTCGTATTTAGAATGTTTGTGGGGACTGGCATACCTGATTGGGTTATGGATAGCAGTAGGTTATCTGAAACGCAACACCAGCAAAGGCCTGCTGCTACTGGTGGGAGTGCAGGTAGTGATGATACAGGTGACCATTCTGCATTTCACACCCAAGATTGAAGGATACACACAACGGGCAGCTATCGATTTCTTTGAAAGTATGGCGGGCAAAGATGTGTATGTGCAACCACTTGGCTACCGTAGTTATGCCAATTTATTCTACACCAGAAAGAACGCGTCTACAAACCCGGAGTACATCTACTATCGAACCGACGAAAAAGGACGAAAAACACCGGAAGCAAACAGTCATTGGTTGCTGCATGGCAAGACGGACAAGCCCACCTATTTCATCTGCAAGATCAATGATAGTGCAGAATATGTGGCGAAACCACAGCTGAAAATGCTGTACAGTAAAAACGGATTTGTGTTCTTTAAAAAGGCAGAGTAGCCAATATCCTCAGGATACCGCTGTTCTGCCTACATCAGCTCCTTCAACTTGGCGATAACAGTATCAACCTCAGCCTTGGTGTTGTGCTTGCAAAAAGAGAACCTTATAGGCACCACATCAATAGTATTACCTTCATTGATCGCCTTGATCACGTGACTCAAAGACGAAGCGCCACTTGTACATGCGCTTCCACCGCTTACACAAATGCCGGCCATGTCCAGATTGAACAGCAGCATTTCCGACTTTTCGGAATGAGGGAAGGATACATTGAGCACGGTGTACAGACTATTTCCAAAAGTGTCTCCGTTGAAAACAACATCGGGGAAGTTTTCTTTCAGCCTGTCGGCCATATATAATTTAACGCTCCGGATATGCTCACTATCCTGTTCATATCGGTTGGTTGCCAACTCAAGCGCTTTAGCAAAACCCACGATACCGTACAGATTTTCGGTTCCGGCACGCATATTGCGCTCCTGCGAACCACCGTTCAGGTATGGTTTAATAGTTACGTTCTCATTCACATAGAGGATACCTACACCTTTAGGACCGTGAAACTTGTGTGCGGCTCCGTTGATAAAATGAACGTAAATGTCTTTGAGATTGAAAGGATAGTGCCCAACGGTCTGCACCGTATCGCTATGGAAAATAGCATCGTATTTGCGACACAGCTCACCAACGGCTTTGATGTCCAGCAAATTTCCAATTTCGTTGTTGGCGTGCATCAATGTAACCACCGTGCGCACCTTGCTTGAAGCGAGCAAACGCTCAAGGTCAGCCATATCGATGTGGCCAAGTTCCGTAAGCTTCACAAAACTCAGATCGGCCTGACCGGTGTGTGCATAATATTCAACCGTATGCAGCGTTGCATGGTGCTCAAGTGGCGAAGTGATGATATGCTTGCAACCCAGATCCCGGATAGCTGCAGCAATTGCCGTATTGGTACTTTCAGTTCCGCCAGAGGTAAAGAATATTTCTCCGGGTGCGGCATTGAGAAAACGTGCAACAGACTTCCTGGCATTTTCGATCGCCAATTTGGTTTCCCTACCGTAAGAATAAACCGAAGAAGGGTTACCGAATTTTTCGGTGAGGTATGGCATCATTGCGTCCAGAACCTCGGGATCGAGTGCCGTTGTAGCAGCATTGTCAAAGTAAATACGACTCATCAGGAATAATTGGGACGCAAAAATAATCGAATTATTGCGATTTTATTAATGAAGGGGAAAACTCGACCGAATAGTATAAAGCAGAAAGTGCCTGATCAGAAGCTCCGCATCTTCCAAACCCCGTACATAGCCTCTTTAATAATGCCACCCGACATTTTAGAGACACCTTCTTTCCTATCGCGAAAGGTTATGGGAACCTCGTCTATTTTGAAACCAAGCTTCCATGCACGGTATTTCATTTCTATCTGGAAAGCGTAACCCACAAAATGTACCTCGTCGAGTGGAATAGTGCTTAATACCTTGCGCCTGTAACAAATGAAACCGGCTGTTGGATCGTTTACCGGCATCCATGTTATTATTTTAGTATACATGGCGCCGCCTTTGGAAATAAAGATCCTGTCCCACGGCCAGTTCACCACCTTGCCCCCCTTGGTATATCGGGAGCCTACCACCACGTCTGCAGTAGTACTGCAAACAGCGTATAATCTGTTAAGGTCCTCAGGGTCGTGGGAGAAGTCGGCGTCCATCTCAAAGATATACTCGTAACTGCGTTCAAGAGCCCATTTAAAACCAGCAATGTAGGCTGTTCCGAGACCAAGTTTACCCTTTCTTTCCAGCAAATGTATACGCCCGGTAAATTCGGACTGCAGCGACCTGACGATACCGGCGGTGCCATCGGGCGAACCGTCGTCAACTATAAGAATATGGTAATCACCGGGTAGTGAAAGTACTTTCCGGATGATTTTTTCAATATTCTCTTTCTCGTTATAGGTCGGTATGATTACAAGCTTATCCAAAAGAATCGGGCAAATTAGACGGCAAAATAAGTATTAACTGATGAAATGTGGCCAAAAAAATGCTAAACTTTCAATCCGGCCTTTTTAAGCTTCATTCTATTGAGGATCTCGGAGATCTTCTGTTTGGTATGTAAGGCGAAATCGGCCTGCATCATCCAATCATAATATTGAGGTTCAGCATTAAAAATATCCTCTACCCTTCTGCCCTTGTGTTTGCCGAAATTGAACACGGGATGTCCGTCCTTCATAACTATACGACGGGCATAGTCTACGTAATCGTCGTTATTAGTGAACTGATGAAGCGAGGCAACATCATTTCCGAGAGTGGCGTATCTGTCCAGCTGCGCTTCCAGTACTTCGATGGTAGCGTCGATGTCAGCCTCGGCACTATGGGCGTTGTCAAGCTGTTTATTGCAATAGAAACTGAGCGCCGCACTCAATGTGCGGGCCTCCATCTTGAAGAAGATCTGCTGCACATCCACCATGTGGCGATCGGTAAAATCAACGTTGATACCAACTCGGAGAAATTCCTCGGCCAAAAGCGGCAGATCGAACTTACTTGAATTATAACCGCCAAGATCGCAGCCCTTTATCCAGTCGAACAGGTGATGTGCGATCTGTTTGAAAGTGGGGCAATCCGCAACGTCCTTATCAGAGATCCCGTGAATAGCAGTCACTTCCGGCGGTATAGGAATACCCGGATTGACCCGCTTCACATATTTTTCCCTCTTTCCATCGGGCAGTAGCTTCACGAATGCAAGCTCCACGATCCTGTCTTTGACATGATCAGTCCCGGTGGTCTCCAGGTCAAAAAATACTATCGGCTTCTTTAAATTCAGTTGCGACATCGGTGGTGTTTCTAGTGCGAACTTACGGTATTCCAGTCAATTCCATCAAACGTCCCCGAACTCATAAGCAAAAGGAAAACCGGACGATTTTTACCCGAGATACGATCGCGTACCAACGCTTCCAATTGGGTGCTGTTATCAACTACGGTGAGGTCTTCGCGGTGGAAGTAACCCTTAACTGTATTTGTAGACAGATTGGGTAGCTTTTTGAGGCTGAGCGCATGGTGGCTGAAAAATACAATCGCATCATCGGCTCCATTCATGCTGCCGCCGTACTCGGAAAGAAATTGTTCGTTGAGGCTGCTATAGGTGTGCAACTCAAAACATGCAACCAGATGATGTGTAGGATACGCCTCCCTTACCGCGTCGAGCGTTGCTTTTAATTTGCTTGGCGCATGTGCAAAATCCCGATAAACGAGCAATCCTGATTCTTCTTTCACTTTTTCGAGCCTGCGGGCTGCACCGGTAAAGGAAGCAATAGCAACGTAACAGTCTTTTTCACTCACACCAAGTTCAATACAGACATCAATAGCAGCCTGCATGTTCAGCAGGTTATGCCTGCCAAAAACAGATACATGAACCGGTCCGTCAGCGGTTTCCATAACGGGGTAACCGTTTTCGTAATGAAATGGTGGTGTAACGTAAGCACGAGCATCGGCCTTACCGCCCGAACCGGCGATCACCCTTATCACTTCGGTATCCTCTCCGTTGTAGAAAACCTTCGTGCCCTGCTCCATGCCCAGCAGATACTGTTCAAATTGATTGAAATAGATATCATAGGTAGGGAAAACGTTGATGTGGTCCCATGCAATGCCGCTTAACACACTAACGTGCGGGTGATAGAAGAAAATCTTGGGGCGCTTTTCTTCGGCAGACGCAGGATACTCATCTCCTTCCAGAACTATCAACGGTGCCTCTGTCAGACGCACCGACTGATCAAAACCGGCTACGCGTGCACCTACCAGATAATCAAAATCAATACCCTGATGCTTCAGGATGTGCATGATCATGGATGTGATCGTTGTCTTCCCGTGGCTGCCTGCTACTACTACCCTTTTCTTGTTCTTGCTTACCTCATAAACATATTGCGGGAAGGAATAAACCGGAACACCTGCTGCCTTTGCCGCAAGCAGCTCGGGGTTGTCGGCCTTGGCATGCATGCCCAAAACCACAGCATCAAGCGCACCGGTTATCTTCTCTGGAAACCAGCCGAATTGGGGAGGAAGCAGCCCCTCTGCCGCGAGATTGCTCTTAGCCGGATCAGTTATTTCGTCGTCGCTGCCGGTGATCAGGTATCCTTTTCTGTGCAATGCCAGTGCAAGCTGATGCATAATAGCACCACCAATAGCTATAAAATGTATTTGTTGCATGTTGTTTTGCTACTTTTCGTATCTTCGTACAAAGTTAATCGAGCTTTTTACTATTCATAACCAAATAAGTATGCAGCTACTTTCCAGAACGAAGCGTGTATTACCCATCATAGCGATCATTGCATTGATCACTATTTCATCTTGCGGCACCAAGAAGTATGGTTGCCCTGGTCACATGTTCACGCCTCCAACGCTGCTCAAATAATCCTATAGGATCTATCCTTTAAACTTATAAATGTAGCAAGAGTAGCTGTCGCTGATCTTGTATGGTAATTTATTGATGATGGTACCGAAGAAATTCGAGTACGTTTCGTCTTCTATTGTTGCAATTAGTTGGTAGTGATCGTTCAGAAAGGCCGGCTCATAATACTGTTTCATGTCACTGCCTTTCTTCAACATCACATATTGGATCTTGTGCGTCAGGATATATTCTGTTAACTCGGACACCGACCCGTTCATTTGGGTGGTGAGGTAAGAACAATTCTTTTTGCGCGCTATGTAATAGAACTCGAAATCGCCGAAAACGGACGAACCGGATTCGAGATAGGGCGATATTCGCTTTTCGTTGCGTACAGGGTCATGCTGTGGTATTGTTGAAACGATGTATGCGGCTTTAAAAACGAATACTCCGGCAAACATGAGTGCAATGGCGCCCGTGGCATATTTAAACGCCCGATTCTCCATAAGTTGAAAAGACACCCCTACCAGCAACAATGCCACAAAAGGAATAGCAAGAGTAAAATAACGACCCTCAACGCCACCATTCACAATAGCAACAAAAGATGCAATTGCAGGCACAGTGAATAAAGCCAGATGCACATCTGTTTTGAAGCGGTCTTTGAGCCCGAAATACCCGACAGCAATGAAAGAAAACAGGAAGATGAACAGGTTGTAGCGGATACGGAAATGTGTGCCCATACCCAGATGATCCTTCAGGTAGGTAGCCTTTCTTGTAAAGTCGATATACTCGGTGATGCCACCAAAAGTGAGGTATACCCACAAGTAATATACCAAAGCAAAAGCAATACCGATCATGACATATTTCATCAACGCTTTTAGCCTGTCAGCCCCAGGCTGCGCGAACATCTCGTACAGGAAATAAGAGATAAAAACAGGGAACGCGTAAACAAACCGCGGATTGGTGAGTATGGAGCTACAAAGCAGCACACCGGTAACAGCCAGAAAAAAGTAAGATGCGGACTTACTTCTGTTTTCTGAAGAACGAAATGACAGGTAGGCCAGAAAGAAGAACGAAAGCCCGATGAAGTCCATGCGACCGGAATGCAGGAACTGATTGAAATTTGGCTCAATTGCCGTAAACACTACCGCAACAATTGCCAGCTCGTTGCGCAATCGTAATTTTAAGGCAATCTTGTAAATTAGGAACAACGAGAGAAAGCCAAACAACATATTGGTAATGCGCACGGTGAATATGCCGTAACCAAATGTTTTTATCATTAAAGCCTGCCACACAAAATAGATAGGACCGTAGTTGAGCTTCTCGGCAGGCTCTCCCAGAATGCGCACCTGTTCAAACAACGTACCATCCTTCATGTATGACTCGGTCATACTCAGGAAGGTGATCTCATCGAACCAGGGAAGAGGAGAGTAAATGAGCGTAGCCAAGTGGTACACAACGTAAATTATCGCCAGTACCCCAAATACCAACCTATGCTTTCTACTCATTCGTATTATATCTTATTGAAAAGAAAATCTAACCGGCTTTAGTCAACCACTTCGGACTCTATGATCTTTTTCTTGATGATATACAGCGGGCGCCCTTTCACCTGGAAGAAGATCCGTAAAACGTATTCTCCGATGATACCTAAAGAAATAAGCTGAACACCACTGAACAGAATTATCGCAAATAACAATGCGGTGAAACCCTGCGGAACGTTGTGGTAGATGTATTTCTGAACCAGCGTATTGACCAGGTACACAAGCGATACAAGTATTGCGAACAACCCGAGATTGGTGATCAACTTAATGGGGAACTCACTAAAATTGAAAATACCATTGTGGGCCAATTTCAGTAGTTTTTTAAAAGAATATTTTGAGTCACCCGCTGCCCTGCTGTCGCGCTCATATTCAAACCCAATCTGCTTAAAGCCTATCCAAGTGCGCATGCCTCGTATGTATCGGCTTTCCTCGGGCATCTTGTTGAGCACATCAACTACCCTTCTGCTTATTAAAGAAAAATCACCACTATCCAAAGGAATATCGATATATGAAATAGACTTCAGTATCCTGTAAAACGCGTGATAGGCCATTTTCTTCAAAAATCCTTCCTTGCGCTTCTTACGAACGGCATACACAACATCGTAACCCTTTTTGTACAAATCGTAAAAATCGGGTAACAGTTCCGGTGGATCTTGCAGATCTCCGTCAATCACCATGATCGCCTCGGTACCTCTTGCCGATGACAGCCCTGCACTCAATGCCAACTGGTGCCCGTAATTGCGTGCAAGGAGCACGGCATGATACCGTTTGTCGGTAAGGGATAATTGTTGGATCAAGTCGGCCGTGTTATCCCGGCTTCCGTCATCCACCAGAACCACCTCAACAGACATCGGAAGAGTATCTATGAGTTTATTGATCCGTTCCACCAGTTTTGGCAGAACCTCACTTTCGTTGTAAAGTGGAATAACAAAAGATACCTGAGGCAGCATGTTTTTCAGTAATAGAACAATAAAGATCAGTCCAATTTTTCATGTAAAAGCACCTTTATCAGGGCAAAAAGCGAAAAGAATGAACCTTTGGCTCAAAAGTAATCGAAAAATGCTACTTTTTATAGCGTATTACAGTTCCGGGCAATAGGATAAAAGATCGGCTTAAGGCTGAAATCAGGGCATTTTAAGATAACATTTAATATAGTTCTCCTAATTTTATCGTCTAAATATGGTGTGCCACACCCTCCAATGTTCGTGACAAGGTTATTTTCTTTGGTTTTACTGTCGCTTTCTCCCTTATTGGTGAAAGCACAAACCGATGTCCGGGCGTTTAAGGAAGCGCAGTTCTCTTCAGACAGGGTATCATCGGCATGGAAGCGCTATTCAGACACAGTAAAACGAGATTTTGCTGATCGAGGCGTGTCATGGCCGGCCTGCAACGTATTTATCAGAGCTTTTAAGTCGCAAAATGACCTGGAGTTGTGGGCACGCAACAATCCTGCAGAACCATTTAAACTGGTCAAAACTTTCAGGGTATGCGCCATTTCCGGCGGGCTGGGTCCGAAACGTCAACAAGGGGATAAGCAAGTGCCGGAAGGTTTCTACTTTATAGATAACTATAACACTAACAGCGAATATCATTTGTCGCTGGAGATCAACTACCCCAACTATTCAGACCAGACACAAACGAAGGGTGCACGTGCGGGCGGAAATATTTTCATCCATGGTGGCTGTTTGACTGTAGGCTGCCTGCCAATGGGCGATGAGGGGATCTCCGAGATTTACACGGCATGTCTGGGAGCACGGTTGAATGGACAAGAACATATCCCGGTACACATCTACCCCACCCGGATGACCCAAAAAGGAATTAATTACCTGATGAGTTCCTATCCGGGAAACACTGAAAAACATCAATTCTGGGCTTCTCTGAAGTCGGGATATGACTATTTTGAACAACATCACCAGCTTGCACCTGTGCTGTACGGTGCAGACGGAAAATACCTGAACCAATAACACGATACTTCATGAAGAAACAGAAACTCGCAAATTTTTACTCTCTGCAACTCGCTTTGATTGCACTTTCATCTTTCCTACTCACATCGTGCGAAAAGGAGGTACAAATAGACCTGAAGAGCTCTCCTCCACAGGTGGTGGTACAAGGTTCCATTGAATCAGGGAACATCCCATTTGTTGTTCTCAATTCATCTATGAGCTTCTTTTCAAAGATCGACCTGGGAACGTTGGAAAAGAGTTTTATTCACAACGCGGTAGTTACCGTATCTGACGGAAGCAAAACCGTGACGCTGAAGGAATACACAGTTGATACCGGTGTGTCATTCAAATACTCCGTGTATACCATAGACACGACCAATTTCAATCTGAACAATCTGATACTGGGTGAGGCAGGAAAAACGTATACCTTATCGGTTACCTATGAGGGGAAAACTTATACCGGTGTAACCAAGATCCCTGACCCGCAGGGGGTGGATAGTATGTGGTTTGCAGAGCCGCTTTTTGCCGGAAACACAACACCCGACAGTGCCCGACAACTCTTTGTAATCTATTCTGACCCCGACACAGCGGGAGACTATGTGCGTTATTTCACCAGTAGGAATAATGATCTTTTCTTCCCGTCTGAGAATTTCAGTGACGAGATCATAAACGGCAAGAAACTAAACAATGTCGGTTTGGTGGCCGGTTATCAGGAAACGTCCGGGACATCCATTAGCCGCGATTCGCTGATATACTTCTTCCCGGGGGAAACAGTGACACTCAAATGGTGTGCAATAGATAAGGGAGTTTACCAATTCTACAACTCACTTGAATTTGCGAAGGGCGCAGTTGGGAACCCTTTTGCAACTCCCATCAACCCTATCACCAATATGAAAAACGGAGCACTAGGCGTATGGGCTGGATATGGTGTATTCGAAAAAACGTTGATAGTACCCCATAAGTAGGTACGCTTGGGGTGGTTTCATGATTTTTTTGCATCTTTGACGCCCAATAAAAATATTTTTAATCTGCGAAAGCAGGACAATTCCATAGATGATGAACGCGAACGAAAAAGTACATTGCCTGATAATAGGATCAGGTCCGGCAGGATATACAGCCGCTATTTACGCTGCACGTGCCAATCTGAAACCGGTGCTATACCAGGGAATGCAACCCGGCGGTCAGCTAACCATAACTACAGAAGTTGAGAACTACCCCGGTTATCCTAATGGTATCATGGGGCCTCAAATGATGGTAGATTTTGAACAGCAGGCGCAACGTATGGGCGCGGATATACGCTGGGGAATGGCAACTAAGGTCGATTTCTCAGTCCGCCCATTCAAAGTGGAGATAGACGAAGAAAAATGGATAGAGGCAGATTCTGTTATCATAGCCACAGGCGCATCGGCCAAATGGTTGGGTCTGGAGTCGGAGCAAAGGCTAAACGGACATGGAGTATCGGCCTGTGCAGTTTGCGATGGTTTCTTCTTCAAAGGTCAGGAAGTAGCCATAGTAGGTGCCGGCGATACCGCATGCGAAGAGGCGCTGTACCTTTCTAAGCTGTGCAGCACGGTTCACATGATTGTGCGTCGCGGCGAGATGCGCGCCAGCAAAGTGATGCAGGACAGGGTACTGAAGACAGCCAACATCAAAGTGTACTGGAACTCAGAAACTCTTGAGGTAATGGGCGACAATAAAGTTGACTCCGTTAAACTGCTGAACAACAAGACCAACGAAGAAACAATTGTTCCTGTGAAGGCGTTCTTCGTTGCTATTGGTCACCAGCCTAACTCAAGCCTGTTCAACGGCATTCTGGATATGGACGACCAAGGCTACCTTATAACGCAACCGGGCTCTACAAAAACCAATATTGAAGGTGTATTTGCTTGCGGCGATGTGCAGGACAAAATATACAGGCAGGCAGTAAGTGCTGCCGGCACAGGCTGTATGGCCGCGCTGGACGCTGAGCGCTATCTGGGTGCTACGGGTCTACACTAATACGCAACATCAGATAACGTGATAAAAATAAAGCGGCATATATGCCGCTTTATTTTTTACTGCCCACGTCTTCTGAAATCGTTGTCGCGGTGCATCATCATCTCGTCCTGCTTTTCAGGTTCAGGCGGTGCACCCGATTTAAATTTCCTGATCGTATAGGTAAGCTGCGCCATAAAGTACTGTCGCAGCACGTTTGTATTGGCATTCTCAAAGTAAGTTTCAGTCACCGTACGGGCAATGCTGGTGTTTTGATCTAGGATGTCGTAAACACTGATCCTTGCTTCGAGCGTTTTCTTCAACATCTTGTACCCAAGATAGGCTCCCCACAAATTGAAGTTCTGAGCACCGGTGCCACTGAAACCTGTGTAGTAGTTATTGGAGAAATTGGTATTGAAAACAAAATTATCCAGGAACACCCAATTGAACCTTAACGATGCAACGTGGTTGTAAAAATTATTGGCCACCTGCGATTGAATGCTGTTGCTCACCACATTATAGTTGCCGGTATAGGACACCGTAAAGTCGACCTTATCGCTGATATTGCTGCTCAATACGGCTCCAAAAGAAGGTACATAATTGGTTGCCTTATTCACCACGTCGTTGACCAAACCGGGTGTAACATTATAATTCAGCCCCGCGTTCAGGTTAAGGTTACTCTTGATCAGACCAACCGGGAACCCATAGGTAATAAAGAAACGCGAGCTAAAGTAACCATCCAGGTTCACAGGTCGTGATATCTGGCTGCCCCTGTTTATGAGAATGGACGTCCCGGAGACGTTGTCAGTAAACAAACTATCCTTTGTGGGTTGGTAGACGGATGAACCTACGTAATCGAGTGTCTTATTAGTATAAACATTTAAGAACAGATTCCTTCCCGTTTTTGCTTTAGTAAGTCCGTAACGCACCACAAACGTATGCTCTAATGACTGCTTCAGATCTGCGTTACCTGTCTTCATCAACAAAGGATTTGAGATGTCCACTACACTCTGCAACTGTGTGATGGAGGGGGCATTGGTATTGGTTCGGTACATCACCCTCATATTCCTGCCATCGGCTGCACGGAAATTGTAAAAGGCATTCGGGAGAACATTAAAGAACGATCGGGATATGCGCGCAACCGTAGGAAACGCCTGATCTCCCATCAATTCAGCTTGCTGCACATTAACACCCACGTTGAAACTAGTCTTCTTATCGCGCTCGCCTACCCTGAAGCTGAGACCACCACGTTGTGTGGTGTAGGTATTGGCATATCTATTAGAAAAAAGCGTGTCTTGCTTTGAGTAATCTCCACTAGCTGTGTCCTTACTATGCGTCATCTTATCGGACACTGATTCGGTGAACGAGGGGTTATAACTGAACTGAAGTTGCCCTTTCTTACCTATAGGCTCGGTAAAAGTCAGATTGGTCGAGACGTTCGTGCCATCGTTGTGCAGGTCGTACCGCTGATCCCTACCTATTCCGGTGACGAAAGAATTGTAATACAAATTCTGCGAGTAGTTTGTACCCTCGCCGGTCTTCTCATTGGCACCGCCGTTTACATTCAAAGAGACCGTTCGCCTTGGTTTTCTGAACTTGTGCTGGTACAACAAATTACCAGACGCATTGTACCCATCGTTCATTAATGTGGTGGCATTATTGGTGGAACTTTGAAGAATGTCGGCTGCGAGCGTCTTGGCATAAGACGACGTTGACGCGTCGTTATGCTGAAGACTCAATGAAGGAGAAATAGTAATAGAGTTGGCTGAATCTATTGTATACTCGAAACGCATATTGACGCGGTGATTCAGGTTATTGGTCGAGGAAAGACTACTGTCGTCATAAAGTGATGAATTGGACGGACCGGCAAAATAGGTACGCGACGTGCGCGAATCGTTGTTATTATCGGTACCGTTGAAAAAATAACTGCCCGATACTT
This sequence comes from Flavipsychrobacter sp., assembly GCA_044348585.1. Classification (GTDB taxonomy): domain Bacteria; phylum Bacteroidota; class Bacteroidia; order Chitinophagales; family Chitinophagaceae; genus Nemorincola. The sequence continues at coordinate 13,661 of JBIKSN010000052.1, forward strand.
TTAGCTTCTTCCCCCAACTATCCGAGTAGTTGAACCCAAACGAATTTGTGGCACTGATACCACCCTGCTGCCCCACCATAAAATTATTAGAACCACCGCCTCCGCCACGACCACCCGGTCCACGTCCTCCACGACCTTGCCCGCCGCTTAAGCCCAGCACATCTTCCTGACTGAAATTCTGCTGATTGATATTGTTGGCGAGCCCCAGAATGGTGATGCGCCTGTCACCATTAAAAAAGTTCATGTTACCACCGGCAATGTATCTGTCATCAGTACCGTATCCGGCATACATTTTCCCGAAAACACCTTCGCTCTTATTGCGGCGAGTGATGATGTTCATTGTCTTTTGCGCATTACCGTCATCAAAACCGGTGAACATCGACTGGTCGCTCAATTTATCAAATACCTGTATCTTATCTATCACCTCCGCCGGCAGGTTCTTCAGCGCCAACGTGGGGTCTGTTCCAAAAAACGGTTTCCCGTCCACCAGCACCTGTTGTACGGTCTCACCGTTCACCTTCACGCCGGTGTTATCTGACGTTATACCCGGCATCTTAGCTGCGAGCTCCTCGGCCGTGGCATCGGGATTTGTTTTATAGGCATCGGCATTAAACTGGCTGGTGTCTCCTTTCTGCTCTCCCCTTATCTGACGGCCGGAAACTGTGACACCCTTTAATTCTCTTGTGCTGGCCTCCATTTCCAAAGTCCCCAACGCTATATCCTTGCCGGCAACATCAACAGTCCGCCTTACGGTCCGATAACTCACGTATCGTAGCACAAGGAGGTACTTACCATCGTTGACATTATTTACGCTAAAATCGCCGTTCATACCGGTCACTGCCCCGGTTTTCTTTGATGAATCAGCCAAATTCACCAGCATGACTGTGACCCCAGACAGCGCTGAAGCATCCTTTTTATCTACGACGCGGCCCGACACAATGCTCCCCTGCGCCGATGTGCGCATGGACACCAACATCAGGGAAAGAAATAAAACGGCAACTGAATAGAATTTCATAGTCATTCAGAATGAGTCGCTACCATGAAAGTACTCCCGGCAAAGGGCCGGGAGTACGATAAAAAAAGGTATGACTGCAAATAATACAATTGGTTTAATGTCGTGCTGCTGAAAATCACTGCAGTAAGGCCAGCGACTTTGTGATGCGCTCGAGTGCCTCGCGCAGATTCTCCATCGAATTTGCTGTAGACAACCTGATACACTGCGGACTTCCGAATGCACTACCGCTTACCGTGGCCACATGTGCCTCGTGTAGCAGGAACATACTGAGGTCCACATCATTCTCGATCACGTGTTCGCCATATCGTTTTCCAAAAAACGCGCTG
>JBIKSN010000395.1:0-3035 GCA_044348585.1 Flavipsychrobacter sp.
GCCGCATTATAAGTAACATTTCCCGAACAATTAGCAGTTACGGTTTTTGTTCCAGATAATTTTGGAAGTGGTTTTACCGTAACGGTCATCGTGTCCGTACATAGATGACTTCCGTTAGAAACACGTACCCAATATTTTGTGGTAGTGCTTGGAGTAACTGTTATTGTTGGTGTAGTATCTCCTGTAGACCAAAGATATGTTTGTGGATACGCAGGTGTATATAATTGTTGGATTTCTTGTGGGGAGAGTGCACGGTTCCAGATTCCAATGTCGTCTAGTTTTCCTTGAAAATAATCAGGGAATGATTGCCACCAAGCTCCAAATTTAACTTGACCTCCTGGGCAAATTGAAAGCAAATTAACTAAATTAGAAGAGTCTATCAAATAACCATTTAAATAAAATTTTACAGATATTCCATTAACAGAACTAATTAGGTGATTCCAATTGCCTTGAAGATTATTGAATTGCAATTGTTTATTATAATTTGTCCAATTTACCCCTGTAGAACACGTCCCATGTTTTAATGAAAGATTTATTGCTGAAGGAGCTAAGCCTAAATTAAATGTTTCAAAGTCAGAATTTGACCAATTTGATTTATTAACTAATGAAGATCCATTTATTGAGAGAAACCAAACTGAAATTGAAAAATTAGTAAAATCAAATAAATTATTACTAGAAATACTTATGAAATCATTCACTCCATCAAAACTATACGCACTATTTGTATTTCCAAAACGATCCTTAGTCAATGTAGCTCCATTAACCGTTCCATTATTTCCATTGCCAGACATATCATTAGCATTACCACAGAAAGGCCAATATCCAACCAATCCCGTTTGTAAATTAGAAGGTAAAGAAGAACACAAGGAAGAACCAATTGATGAATCTAAGCTAATTTTCACAGTATTTCCCAAACAAATAGCCGTATCATTATTGATAATATTGGCTTTAACTATACTTACAAATACCGAATCATTCCCTGTACAACCCGTTGTATTGGTAGCGGTCAATTTATACCAACCCGTTGATTTCACAAATATATTTTGTGTCGTTTTCCCATTAGACCACGTGTATGTTGTCATTCCTGCCAAGGAAGTAATTTGCGTACTATCACCACAAGCACGAATCGTATCCACAGAAATCAAATTAGAGCTTGGTGGTGGCACAACCGTTACAGAAACGGTATCGTTATTGGAACACGAATTTGCCGTTAACGCATAGATATAAGTGACGTTTATATTGGATAAAGTATTATTTCTCAACGTATCTAAAATGACACCAGTACCAGGAGAAATGGCCGTTGTTGTAATATTCGTTACTGATGGTCTATTCCAAGCAAAAGAAACCGAAGAAGTTCCGCTTAATGGCGTATAACTAAATGCCGTGCCACTACAAATTGGACTTGGGGTTTTGGTTGAGCTTAGTTTAGGTTTTGGATGGATGGTGATTTTTACAGTATCCACATTGCTACATCCGTTCAAGCTCATCGTTACAACATAGTTGGCAATACGTGGATTCACGGAAGAATCCAAAAGCATTTCCCTTAAAATTCTTGCCGTATCGGTTTTGGTAAGTGGCAAAATTCCAGAAACAAGAGGTCTTGTCCAACTAAACGAAACATTATTGGTACTACTCGTAAGTGTCGTTCTAACGGTATCGCCACTACAAATTTGTGGTAAATTTTTATTTGAATTTAAAATTAACGTTGGATTTACTCGCACTCTAAATGTATCGAGATTTGTACATCCATTAGCCGTTAAAACAGTAGGATAAATTACCGTTTGAGGTTCTGTATTAGCATTATTCAATGTTTGAGAAATGATGCGATTGGTGTCTGAAACATTTCCACTTCCTGTAACTCCCGAAGGAAGGATTCTTGTCCAACTGTATGAAGTACCTGCTGTAAGGCTTCTCATCGTATCTACATAAACAGCATTGTTACAAATGTTTTTTAAAGTTGGCGTTGGATTAAATCTAGGACGAGGGTTTACATTTACAAAAACCGTATCAAATCGAGTACAACCTCCAAAAGTAAGAGAAATAACATATCGAGCTCGAGTAATAAACGTATTTGAATTTGTCAAAACTTCAGAAATCGTATCCGAAGGTGTAAAAGGAACAATAGCCGTAGGTGTAATGCCACTAGTATCTATTCGTTTCCAACCAAAAACCACACCCGAAGTAGCTGATGTAGCTTTATAATTAAAGGATTGTCCCGAACAAATTGCCGTAGGAAATTTAGGACTATTAATTGAAGCGGTAGGATTGACTGTAGCAAAAATAGTATCAATAAAAGAACAACCATTAGCAGTCAACGTATAAAAATACGGAACTATTAACGGACTTGTTGTCGTATTTATTAATGATTCTGATATGCTATTGGATCCAGCGGCAGAACCATTGGATATACCCGCTACAGCAGGACGAGACCAACTAAAAGTTGTTGCGATTGGGCTAATTGAAGATGTAGGAGTATAGGATACCAATCCGGTACAACTTGCCAAAATATTTTTTACAGAAGATAGTTTTGGTATAGGATTGACCACCACTCGAACGGTATCCGTTTTGGAACAACCATTAGACGCAACTGTGTATACATACGATTGAGTTTGTTGGGTATTTGTGAGATTAATTAGCGTGTCATTTACGATATTATTTGATCCTGAATTGGGGCCTTTTGAAGAGATATTTGAATTTGCAATTTTTGTCCAAGTCAAAACACTATCTCTGGTAGCCGAAGTAGCTGAATAGTTGAAAGGTCTTTGGCTACAAATAGCTGTAGGTGTTTTGGTCGAACTCAATGTAGGTATTGGGTTGACCGTTAAGAAAATAGTATCTACTTTTGTGCAAGAATTAATTGTCATTGAAACTACATATTTAGCTACAATCTTAGCCGTTCCTGAATTTGTCAACGTTTCATTGATAAATGCCGTAGCGCTTGATCCTGAAATAGGATTTAATCCTGTCGTATTTCTTGACCAAGAAAACGTGGCTCCTAGAGTTGAACTTTTAATAGTATCTCTATAATTTTGTCC
>JBIKSN010000067.1:0-12718 GCA_044348585.1 Flavipsychrobacter sp.
GTTTGCGGTGCTCTTTGGTGGTGCCGTGGCCCTGCTGCCGGTTTATGCCGAAGATATATTGAAGGTGGGTGAGTTGGGTTATGGCTGGTTGCGTGCCGCTCCGGGCATAGGGTCGGTGATATGCCTCATCCTGGTGTCGTTTTTTCCGTTGCGGCGCAATGCCGGCGGCAAACTCATGTGGAGCCTCGTGGGCTTTGGTGCCACAACCATAGTATTCGGACTTTGCGGCTACTTTGGTACCGAGGGGCTCTTTTCGGTAGGTGGTTTTGCAGTCTCTGCCGGTTTTCTGGTAGCCTTTGTCATGCTGCTTGCGGGCGGCATGTTCGATGCCGTAAGCGTCGTGATCAGGGGGACCATTCTGCACCTCCATACCCCCGACGAAATGCGTGGACGCGTAGCTGCTGTGAACACCATGTTCATCAGTTCATCCAACGAGCTCGGCGCAATGGAAAGCGGAGTCACCGCTCGTATGATGGGCACCGTACCCGCAGTCGTCTTTGGCGGCATCATGACCGTACTGGTAGTAGCAGTCACCTGGTTTGCTGCACCCTCCATCCGAACCCTGAAGTTGTATAAGGATGAGTAGGGGTGAGCGGTCTTTTTATTGAATTTATTGACTGTTTGTGGTTTTAAATACTCGATTGCACAGTTTAGCGCGAGTGTTTTTCACTTGCGCCAAGGCAACAAAATGGCAAATAATATCTGCCACACTACAGAAAACGCAGTATAGTAGATTTTTCGTTTTTCGATCTTGCCAACTGTGTGTAACTTGACTTGAAGTATTAGGAATTGGTGCCCATTAGCATGTATGATGATTTTCGCTCACTTCTCACTGTGGGAAGTACTGCGCAGGTTTTGGGAAGCACTGCGCAGTTTTTGCGCAGTTTTGCCTGTCCCGAAAACATTCGGGAGGAAGCAGATTGCGCAGTTGCTTCTCACACCGTTATTGATGATCAGCCAATTAGGTTCAAAACGGGGAAAAAGAAAAAAATGCGCAGATGGGAAGCATTAAACTGCGGTTTACGTGGGGCTTAGGTTGGGCCACCCACAATATAGTAACCACACATGAATTCATTTGGTAACCTATCTTTGAGTTTTTACAATTTGCGTTTACTTTTGACAGAATAGAAAGCAGCGGAACAAAATGGCAACCAAACCGAATAAGAAACCAGCAGGTCAGCAACCCGTTCAGAATACCCGGTCCATTCCGGACAACTCGCCTAAAGCCGTACCAGCGCTACTGGGACAACCGGCCGACCTTTGGTCGTTCAGAAACTTGTGTATCCTCATAGGACTGGTGTCTTTTGTGGTGTACTTCAATTCAATATGGAATGGTTTTGTAATGGATGACGTCATGGTGCTCAAAGACAATCGCATGGTGCTGCGTGGCACCAGCGCCATACCCGAGCTCCTGTCTACCCCGCACATGAGGGGATACCTCATCATCCCCAACGACCTTTACCGTCCGCTGTCGCTCGTCATGTTTGCCATAGAATACCAGTTCTTTGGTTTGTCGCCAGCTGTGCACCACTTCTTCAATATCCTCACATTCGTTGGTTGCAGTGTCATGTTGTTCATAGTGCTCAACAAGCTGTTCGATGGCAAGAAGATGGCAGTGGCCTTTATGGCGGCACTCATTTTCGCTGTTCATCCTGTTCATACCGAGGTGGTAGCCAACATCAAAAGCCGCGACGAACTGATGTGTTTCTTCTTTGGCTTCCTTTCGCTCAGCATGTACCTCAATTATATGAAGGAGGGCAAGATGGCACAATTGCTACTTGGAACACTCATGTTCTACCTGTCCATCATTTCTAAGGAAACCGTCATTGCATTTGTGGGCATCATTCCCATGATCTTCTTTTTCTACCGCAACGATAGCAAGCAGCGAGCCATCATGATAACAGGAGGCACATTATTGGCATTCGTCATATTCATGGTCATCCGCACGTCTGTCCTCAACGCGTACGACGCCAACCAGCCGGCTGCGCAGGTCGAGTTCATTGACAATGCCTTGGCCGGTGCGTTCGATATGCCGCTTTCGGGCCTCACCGTTTTTGCAACCAAGGTGGTGGTTATGGGTCATTACCTGCGCCTTATGTTTATACCATACCCGCTTCTTAGTACCTATTCATTCAATAGTATTCCCTTTGCCGATCTGTCAAGCATCGGTTTCTGGATATCTCTGGCGTTGTATGTGGCCATGATCTATTTTATGGTCATCCGCTTCCTCAAAGACAAAAAAGACCCGTGGGCATTTGGTATCATGTTCTACCTGGCCACTATCTTCCTGTTCTCCAACTTCCCCTTCCTCATGGGTGCCGAGCTCGCCGAGCGTTTCGCGTTTTTCGCGTCAGCAGGTACCTGCCTGCTCATGGCGCTCGCTATAGAACACTGGATCATAAAGGTTAAAGATGCCGACATCACTACCATGCGCAGCAGTAAGGCGCTGATGGTGTTGCTGCCGCTGTGTCTCGTATATAGCGGATTGACTATCGCCCGTAACTTTGAATGGAAAGACAACCTCACGTTGTACAAGGCCGACATTAAACGCTCACCAAATGATGTGCGCCTTTACCACAACGTAGGTTCGGCACTGGCAGAGGAGCTGTACGAACAGGAACCCGATTCGTTGAAGAAAAAGCAGATCGACGACGAGGCGCTTACTTACCTGCGCAAAGGTCTGGAGATCTACCCAAGCTATTCAAGCCTGTTCGTAGAGATGGCCCGTATATACGATCGTAAAAAGATGTACGATTCGGCCATTAAATACAACCAAATGGCACTGAAGTTCAGCCCGATAGATTTTACTGCCAACAACAACCTGGGTAGCGTGCTGCTCACCGCCGGCAGGTACCGCGAGGCCATTCCTTACTTCCTTTTGGCAATGCAGTACAATCCCAACTTCAAGTACGCCTATCTGAACGTGGCACGTTGCTACAATCAGTTGCAGCAGTACGATTCTGCTGTGATCAACTATCGTAAACTACTGGAATTCGAACCGCAGAACCTCGAAGTGATACAGGAGCTCGGCACGTCTTATTTCATGCGGCAGAAGTACGACTCAGCCAAGTACTACTACGATATCATTTTACAGAACAAGCCCAACGATGCCAATACCATCAACAACATAGGCGCTATTTTGCTCAATACCAAGCAGTATGCATTGGCTGTTACCTATTTCCAAAAGGCTATTGCTGCAAATCCGGGATATTTTAATGCGTATTCCAACCTGTCGCGTGCACTGTATTTCTCAGGGCAGTATCAGGCAGCTATCGACAATATCAACAAGGAGTTGCAGATCAATCAGCAGGCTGCTATCAACGATGTGCCGTACATCGCGCTCTCTTATCAGAAGATGGGCAACATGGCCAAGGCAAAAGAGTATGAGGCTATCTCAAAGCAATATTTCTCCAATTTCAGGCTCGAGTAACAGCACCAGGAAAGAGCGTTGTTGAATACTATGAACCGTAGTCTGCTGTTAGTAGTTATTGTCCTTTTGTGGTCTCGTGCCTCTGTCTCCGGGCAGGATTCCACTGTTGCACCCTCGTCCTTCGGCATAGAGGTAAACGCTATTGGCGGGAAGATCATCAGGCACTCTGAGAAATTCCCCACCGATGTCCCGTCCTTCTCGGTGGCTACAGACGTCAACTTTGTGTGGCAGACCACCGGCAAGAAGGATTGGCACCAGCGTCGTGGTTTTCCGGTCGTGGGCATTGGCCTCACCCTCACCGATTACCGCAGTAAGCATATCTTCGGCAGGTGCGCCGGGGTATATCCCAATCTCCAGGTACCAATCATCAGGTGGAGCAATTGGGAGTGGACCTGCCGCATGGGGGTGGGGCTCGCCTATGTTACCGGCAAGTACAAGCTGACCTCAGACATAGATACACTGAACACAGCCATCAGTTCGCATATCAATGCCTTTCCTGTATTTGCCACCGACCTTCGTTACCGCCTGAACGGTCATCTGGATCTGCAGGGCGGGCTCACTTTCACCCACATATCAAATGCACTGTTCCGAGAGCCCAATTTGGGGGTGAACATGCTGGGCGGGCACATAGGGGTGAGGTATTTCCCCATCACTTCCCGACCCGCTCTGCAAAGACGCACATTGCAGCCATTGCCCAACAGGTGGCTGGTAGATGTGAGGGCCGCTATCTCTCACAAGGTTGCACGCGCCACCGGCGACCCCATATTGCCTGCATACATAGGTGCTGTATCGGTGAGCCGCAGGTGGAAAAGTAAGAATAAGGTATTTGCCGGTATAGATGCGGCCTATCACAAAGACGTATACGCGTTCCTTATCACCTATGGGGTGGAGTACGGACAGGAGAAGCAACACTCATGGGATGGAGGCTTTTTCGTAGGCAACGAGTTTATGGTGGGTAGGGTAGGGATATTAGGCATTGTCGGCACCTACTACAGGCAGACTTTTCTCGACTTCGAACCATTGTATCAGAAGTTGGGCGTGAAATACTACCTGCGCAATACCGAAAGTGGCCCGTTCAAGGAGGTGTTTTTGTCGGCAATGCTCAACACCCATGGCATAGTGGCCGAGTATTCCGAGTTCGGATTAGGGGTTGCTTTCTGATGTTTTGAAAAGGTGTCCGGGCCGTCGGTAATAGACAGATTTACTTACCTTTGCGCCCATGCCAGCAATATCGAATCGTGGGGCGCACATGCCGCCATCACCCATAAGAAAGTTAGTTCCGTTTGCCAATGCTGCCAAGAAGCGTGGCACTAAGGTATACCACCTGAATATTGGTCAGCCCGACATAGAGACGCCTCAGGCTATTCTCGATGCCGTTCGACACACCGACATGAAAGTGCTCGACTACAGCCCCAGCGAGGGTTTTGAGTCTTATCGGAAGAAGTTGGTGGAGTACTACAAACGCAACGATATTGATGTGACCACAGGCAATATCATCGTTACCACAGGTGGCTCTGAGGCTATTCTGTTTGCTATAATGACCTGCCTCGATGCCGGCGACGAGATCATTATCCCCGAGCCGTTTTACGCCAACTACAATGGCTTTTCAACCAGTGCGGGCGTAAAGGTAGTGCCGATACCATCTGGTATAGAAACTGGCTTCGCCCTGCCACCTATCGAAGAGTTTGAGAAGGCAGTAACACCACGCACCAAGGCGATCATGATCTGCAACCCCAATAACCCTACCGGTTATCTGTACAGTGCAGACGAACTGAACGTGTTGAAGGAGATATGTCTGAAACATGATCTGTTCCTTTTCAGTGACGAGGCCTACCGCGAGTTCTGCTACGACGGCCGCAAGCACATCTCTGCATTGTCTATTCCGGGTCTGGAGAACCACGCTATTCTGCTCGATACTATCTCGAAGAGATACAGCGCATGCGGTGGTCGTATAGGTGCATTCGTTACCCGCAACCAACAGGTGCTGGATGCGGCAATGAAGTTTGCTCAGGCTCGTCTCAGCCCGCCATCTTTTGCTCAGATACTGGGCGAAGCCGCCGTAGATCTGCCGTCTGATTACTTTGATGCAGTTCATGCCGAGTACACTTCAAGGAGGGATCTGTTGGTGAAACGCCTGACCTCTATACCTGGTGTCACGTGTCCGTTGCCGGGTGGTGCATTCTATGCCATTGCCCAGTTGCCTGTTGCCGATAGCGAGCGTTTCTGTCAGTGGTTGCTGGAGAGTTTCTCGCACAATGGCGCTACCGTGATGATGGCGCCTGCTGCTGGTTTCTATGCTACACCGGGCAAAGGAAAGAACGAAGTGCGCCTTGCCTACGTCCTGAACAACGACGCCATCAATGGTGCCATGGACTGTCTTGAGGAAGCGCTGAAGCAGTACAAAGATTAATACCGGAGAATATCATTATTGCCGGGGTACTGTCTCTGACGGTGCCCCGGTTTTTTGTGTTCGGCTGACCAAGGTCAGGTAGTGTGGTGACGGCTATTACCGTTTACCTCTTCGTCTCTTCGGACATTCGCCTTATAAAACCAAAGGTTATGAAGGTGAATATGTTGTTTGCAGACAGGGTTATCAGGCTAGTTGCTTCTTTTGTATATCTGATCCTTTATTTTACCGGTGTAATCCACCCGGGTATCGGATTGTGGTTGATGCCCGTTGCTGTTGTTTTCTTTATTACCTCTTACACAGGATTTTGTCCCTTGTATGGATTACTGGGAGTGGGCGCAGGCAAGAAAAAGGGGATGGCACATTAATGGGCTGTTAGTCACCGGGTCGTGCATTTCATTCATTTTAATGGTAAGATCACTCTGCAATTATCAGGAAGGGAACTCGTTTCAACTTAACCAAAAAAAATACACAACACATGAAAAAACTGTTTTTTGTTGCCCTTGCGGCAGGTATGCTTTCTGCATCGCCAAGTCATGCAGGATTTATTATGAAGAAAAAGCAGGTTGCTATCGAGCAGGTTGCAGCGACAGCCGAGCCAACAGCAATGGTGGCGGCACCGTCAGACAATAGCACAACTTCTGCCACTCAGACGCAGAACGTTTCTAAGAAACAAACAATAGTTTCTAAACTGCTGAAAAAGGCAAGTCCGGAAATATCCAAATCACTGTACGTTGTTCTTGCGATTTTTTGGTTGGGATGGTTGGCAATGGGTATCAACGACAACTTCGAAGGTTGGGATTGGGTGATTTCGTTGCTGCTATATTGCATCTTGTGGTTGCCCGGATTCATCTACACGTTGGTAAAAATGAAGAAATACTATAAATAATAAGTAGTTGTTACAAGTATTATGAAGGATGCACACCAAGTGCATCCTTCGTTTTTGGAAGAGGTATAGTGAAGTGAAGAGTGGAGCTACTTGCCCGGTTGCATTCGTTCCACTTCCGGCATTATCGCATTTACAAGCGAATCCATCTCGTCGGGGTGTGCTTTATACCATGCCATTGCCTTTTCAAACTCATCGCGTGTCAGGTGATGATGCGCGAACACATCGGTATAGAATGCGGTGAGAGAATCGGCATTCTTAGTGCCGGGTTTGTGCAGCGTATCTTTCGTCATACCGCTATACACCTCTGCTATATTGATATCGAGAAGCAGTCGTTGCATAGTTTCCCGCGGGATCGGCGCATCCTTCGAGCCCCCATCATCATCGCAGGCGCTGGTGGTCAACAGTAATGAAACGGCAATTGCCGCGAAAAGCGTATCAGGACGGAACGTCATTTAAGGGCGTTGTATTTGGCTGAGTTAGCGACGTCAAGTGCAGCTAACAAGGTTATATATTGTGGGCGTTCCTGCTTGGGGGTAAGTTCCAGCAGTCGGATGAATTCATCACTTTTGGCGTTGAAGAGGAACTGCATGTAGATGGAACTGGGGTTTTCCTTGTTCACCTGATACAGTTTCTTTATATTCACCATGATGCGGTTGCGTGCTTCGGTTGGTTTCATGGACATGCTGTCCAGCCCCTCGCGGTGCATAGTGTACCAAAAGCTGCGGACATCTTGAAAACGCTGGTTCAGCATCTGGTCTATCAGCCAGTAGCGGTTGCGGTTGTTCTCAATAGCCTTCCATCCACCTATCCCTTTACTATCTGGTGCGTTGTTCACAATGTTCTGGGCCTTTTTCAGGATCGAGGTCCCGCCATTGGGTGAAAAGCTGTCGTTGTCTAACCCAACAATGATATAGGCATAGTAGGCCAGAATTGCAGTGAGGTTGCTACTGAGCGCGTCTGTCCCGTTTACGCGGTTGTCGTCAAAGTTCAGAGGATTGAATGGTGAGAATTTGAACGCGAATTCTTTGTCGATGAAGTTGATCAGATTGGTTGTATAGCTGGTGTTGTAGACAGGTCGTGCGGCCTGAATACTGAACGTGCCTGTGAATGCATATGGGTCTCCACCCACGTTGTTGGATACCAGATTGATGAAAATGCTGCATTCAATACGTTCCGAAGCAGTATATTCTTCAGTTGTCCAGCGGTGGCTGTTCATGAAGTCGGCTATGGCGCGCTGCATGTTCGTGAACATCTGTGGGTCCACACCGGCCCCGGTTATCTTGTCGCGCGTTATGGTCACTTTGCAGTTCAGTTCCTGGGCCATACCCGGAACGGCAGCTGCCAGCAGGATCATTAAAACACTAAACAGTTTTTTCAGCATAACGCAATTGAGTAATATGGTCAACTATTGCCACAGCGGCATCCGATTTACTTTGCAGTTCCAGGGGCGTTACACTTCCATCTCTTTTCAAAATGGTGATCTTATTGGTGTCATGCCCGAAACCTGCACCCTCGTCGCGCAGCGAATTCAGTACTATCATGTCGGCGTTCTTCCCGTTCAGCTTTTTGCGGGCGTTCTCCACCTCGTTCTCTGTCTCCAGCGCAAATCCTACTAACGTTTGCCGCGGCTCTTTTATTTTGCCCAATGCTGCCAGCAGGTCCTTGGTGCGGGTCAGTTTCAGGCTCAGGTCATCGTCGGCTTTCTTTATTTTATTGGGTGCCTGTTGTGCCGGTTTGTAGTCGGCTACAGCAGCGGCAAGTACAGCTATATCGCTTTCTTTGGCCACAACCATCCCGGCTTCATACATTTCGTCGGCACTTTCAACCCTGATGATGTTGATGGCATGATTGGCCGGCTTCCGTTCTATTGGCCCTGTTACCAGCGTTACCTGCGCACCTGCATCGGCAAGGGCCTCAGCTATCGCAATGCCCATGCGCCCGGTTGAGAAGTTGCCTATAAAGCGCACCGGATCAAGGCGTTCGTAGGTAGGGCCTGCAGTCACCATTGCCTTCATGCCTTCCAGAGGCTTGTTCTCGGCAGTTGTGAAGTAGGAGGTAAGCAAAGACACAATGTTCTCAGGTTCAGCCATCCGTCCTTCGCCCACCAGGCCGCTTGCCAGTTCCCCGAACTCAGTGGGGATCAGTTTGTTCCTGTATTCCTGTATCCGTTTCACGTTAGCACGGGTAGACGGGTGCATCCACATATCCTCATCCATGGCAGGTGCCACAAACACCGGGCATCTTGCCGATAGGTACACTGCGCATACTATGTTGTCGCACAGGCCATTGGCCAGTTTACCCAGCGTATTGGCGCTGCACGGTGCAATTACCATGGCATCGGCCCAAAGGCCCAGGGCCACATGGTTGTTCCAGCTGTCGCCCTCTGCTACACTCTGCAGTACCGGTTTGCCCGATACCGTTGAAAGCGCCAGCGGAGACACGAACCGGGCACCCGCTTCCGTGAGCAACACCTGCACCTCGGCACCGGCTTTTACCAGCAGTCGCACCAGGTGAGGTGTCTTGTAGGCGGCAATGCTGCCGGTCACGGCCAATACTATCTTCTTGCCTTTCAGAGACATAATGCTGCAAGTTACGCACTAATGAAAAGAAAACTAAGGCATCGGCACGCTGTAACTACTGTTTTAGGATGTTTTTAGATAAATCTCCTATATGTTTCCCGTTTATACCATTCTCAATGCCTAATTTTGCACCCTGTTCATGGAATCCAAGATAATGACTAACCGCACTAATAATCTCAGAACGATCTCTTTGTTGAGGACCACCACACTTGTGTTGTTGCTGCTATCCGCCCTTGCAGCCTGCAAAAACCGCAAGACGGCGCAACCCTCAACCCTTATAAAGGTTGATCCGAAGGAGTGGGTGGACGAGCATACACTGTCTAACGCGGATAGCGTGAAAGTGAAGCACCTGCACCTTGACATCACAGTGGACATGCCCAACAAGCAGATAGGGGGGTGTGCCCTGTGGACTGTTGGCAACGACCACGGCAAGAAAGAGCTCATCCTCGACACCTACGACCTGACCATCGATAGTACACTGGTGGACGGTGTGAATGTGGAGCACAGGCTGGATGGGGTGATCAAATACCTGGGCAGCGCGCTGCACATTCCACTGAAAGAGACATCAACCACTGTTGCAGTTTACTACCGCACCGGTGCCAATGCCAAGGCGCTGCAATGGCTGAGCCCCATGCAGACCCATGATAAAAAGCACCCCTTCCTGTATACTCAGTCTGAGGCGATCTATGCGCGTTCGTGGATACCGTGTCCTGATGGGCCGGGCATCAGGTTTACCTACTCGGCAAGGGTGAAGGTACCCAAGGGGTTGATGGCATTGATGAGTGCCCGTAACTCTGACGTGGTGAACGATTCCGGTATCTACCACTTCAAGATGGAGCAACCCATTCCTGCTTACCTCATGGCGCTGGCCGTGGGCGACCTGGAGTTCAGGGGCATCGACGAGCGCACGGGTGTCTATGCCGAGAAGGGCATGATAGACAAGGCCCGCTGGGAGTTTGAGAACGTGGGCCGCATGGTGGGCACAGCCGAGCAACTGTACGGACCCTATCGCTGGGGCAGGTACGATGTGCTGGTGTTGCCTCCGGGCTTCCCGATAGGTGGTATGGAGAACCCCAAACTCACCTTCTGCACTCCTTCCATCATTGCCGGCGACCGTTCTTTGGTCAGCCTGATAGCGCATGAACTGGCTCACAGCTGGAGTGGTAACCTGGTGACCAACGCCACCTGGAACGACTTCTGGCTGAACGAGGGTTTCACCAACTACTTTGAGCGCCGCATCATGGAGCAAATGATGGGAGCCCAATATGCCGACATGCTTTGGGAGCTGGGATACCAGGACCTTGAAAGCACTGTTACTCACCTTGGTGCCGACAGCCGCGATACATGGCTGAAGCTGGAACTGAAAGGCCGCGACCCCGATGATGGCCTCAACGACATACCCTATGAAAAGGGTTGCCACTTCCTGCGTTTGCTGGAGAAGAGCGCCGGCCGCGACCGTTTCGACAAGTTCCTTGTCAAGTACTTCGATTCGCATGCATTTCAGACCGTTACCACAGAGACCTTCCTGAACTACATGGATACCGTGCTTATAGGCAAGGATACCGTTCTGCGCAAGAAACTCAATATCAACGAATGGGTATATGGACCGGGTATCCCAACCAATTGCCCACGTGCCGGCCATGAGTTATTTGGCAAGGTGGATGCGGAACGCACCAAGTTCCTGGCAGGTACGGACCCTAAAGAGTTGACTTTCGTGAACTGGAGCGCCCATGAGTGGCTGCACTTCCTGAGGGGGATGCCCGAAAGCATGATGCCATCGCAGATGAACCAACTGGACGATGCCTTCCATTTTACCACCACCGGCAACAGCGAGGTGGCTTGTATGTGGTTCATTCTGGCTATCCGCACCAACTACTTCCAGGCCTATCCGGCTATGGAGCGTTTCCTGAGTACTATCGGTCGCCGCAAGTTTGTGGAGCCCTTGTACACCGAAATGATGCGTGCCCCTGCCGGTGAGGAAATGGCCAAACGCCTCTATGGTAAGTACAGGCAGAACTACCATCCATTGGCGCAGGAAAGCCTTGATGAGATAGTGCTGGGTAAACACCATTAATGGGCTAAGTGCCACTGTTGCGCAGGGCTCCGATGTTGCGTTGGATGCCCGTCCATTTCGATCGTTTCATAGGCGATAGTTTGAACGTCTTGTTGAATGCTTCTTCCGATAGGGACTCCCATTCGCCCATTGAAAGATCCAGTATCTCGGGTATGGGGGTGAACGCGGGTTCGTGGTGTGGTTTTGAGAAGCGGTTCCACGGGCATACATCCTGACATACATCACAGCCAAACATCCATCCATCCATTTTGCTTTGCAGGTCTGTGGGGATGAGGACGTCCTTCAGTTCTATTGTAAGGTAAGAGATACACTTGCTGCCGTCTATTACTGTGGGTGATACTATGGCATCGGTGGGGCAGGCGTCTATGCAGCGGGTGCACGTGCCGCAATGGTCGGTAGAGAATGGTGCATCGGGTGTCAGATCGAGGTCGGTAATGAGGGTGGCAATGAAGAAGAAAGAACCATCTGTGCGCGATATGAGGTTGCCGTTCTTGCCCACCCAGCCCAGGCCGCTGCGTACCGCCCATGCACGTTCCAGCACAGGGGCGCTGTCCACAAAGCCACGTCCGTTCACCTCACCTATTGTTGTGCGAATGAAGTGCAGCAGCTCGTTCAGCTTCTCGCGGATGACGAAATGATAGTCGGTGCCCCATGCATATTTAGCCACCTTGGGGGCATGTGGTTGTTGCTGTTCATCGGGGTAATAATTGCAGGAGAGTGTGATGACAGACTTTGCACCCGGCACCAGCAGGGTAGGGTCTACCCGCATATCGAAGTGGCGCTCCATGTATTGCATAGATCCGTTGTAGCCCTTGCTCAGCCATTGTTCCAGCCGTCGGGCATCATCGTCCAGGCGCACGGCCTTGGCCACACCACATGCCGAAAAGCCAAGGCGCATGGCCTCGGCCTTAATCGTAGCCGTATGGTTCGCTGTTTGCTGCATGGGTGCTGACAGGGTGTAAAAGTATCACAAATCGTGGTGTACCCTCTACTAATAAAGAAGCAGCCTGACGGTTTGGGGTCAGGCTGCTGCGAGGTGAGGATATCTTATTTCTTCTCTGGGATCCGCTTGAGCGTCTCCAGCAGGTATTTCCAGTACTTCTGCACCGACGATATCTGTACACGCTCATCGGGAGAGTGTGCGCCGGTAATGTTGGGGCCGAAGGAGATCATCTGCATGCCGGGATAGTTAGTGCCCAGTATACCACATTCCAAGCCCGCGTGTACCGCGTTTACGTGCGCCGGTTCGCCAAACATCTCTTTGTATAGTTCAGACATCAGCTTCACTACAGGTGCATCGGGGCGGGGTGTCCAGCCCGGGTATATGCCACCATAGCTC